>JBEHYF010000035.1:0-40589 GCA_048498315.1 Actinomycetota bacterium
CAGGTGCTCGCCGCGGCACCGGAGGTGCGGCGGCTGGCGAGGGAGAACCGCGCGTTCCTCTGCCGGGCCGTGCGGTTCCTGGCGGGCGAGGCCGGCGTCCGGCAGTTCCTCGACATCGGCGCGGGCCTGCCCACGCAGGGGAACGTGCACGAGGTGGCGCAGGACGTGAACCCGGGCGCGCGGGTCGTGTACGTCGACAACGACCCCATCGTGCGGGCGCACGCGGCGGCGCTGCTGCCCGGTGACGGCAGCACGGCGATCATCGAGGCGGACATGCGGGAACCGGAGACGATCCTGCGCCACCCGCACTTCACCGCGTGATCGACCTCGACGAGCCGGTGGCCGTGCTGTTCGTGGCGGTGCTGCCGTTCGTCACGGACGGGGAGGACCCGTACGGGATCGTCGGAGCCTTCCGCGACGCGGTGCGGCCGGGCAGCTATCTGGCCATCTCGCACGGCATCATGCCCGACCGGAGCACGGAGGGTGCGAAGGCCGCCGCCGACGTGTACAACACCAAGGCCACCTCGCCGGCCGTCTTCCGGTCGCGCGAGGAGATCCTCCGGTTCTTCGACGGCCACGACCTGGTGGAGCCGGGGCTCGTGCACCTGCCCGGCTGGCGGCCCGAGGGTGAGGTGGAGGACCCCGAGGAGGTCTGGATCCTGGGCGGGGTCGGCCGGCGCCGCTGACCACGCCCGGCTCGGACGCCGCCCCGTTCCCGCGCCCGTAGCCGTGCACCCAGCCCGGCCCGTTGACGATGGGCATCATCGGCGGCCTCCTCTGTCATGGCGCGCCCCGGTACGCCGGCGAAGGGGCGCTCGCCCTCCCACGGCGTGGGACTTCGGTCCGGAATCGGCCGCCGCCGCGATCTCTGCGACACCTCCGGAACCGGCGAATCGTTCGGCGCACCCCGGCGCGGCCGTCCCGGCGTGGAGGCTGCGGCACGGTGGAGACGCCGAACCGCGCGCCGGCCCGGCCGGAACGCGCTCCCCGCGCAACGGTGCGGCGATCGAGGCGGGTCGCTAGGCTCCCCGCGACGACCGAACAGCGCTATCGCGAAGGAGTGGTCGTGCCGGACGAAGACGTCCCCGTCGACCTGCGCACCGACCGGCCGACACCGGCCCGGATGTACGACTACTACCTCGGCGGCAACCACCATTTCCCCGCCGACCGGGAAGCCGCCGAGCAGGTGCTCGCCCTCACCCCCGAGGTGCGGGTGCTGGCGCGGGAGAACCGCGCGTTCCTCGGCCGGGCCGTACGGTTCCTGGCCGCCGAGGCGGGCGTCCGGCAGTTCATCGACATCGGCACCGGGCTGCCCACGCAGGGCAGCGTGCACGAGATCGCGCACGCGATCGACCCGGCCACGCGAGTCGTGTACGTCGACAACGACCCGCTGGTGCACGCACACGCGCGGACGCTGCTGCCCGAGACAGGGCCCGCGACGCTGATCGACGCCGACCTGCGCGACCCCCGGCACATCCTGGAGCACCCGGAGGTGCACCGGCTCATCGACTTCGACCGTCCCGTCGCCGTGCTGTTCATGTCGGTGCTGCACTTCGTCGCCGACGAGGACGACCCGGCCGGGGTCGTCCGCACGTTCCGCGAGGCGACGTGTCCCGGCAGCTACCTCGCCATCTCGCACATCGTGCCGCCGCCGCAGAACGCCGACGTCGCCGAGACCGCCGCCGACGTCTACAAGAACAAGGCGACGGCACCGGCCGTCTTCCGCTCCCCCGAGTGGATCCGTGCCCTGTTCGACGGCCACGACCTGGTCGAGCCCGGGCTGGTCAACCTGCCGCTGTGGCGTCCCGACGACCCCGGCGCCGTGCGCGACGCCGAGTCGGTCTGGATGCTCGCCGCCGTCGGCCGCAAACGCTGAGCATCGCCGGACGCGAACGCACCGTCAGCCGCGAACCCGGACACCGCCGGGCGCGAACGCTGAGCGCCGTCCGGCCGGGCCGTCAGCGCGGTGCGGCGGTGAAGACCCCTTGGTGGCCCGGGGCGAGGAGGGTGAGGCGGTCGGCGAGGCCGGCGTCGGTGAAGGCCTTCGCCAGGTCGTCGCGGCCCTCGGTGAAGTGCCGCCAGCCCTCATAGTGCAGGGGGACGACATGCGCGGCGTCCAGGATCTGCGCGGCCTCGGCCGCCTGCGCGCTGGTGATCGTGAGGTGGCCGTCGACCAGCGCGGTGCGGGCCGCGCCGGCGAAAAGGATCGCCACGTCGATCCGGCCGAACCGGTCCGCGACCTCGCGGACGATGCCCAGGGAGGCGTTGTCCCCGCTCACGTACACGCTGGGCAGGCCGTCGCCGGGCAGGACGAAGCCGGCGACCTCGCCGACGTCCGCCGCCTGGTGGGCGTCGCCCCGCACACCTACCGCGCCGCGTTCCGCGCCCGCAGTGCCTGACGGCGGGCCGCGCCCTGCGGCGGCTCAGACCAGGTCGTCCAGAACGGGGACGGCGGCGAGCCGGGGGTGCCAGTCGGCGAGGTGGCCGGGGCGGAGCCGGGCGGGCAGGGCCGGGTTCGTGCGCGCCAGCCACTGGATCGCCGTCCAGGCGACCCGCGCGGTCCAGTCCATGATCTCGGCGGGGACGGCCGGGTTGTGCGGCGGTAGCGGGCCGGTCGGCGGCCCCGGTCTCTCGTCGCCCGCAGGCACCGGTTGATGACCTCGAGCGCACGCTCGTCCGACCGGCGCTTGCGCGAGACGGTGGAAAGGTCCCCCACAAGTGGCATCCGTTCACCTGGGACGGGCGTGGAGAAAGCGGTTTCCGTTTCCTCCATGCCCGCGAACGGCGTTACTGAACGGTATTCAGCTGTCCCCGTCCTCTTCGCCTTGACCGCCGTGACGGCTCCGGTGACACCGCGGCGGCGCCGGGTTCCCGAAAACGGTCCGATGATCGATCGACGTGCGGTCCATCCGGATCGTCGTCATCAGTCCCCTCCGCTCCGTCGCCCGTTTCGAGCGTCCCAGCGAAACGCACGACCGGAGCCGGGAGAAGAGATCGTGAAATGCCCGTACAAGCCCGTACAGCCCAAGGGCACACCCGCATACGCGGCGCGCCGAGGCGCGCACGCACCGCACCCACCGCCGGGATCCGGCACCGTGGCGGCCAGGCGGAGGCGGGCGCGGCCGTGCGAGCGCAGGCGCCGCGCGCCGGTGCGGGCTCGCCTCCGCCCGCCCTCAGCGGATGACGCCCACGCCGCCGTAGTTCCAGGGGGCGGCGGGCGACGGGGCCGTGCCCGGGTCGCGGCGCCAGTCGGCACAGAAGACCAGGCCCGGGTCCAGGAGCTCGGTGCCGTCGAACAGCGCCTCGATACGGTCGCGGGTGCGGAAGACGAACGGTGCCGACGACCGCTTGTACACGTCGGTCATCTTCTGGACGGCCTCGGCGGGCCGGTCGTCGCGGGTGGCGTGCGCGAGGACGAGGTGGCTGCCGGGCGCCAGGAAGGAGCGGTAGCGGGCCAGCAGGCCCCGCGGGTCCTCGTCGTCGGTGATGAAGTGCAGGACGGCGACCATCAGCAGGCCGACCGGCTGCTCCAGATCGATGACCCGGCGCAGGGCGGGGTCGGCGAAGATGCGCTCGGGGTCGCGCAGGTCCGCCTCGATATAGGTGGTGGCTCCCTGCGGGCTGCCGGTCAGCAGGGCGCGCGCGTGCGCGAGGACGATCGGGTCGTTGTCGACGTAGACGATGCGGGATGACGGGTCGACCTTCTGGGCGATCTCGTGCACGTTGCCCTGGGTCGGCAGGCCTGCGCCGATGTCCACGAACTGCCGGATGCCGGCCTCGGCGAGGTGGCGTACGGCGCGCTGCAGGAAGGCCCGGTTGTCGCGGGCGACCTCCGGCAGGTCGGGGATCTTGCTGTAGATCTCCTCGGCGGCGCGCCGGTCGGACTCGAAGTTGTCCTTGCCGCCGAGGTAGTAGTCGTACATACGGGCCGGGCTCGGTACGGTGACGTCGATGCCGGCAGGGTGCGGGGGAAGGCCGAGATCGCCCCGATCGAGCGGGCGAAACTCACGAGGTTCGCTCACGCCCGCCCAATCTAGTGTGCTGCGCCCGCCGTCCGCGCGGTGCCCCCGAATCCGATTCTGCCGAGCGCCGATCCGGCCGAGCGCGGTCGCGTGCTCGGTCGTCATCGGACGTACACGTGCCGAGAAGAGATCGCGGCCATGGCCGAGCACCGCAGCCCGAGCACCGCGACCCGACGGTCGCCGGCCACCGGTGAGAACGGTGGCGGGTGACGAGGTCGGCCGGTGACGCGATCGGCCACGTCCGGCCATCGACATCCCATCCCGCTTACCCCTCATGCCCCACGGAAAAGGATTTCACGTCCGTTACCCGACAAGCGAGGAGCGGGACACCATGACGTTCCGGACCCCCCACGCCCTCAAGGGACTGGCCGCTCTCGCGATGCTCGCCGCGTCGCTCGCCGCCGTGCCGAGCGCCGCGTCGGCCGAGCCCCGCACCGGGCAGACGCCCGAGCAGCAGGCCGCGTGGCTGGTCTCCCAGCTCACCCTGGACGAGAAGATCACGCAGCTGCACGGCATCCAGGACGCCGACCACCAGCGGTACGTGCCCGGCGTCCCCAGGCTGGGGATACCGCCGCTGCGCATCACCAACGGGCCCGCCGGGGTCGGTCCCAGCGACGACCGGCGGCAAAAGCCCGCCACCGCGCTGCCCGCGCCGATCGCGCTCGCCGCGACGTTCGACGCCGGCCTGGCCGATGCGTTCGGCGACGTGCAGGGCGCCGAGACCCGCGACCTCGCGCACAGCCTGCTCGAAGCGCCCGACATCAACCTGACCCGCGTGCCGCAGAACGGCCGCACGTTCGAGACCTACGGCGAGGACCCGTACCTCGCCGGGCGGATCGCCGTCGCCGACATCCGCGCCGTGCAGCGGCACGGCATCATCGCCGAGGTCAAGCACTACACCGCCAATAACCAGGAGACGAACCGCTTCACGATCGACGAGCACATCGACGAGCGGACCCTCCAGGAGCTGTACCTGCCCGCGTTCGCGGCCTCGGTGAAGGACGGCGACGTCGGCACCGTCATGTGCGCCTACCCGAAGGTCAACGGCACCTACAACTGCGAGAACGACTACCTGCTGCGCACCGTGCTGCGCGGACAGTGGGGATTCGACGGGTTCGTGCAGTCCGACTTCGGCGCGACGCACAGCACCGTGCCGTCCGCGCTGGCCGGCGAGGACCTGGAGATGCCGACCGGCAAGTACTTCGACACGGCGATGAAGCAGGCGATCGAGTCCGGGCAGATCAGCGAGTCGGTGATCGACCGGATGATCGCCCGGCGGTACGCCGTGATGATCCGGTTCGGGCTGTTCCACCGGCCCCTGACGCTCACGCCCATCCCCGCCCAGCGGGACGGCGCCGTCGCCCGCCGCATCGCCGAGCAGGCCATCGTGCTGCTGAAGAACACCGGCGGTCAGCTCCCCCTCGACGCCGCCAAGACCCACTCGGTCGCGGTGATCGGCCCGTACGCGGGCGCGGCGCAGACCGGCGGCGGGGGCAGCTCGCACGTCGTCCCGCTCTACACCGTCGACCCGGTCACCGGGATCAAGAACCGGCTGCCCGCCGGCGCCACCGTCTCCTACGCCGACGGCTCCGACGTGACCACCGCCGCCACGCTCGCCGCCTCCGCCGATGTCGCCGTCGTCATGGTCGGTGACCAGGAGACGGAGGGCCGCGACCGGCCGAACCTGTCGCTCGCCGGCAACCAGGACCAGCTCGTCGCCGCGGTCGCCGCCGCCAACCCGCACACCGTCGTCGTGGTGAAGAGCGGCGCGCCCGTGCTCATGCCGTGGCTGGACAAGGTGCCCGCGGTCGTCGAGGCCTGGTACCCGGGCGAGGAGGACGGCAACGCCGTCGCGGCGGTGCTGTTCGGCGACGTGAACCCCTCCGGCAAGCTGCCGGTGACGTTCCCGCGCGCCGAGACCGACACGCCCGCGCACACCCCCGACCGCTGGCCCGGCGTGAACGGCGTCGCCACTTACTCCGAGGGGCTGCAGATCGGCTACCGCTGGTACGACCAGCAGCACATCCAGCCGCTGTTCCCGTTCGGCTTCGGCCTGTCGTACACGACGTTCCGGTACCGGCACCTGACCGTCGCGCCCGCGCGCGGCGGCCACGTGCGCGTCGGTCTCGACGTCACGAACACCGGCCACCGGACCGGCGCCGACGTCGCCCAGGTGTACGTCACCGCTCCGCCGAGCGCCGGCGAGCCGCCGCTGCAGCTCAAGGGTTTCGCGAAGGTGCCGCTGCGGCCGGGGCGGACCAGGCACGTGACGTTCACGCTCGACCGGAGGGCGTTCTCCATCTGGGACACCTCCGCGCACCGTTGGACGGCCGTGCCCGGATCGTGGGGCATCTCCGCCGGTGACTCCTCCGGCGACCTGCCCCTCCACGCCACGGTCGCGATCCGGTAGCCGCGCCGCGATCGGCGCCCGTGAACGCGCCGCGCCGGACCGTCCCGCCCGGTCCGGCGCGGCCGCAACGGGCAGACCCAAGGCCACGGCGGTGGCACGGACATGTCGCCGCCGTCGATCGCGCGTTCTGCTTCGCTCAGGGTCACGTGCAGTCCTGGCGCGCGGCTACAGCCGGATCGGACACGCCCGCCGGCCCGCGTCCATGGCCAGATCACCCGACGGCCCGGCCCCGCCGACGGTTCATCTCATGCCGGGCATGGCCTCGATCGCCGCGGCGACCTGGGCCGGGTTGGAGATCATCGACAGGTGCCGGGCGTCCGGGATGACCGTCGGGGACGGCGCGCCGATCCGCCGGGCGGTCTCGTACGGCGACGAGCGGGAGAACACGTCGTCATCGGCGCCGTAGATCACGGCTTTGGGCATCCGCAGGCGGCCGAGCATCGCGATCCGGGCGGCCGGCAGCCCGACGATGCCCTTCATCTGCCACAGCCCGTGCTCGGCGCCGGGCACCTGGAGCGGCCGCCGCCACAGCTCGATGCCGGCGCGGTCCAGCCGTGGGCAGGCCGGCCCGCACTGGGCGTCGTAGATCGTGCGGATCAGTCGGTCCGATCGCACGGCGAGCCGCAGCAGCGTCGTCCGGTACGGGTCAGGCAGCAGGCGCGGGCCTCCGCCGCCGGACCCGGCGCCGGTGTTCAGGCCGTCGCCGTCGAGGAAGACCAGGCCGCCGACGCGGGACGGGTCGCGCAGCGCGGCGGCCGCGATGACCGCCGCGCCGGTGGAGTGCCCGACGAGGACGGGCCGGTCCAGGTGCAGCGCGTCGATGAGGCCGAGGAGTTGCTCGGCGTCGTGCTCGGCGTTGTAGGGACCGCGCCGCTGACTGTAGCCCCAGCCGGTCAGGTCCAGCGCGTACACCCGATGGCGTTCGGCCAGCACCGGCGCGAGACGGCTCCACGAGTCGGCGGACTCGATGAAGCCGTGGACGAGGACGATCGGCGACCCGGTCGTGCCCCACTGCCGGTACCGCGTGCGGATGCCGGCCGCATAGACGTACGTCAGCCCGGGGGGCACGGCGGCGCGCTTCGCCGTCGCCGCGTTGTAGACGAACGAGAACAGCGTCCCCGCGACGAACAGTGCCAGCACGGTCGCGAGCAGCCGCCTCCCCCACCGGCGCAACCGCCCCGGACGCCGCCTCCCGGTCCGCCCGCCGGCCTGGCCCGCGCCGGCCGCGGGCGATCCGGCACCTCCCTCGACCTCCGCCGCACGCGCACCGTCCGGCCCGCCGGCGTCCACCGGCCGCGCCTCCCCGGCCCCGTGCGCGCCGGCCGCGGGTGATCCCGCACGCTCCTCGGCCTCGGCTGCACCCTTACGATCCGGCCGGCCGGTGCCGGCTGTCCGCGCCTCGCGGGCCCCATCCGCATCCGCCACGGGTGACGCAGGGCTCCCGGCCGTACCCGCCGCGTCCCGCCGGCCGAGCCCGCCGGCGCCGGCCTGTCGGGGCGCGCCTGGCTTGTCGGCTTCCACCGCGGCGTCTTCGGGCATCGGCGATTCCTCGGCTTTCCGTGGGACCGGGCAACGTGCGCACCGGCGGGCGCGACGACCAGCATGCCGCAGCCGGTACGGAGGCCAGCATGCCGGGCCTCCCGGCGCACGGCGTCAGACCATGGAAGACATCCCGCGTACGCCGCGCGCGGTACGGCGCGGCGCAACGACCTCGTGCGGCGCGACCGCCCGCTCGTAAGGTGACCACGGCATTTCACCGGCGCGATACGGCGGCCGCGGCGGCCGCTCCCACCATCCTCGGCGTGACGCTGACGGCGAATCGCGAATCCGCTGCGCTGGCTCGGCGTCGTGGCTCATGGGCACCGGCGGCCGGCGGATCCTGCCCGCACGGCGCTCCGCGCCGGACCGCCGCCGCGGAGGGCACCAGGACGGACGGCTGGCGGCCGCGTGCACGGGCGCGGCCACCGGTTGTCCGCGGGTGCCCGAACCGCTTTCGGGGTCTTCGCGTGCCGACCGCCCAGACCGATTCCGGGCGGCGCTCGGGCATCGGCGGCCCAGGCCGGCCCGGCCTGGGCCGCGGCCGCCCGGGCCGATCACGTGCGTGCCCGTTCAGCCGCCGAGGCTGTTCTTGGCCTGTTCGAACGCGCGGGCGTGCCCGGCCTCGTCGCTCGCGTTGTGCGCGAACAGCCGCGCCGCCTCGGTGTCGCCCGCCGCGCGGGCGCGCTTGGCCATGTCCGGGTACATCGTCGTCGACTCGTAGCGCTCGCCGGCGATCGCCTTGTCCAGGTTCTGGCGCGTGGTGCCCACCAGGCCGGCGAGTTTGGCCATCTCGGCGAAGTGCTCCTTGCGTTCGACGTCGGCGGTGCCCTGGAACAGATCCGCGAGGGCCTTGTTGCCCTGCGCGGATGCGTGCTTGCCGAACTGGGTGTACTTGGCGTTCGCCAGCGCCTCGCCGTGCAAGGCCTCATCCAGGTCGGTCTTGGTCTGCTGCGCCTTGACCTCGGGCGCGCCCGCCGGGACCTCGTGCGCGGTGGCGGTCGGCGCGGCCGGCATGGTGCCCTTGCCGGTCTGCAGCACGTTCAGGGCGGTGCCGAACGCCGCCCCGTGCTTGCTCTCATCGTTGCCGATCTCCGAGAAGCGCTCGGCGGCGTTCGTGTCGCCGGCGCTCCGCGCCCGCTTGGCGAAGGTCGGGTACATCGTCGTCGACTCGTACTTCTCGCCCTTCATCGCGGCCTGCAGGTTCGACGTGTCGCTGCCGACGAGCCCGCGCAGCCTGGCGGCCTCGGGGAAGTGCTCGCCCAACTCGACGTCGGCCGCGCGTTCGAAGATCCGCGCCACGGAGGGGTGGCCCTCTCTACGGGCCTGGTCCGCGTACAGCCGGTACGAGGCGTTGGCGAACGCCTCGCCGCGCAGGGCCTGGTCGAGGTCGGCCATTGTCTGCGGCTTCGGCACGCGGGTCACGGAGACGGCGGGAGCGGTCGCCGGGCCGCCCGCGGACGTGACCGCGGCGGCCCACGCGGTGCTCGCCGGGGTACCCAGTGCGATCGAGAATGCGCCGAGGAGCAGCGCGCGTGCCGGAACGTTCATGGTCGGCCCCCTTCACCGGATGCGTCGATTCCATCGCCTTCCCGGCGAGAGCTACCCGGCGTGAGGATCGGTAGCGGGTGGTACACCAACCCTGGATGGGGAATTTGCCTTGATCATGCGGATTTGTTGGAGGACGTTCCCTTACGTGACCGCCGACGTCGAGCGCACGCAACCAGCGGATGCGCCATCTGGACCACGGCGTTAACGGGCGAATAACCATCAAGTTCTTACTATCGCGATAGTAGCTACTTCCGGTGACATGCGCGATAGAGGTGAATGGGTGCCGAGCAACCCCGATGTGACCGTCGTGGTGATCGTCTACAACGACGCCGAGCGCCTTCCCCGCGCCGTGCGGTCGGCGCTGGGGCAGTCGCTCGCCGGCGTCGAGGTCGTCATCGTCGACGACGCGAGCACTGACGCGACCCCCCGGGCTGCCGCCCGCCTGGCCACCGCGCACCCCGATCGCGTCCGGCTGCGCACGCTGGAGGAGAACTCCGGCGGCTGCGGCGCGCCGCGCAACGCCGGCATCGAGCTCGCCCGCGGCCGGTACGTGATGTTCCTCGACAGCGACGACACGCTCGACCGGCACGCCTGCCGCAACCTCGTGGCGGCCGCCGACGAGCACGACGCTGACTTCGCCTCCGGCCGCTGCGTCCGGGTGCTCCCCGGCCGCGAGAAGAGCTGGTACCCCCGGCTGTACCGGGAGACCACGGTTCACGACAGCGCCCTGGACAACCCCGACCTGCTGTACGACACGCTGTCGACGAACAAGTGCTACCGGCGCGACTTCCTCGACCGCGAGGGGCTCCGCTTCGTCGACCGGCTGCACTACGAGGATCTGCTGTTCAGCGCCCAGGCGTACGTCTCCGCGCGGCGCTTCGTCACGATCCCGCACCGCGTCTACAACTGGTACGTGATCCCGCGCGCGGAGACGCCGTCGATCACGCACCGCCGCGCCGAGCTGCGCAACTTCGCCGACCGGCTGGAGATCCACCGCCGCATCGACGCGACGTTCCGCGCGCACGGAGCGGCGGACCTGGAGCTGCGCAAGAACATCAAGTTCGTCAACCACGACATGCTGCTCTACCTGCGCGAGCTGCGCGCCCGTGACCCCGAGTACCGCGCCGCGTTCGTGGAGCTGGCCCGGTCCTACCTGGCGGAGATGGACCCGGCGGTGTTCGAGGCGTGCAACCCGATGCCCGCCATCGCCTCCTGGATGGTGCGCGAGGGCGACGTCGAGGCCGCGATCGCCGCCGCCGAGCACTCACGCACCAGGTCGCCGATCCTGTCGATCAGCCCGGTCGAGCGCGACGGCCGGGTCTACTGGTCCGGCCGGCACCTGGACACCGACACGGCCCGGCGCATCCTCGACGTCACCGACCTGGGCGTGCACTCCGTACCTCTCGGCAGGCTGACGCTGGGCGGCCGGGTGACCGCGATGCGGCGGGACGGCGGCGCCCTGCGGCTGTCCGGCGACATCGTGAACCCGCTGGGCCGGCTCGGCACCCCGGAGAAGATCACCGGAAGGCTGGAGATCCGCGACCGCCACCGCAAGAACCGCGCCTTCCGGGTGCCGGCGACCGTACGGCGCGAGGGCGACGTGGTCCGCTGGGAGGCGACCCTCCCGCCCCGCCGGATACGCCCGATCGGGCTCGTCGACCAGACGTGGGGCCTGTGGCTGCGCCTGGACTGCGACGACGACCGCGTGTTCGTGCGCCTGACCTCCGACGGCACCGCGCACGACGGCGTCAAGGTGCCCGTACGGCCACGGCTGACCCGGATCGCCGGCGACCACCTGGAGGCGTACGTCGCCGACTCCGGCGAGCTGGCCTTCCGCATCGTGGGCGAACGCCGGTTCACCCGAGCCACGCTGTCGGCGCTGCGCCGCGCGTCCCGCACCGGGCCGGGCGCCCGGTGGTGGCACGGCCTGCTGCGCATCGAGCGGACGGTACGCAGACGGCTCACCTCGCGGAAGACGAAGATCGCGGTGTTCAACCGGTTCCTCATCCGGCTGCCGGTGCGACCGGGCACGGTCGTGTTCGAGAGCCACCTGGGCGCGCAGTACTCCGACAACCCCAAGTACATCCACCGCGCGCTGCGCGCGTCGGGCGCACCGTACCGGGCGATCTGGTCCTACGACGACAGCAGGCGCGGCTTCCCGGCCGACGCCGAGCTGGTCCGCCGCGGGTCATGGGCCTACTACCGGGCGCTGGCGCGGGCCGAGTTCTGGGTGGACAACCAGGGCTTCCCGGACGGGCTCAAGAAGCGCCGGCAGACCACCTACATCCAGACCTGGCACGGGTCGGCGTTCAAGCGGATGGGTTTCGACGAGCCGTCGGTCAAGCAGGCGCCGCTGCACGAGCACCGGCGGCTGCACCGGATGATCGGCCGGTTCGATCACTTCGTCGTGCGCTCGGAGCACGACGTGCGGACGCTGATGCGCGGCCTCGGCGTGACCGCCGAGCCGTTGCGGGTCGGGTACCCGCGCAACGATCCGCTCGTCACCGGCGGCGACCCGAATGAGCTGGCGGAGCTGCGGCGGCGGCTGGGCCTCGGGGGCGACGACCGCACCGTCGTGCTGTACGCGCCGACGTTCCGCACCGACGAGAAGGGCCGGCCCGCCAGGCGGTTCGAGATCCCGTTCGACCTGGCCCGCTTCGCCGAGGAGCTCGGCGGCACGCACGTGCTGCTGGTGCGCGCGCACTACCTCAGCACGGCGGTCATCCCGCCGGGCCTGCGCGGCACCGTGATCGACGTCGGCGACGAGCACGACGTGACGACGCTGATGCTGCTCGCCGACGCGCTGGTCACCGACTACTCATCGGTCATGTTCGACTACGCGCTGCTGGACCGGCCGATGGTCTTCTACACCCCCGACGAGGAGGAGTACGTCAGCCGGTCGCGGGGCGCCTACTTCGACCTGGCCGAGCACGCGCCCGGCCCGGTCGTGCGGGAGGAGGACGGGCTGCTGGCCGCGCTCGGCGACCTGGAGGCCGTCCGCCGCGACCACGCCGAACGCCGGCGGCGGTTCGTCGAGAACTTCGGCGAGTACGACACCGGCACCGCCGCCAAGGCCATCGTCGAACGATTCTTCACCGGAGGCCGCCGTGGGTGAGGCCCGCGACATCTTCATCGTCTGCAACAACACCGAGGAACTGGGCGGGCTGCAGCGCTGGGCGCACCACATCGGACGCCTGTTCGCCGCCCGCGGCCACCGCGTGCACCTCATCGGCATCACGCACGCCGACCGGGTGCACGACTACGGCGCCGACCCGCCGTACACGATCAGCGTCGTGCACGACCAGCCGCCGCCCCGCCACCGCGGGCGGATCGGCCGGCTCCGCCACCGCCTCATGGTGCGGCGCGGCGCCGCCCGGCTCAGCGCCCTGTTCAGCGCGGCCCGGCCCGGCGGCGTCGTCATCGCGGCGCAGGTGTGGGCGATGGAATGGGTCCGCCAGGCCGACACGCGGGGCATGCCGGTGATCGGCATGAGCCACGAGTCGTACGAGGCGACGCGCGGCTCCTCCCGGTACGAGCGGGTCAAACGACACTTCGCCGTCGCCGACCTCATGCTCGCGCTCACCGACGCCGACGCCGACGCATGGGCGTTCGACGGGATGTCCAACGCCGGCGCGATGCCCAACCCGCTGCACGTCGAGCCGCGCGTGGTCTCCCCGCGGACCGAGAAGGTCGTCGTACGGCTCGGGCGGCTGGCCTTCGAGAAGGGCCAGGACATGCTGCTGGAGGCCTGGGCGCAGGTCGCGCCCCGGCACCCGGACTGGCGGCTGCGGCTGTACGGGTCCGGGCCCGAGGAGGCGGCGCTCCGCCGCCAGGCGAACGAGCTGGGCCTGGACGGCAGCGTGGAGTTCGCCGGCGCGACCGCCGACATCGAGACCGCGCTGACCGGCGCGTCGATCTTCGCGCTGTCCTCCCGCGAGGAGGGCTTCCCCATGTCGATCATGGAGGCGATGGCCTACGGCCTGCCCACGGTCGCCTTCGACTGCGCGCCGGGCGTCCGCGAGCTGCTCACCGACGGGCACGACGGCCTCGTCGTCACCCCGGGCAACACCATGGAGTTCGCCGACGCCCTGGACCGGCTGATGGCCGATGCCGACCTGCGCGACGCGCTCGGCGAGGCCGCCCGCGTCTCCGTACGCCGCTACGCCCCCGACTCCATCCTCGACCGCTGGGAACGCCGGTTCGCGCTGGTCACCGGCGGCCGGGCGGGCTGAGCTCCCGACGGCGGAGGGCGGACCGGCGGTCGTGCGCCGACGCGAGGGGGCGGGGAGCGTTCCGGTCGCCGGCGAGGGGCTCGCGCCGGCGACCGGAACAGGCGCGGCGGCAGCGCTCGCATGCGGGCTTGTGGCGTTCGGCGCCGCCGTCGCCGCGTACGTCCTGATGGTGCTGGGGCACCCGCACGACCTGTGGACGATGTCCGACCTGAAGGTCTACCGGTGGGGCGGCCTGCTCGCCCGGCACTCCCACCGCCTGTACGACGAGACGATCGGCGGCTTCGGCTTCACCTACCCGCCGATGGCCGCCGCGGTCTTCGAGGTGCTGTCGGTGTTCTCGATGCCGGCGCTGCGCTGGATGTCGGCGCTGTCCGGGCTGGCGGCGCTCGTGCTGAGCGTCGGCATCGCCTGGCGGATGCTCGGCCACCGCCGGACCCCGGCGCCGGCCGGCGCCACGCTCGCGGTCTCGGCGGCGGCGCTGTGGACCGAGCCGGTGCAGAAGACGCTGTGGTTCGGCCAGATCAACCTGATCCTCATGCTGGTCGTGCTGGCCGACCTGTCCCAGTGCGACCGGCGTCCCTGGAAGGGTGCCGGCATCGGCGTCGCCAGCGGGATCAAGCTGACGCCCGCCGTCTTCATCGCCTACCTGCTCGTCACCCGGCGGTTCCGGGCCGCCGCCGTCGCCGTGGGCGCGTTCCTCCTCACGGTCGCCGCCGGGTTCGCGGCCCTGCCGCACGAGTCGCGGCAGTACTGGCTGGACGGGCTGTTCCTGTCGCCGGACCGTGTCGGCCCCGTCGACTGGGTCGGCAACCAGTCCCTGTACGGCGCGCTGGTGCGGCTTGCCGGAAGCGAGCAGGCGGCCCGGCCCTACTGGCTCGCCGCGGCCGCGGTCACGGCAGCGGCCGGGCTGTGGGCGGCGGCCGGGCAGAGCCGGCGCGGTGCCGAACTCTCGGCGGTCGCGACATGCGCGGTCACCGGCCTGCTGATCTCCCCGATCTCCTGGTCGCACCACTGGGTCTGGATCGCCCCGGTCCTCGTCCTGGCCGCCGACGCCGCGGTCCGCGCGGCCCGGCGGGCGCGGCGCGAACGGCGCGCGCCGGGCCGGCCGCGCGACGGCCGGGCATCGCCTGGTGCGGTGCGGGCCGGGACGCCGCTGCCGGGCGGGCCGTGGAACCGGGGTCGTGCAGGGGTCTTGTTCCGGACGGGAGGCGGCGCCGGGGCCTGGACCCGCGCGGGAGGTGCCCCAGCCTGGATCCGTGCGGCAGGCGGCGCCGCGGCCCTTCTCGCGCTCGAAGCCCTCTTCGGCGCGTGGGTCTTCGCGGTGTCCGGCCTCCCGCCGCTGCCCCAGGGCCTCATCCGCACCGTCCCGTTCGGAGACCACCGCGAGCGGCGCTGGCACGGCCCGCAACTGCTGGTCGGCAACCTCTACGTCCTCCTCGCCCTGGCCGCGCTGCTGGTCGTGGTCCTTCTCGTCTTGCGCGACCGGCTCGCCGCGCCCCCGCCGACACCGCCCGCCGACACCGCCGTTCCAGGCCGTTGACGGCGCACGCCGTACGCCACGGCCCAGTGCCCGGCGAGGCCGCCCCACCCCAGCGCACGCCGGCTCATCCGTCGCCGCGTCCCCCACCGCCCCGCGTCCGGCCCTGGCCGGGCACGCCGTACCCCGCGACCGCGCCCGCGGCGACACCGCCCATCCGCCGCACGGGCGGCCCGCGTCTCGTCCGCTCGCCCGGCGGCCGCGCGCCCGCTCATCGCCGGCGGCGGAACGCCGGCCGCGTGACCGGCGAACGCGTGACCGGCGGCTGCGGGCAGCGCCGGGCCGGCCGTCCGCAACGGGCGGCGGCCTGCTCCGCTGGACGTCCATCACGAGCAGTGCGGTGTTCACGATCCTTCGGCCTCTCTTCGGTCCGTTTCGTGGTCGGTTTCGTGGTCGGCTCGGCGGCCGGCGTCGCGGCCTGCTGCTCGGTCGGCTCCATGGACCGACAAGCGGCGGGCCTCGCGCTGCAGAACGCCGTCTACCACCAGGCCGACCCGGCGCGCATTTGCGCGCCGGCGTGGGCGGCGTCCGGGGGCGCGCCGAATCCGCTGACAATGTCACATACTGGGCGCAACGCACCCAAAACACTTCGAGGATCTACAATATATGACAAGATACTGAAAATCGTGGTTAACCACCGCGAGGCGTAGTATCGTACCTGCGCATCGCATACAGCACCCCTCCGCCAGAAACCAGCGAACCATGCAGCGATTGCCTAACCGACGGCAAAGCGCGTCGAGATATGCCGGCCTTTCCCCGCGACACCGCACGCCGTTTTCCTTGCCGGCTACCGCCCATTATGGAGCAGATTCCAGCTCCATTTTCGGGGCGAATTCCCGCCATTCCACGAACCTACTCGGCGATCGGGTGATCGTACAACTCAGTACGCTTTCGCACCTCTCCGCATCCCCTGTGGCGAAGATCACGGTTTGAAAACGCGGAAACCACAGGGTGATCCGCCGCAGCCGTCGCCACACGCTCGTGGGCGAAAGATCACGAATGACGACTATGCGATACGTTCGACTGCAACCCACGGACACCGCTTAGACGCCGACGATCGTCCAGCGGAGGAACCCGATCGATCGACCTGCGACGAATTCGCCATCAAAACGGCGGGGTCGACGATCCGCGCGCCGCCGTCCGATTACGGCCAAGCAAAGATGCCTTGCGTTTCGTGATCGATAGATTCAGGATGACCGTGGAACCCTCCCAGATACTCACGAATCACAGGAGGCTGGTCTTGTCGGTCTCATTACCGTGAATCGGACGTGAGCGTGCTCCTGATCGTCAATGCCCGACGACTTCCCCGACTTGACCCGCGACCCGTGAGAGCGGACACCATGACGAATGATCCATTGTCCCTGCCGACAGACGAGTTCATCGCCGGCATCGAGACGGTCGCCCGGCGCTTCGACTCCGCGACCTACCCCCAGCAGAACCTCCCCGCAGACGACTGGACGCTGCTCACGAGGGCCGGCGTGCTGCTGCCGACCCTGCCGAAGGAGTACGGCGGCCGCGACAGTCACATCGAGATGTGCCGCATCGTGGAGACCATCTCCGAGTGGAACCTGCCGCTCGGCATGTACGTGACCGTGGTCACCGGGGTGGCGCTGCGGCCCATCGTGCTGTGGGCGGGCGAGGAGGCCAAGCGGGAGGTGCTGCCGCAGTACGCCGGCAGCGACCCGATGGTCTGTGGCTTCGCCTCCACCGAACCCGGCTGCGGCTCGGCCATGTCCGGCATGACCACGACGTTCGAGGAGGTCGAGGGCGGCTACCGGATCCGCGGCCGCAAGCACTGGCAGGCCTTCAGTCTCAGCGCGCACTGGTGGCTGGTGAGCGCGAAGAACGACGAGCACGGCCGGCGCGAGTACGGCTACTTCATCGTCAAGCGCAGCGAGGGCTTCCGCACCCTGCAGGCGTACGAGCCGCTGGGCCTCAAGGTGATCGACTACGGCCTGAACGAGATCGACGCGGTCGTCCCGCGGCACCGGCGGATCCCGGCGGACGGGCGGAGCCTGCGCCCCATGGTGGAGATGCTCATGGCGTCGCGGGCGCTGATGGCGGCGATGGGATGCGGGTTCCTGCGCCGCATCAGCCGTGAGGCGCACGCGTACGCCGACCGGCGCAGGATCGGCCCGGGCCCGCTGTCGGCGATCCGCTTCGCGCGGTACCGGCTCACCGCCATCGACACGTCCTACACCATCTGCGCGGCGCTCAACCACTACCTGCAGACGGTGCTGGACCTGAAGGGCGAGATGATCGGCGCGTTCCCCGCCGTGCAGGCCATCAAGACGGTCGCGACCGAGCGGATGCTCAGCGCCGCGCACCACTACCAGCAGCTCGTCGGCGGCGAGGGCTACCGCTGCGGGTCGGCCACCAACATCTCCGCCCAGGCGTTCCTGGACGCCCGCGTCTACACCATCTTCGACGGCACCAACGACCTGCTCAGCCAGCAGCTCACCGAGTACTGCCTGGCCCGGACCGACGGCCGGCCGCTCAGCCGCTTCCTGGCCGAGTGGCCGCTCACGGCCGCGGCCGTGGCCACGCACCGGCTCGACCTGCGCTTCCTCGACCAGCCCCTCCAGCAGGAGCACCTGGTCCTGGCCGGACGCGCCATCGCCTACGCGTTCGCGATCGGCCAGGTGATGCGTTGGGCCGACGAGACCGGCGCCGACGCCGGCCGGGCACGGGCCGCGATCGAGTTCCTCAAGGCCGACATCGCGGGCGTCGCCACGGAGTTCGGCCTGCTGGCCACCGGGGTGCTGGGCGACGGGGGCACCCCGCTCCCGGACGGCATGCAGATCTCGCGCTCCATCCCCGTCCCCGCCGAGGCCACCTCGCGCTAGTCCGGCAGTCCCTCGCGGCGGCGGATCAACCGCATGAGCTCCGCCGCCCGTTCCTTGATGAGATTGAGCCCCGGATGGCCCCACGGGCGCGGCTCGCGGTCCACGATGCAGATCGTGCCGAGGGCCGTGCCCGTGTGGTCGATCAGCGGGGCCCCGACGTACGTGCGGATGCCCAGCTTGTCGACGACCGGGTTGCCGGCGAAGCGCGGGTAGTCGCACACGTCGTCCAGGACGAGCGCCTTGCGGCGTACGACGACGTGCGGGCAGTAGCCGTGGTCGAGCGGCACCTCCCGGCCCAGCTCCACCGCACCGGCGAGGTCGCCGCCGGGAGCCGGCGGCGTGTACAGGCCCGCCATGTACTGCTGGTCGGTCACGAAGTTCACCATCGCGAACGGGGGCAGCTCGGTGCCGGCGAGGTGCCGGGCGGCCTCGGCGAGGTCGCGGGCGAAGGCGTCGAGTTCGGGATCCGGCGCCTGGCCGAGGCCGAGCTCGCGCAGGCGCGCCGTCCGCTGCGGCACCTCATTGTCGGCGGGCGTCAGCAGGTGTCCGGCGGGCTCGTACAGCGGTTCGTGGATCACGGGAGCCTCCCTAGGTGGCGGATGGGTGTCAGGACGGAGATGGGACGGCGGTGAGAAGGTGCTTGACCAAAGCCCTCAGTACCGCGGTGGCGGACTCGCGTACGCGCGCGTCGCACAGCACGATCGGCACGCGCGGGTCGAGTTCGAGGGCGCTGCGCACCTCTTCGGGGTCGTAGCGGAAGGCGCCGTCGAACTCGTTGACCGCGACGAGGAACGGGATTCCGCGGTTCTCGAAGAAGTCGACGGCGTCGAAGCACGCCTCGAGGCGGCGGGTGTCGGCGAGCACGACGGCGCCCAGCGCCCCGGCGGACAGCTCGTCCCACATGAACCAGAAACGCTGCTGCCCGGGCGTGCCGAACAGGTAGAGCACGATTCCGTGCTGCTCGATCGTGATTCTGCCGAAGTCGAGCGCTACGGTGGTCGTCGACTTGTCCTCGACCCCGCCGAGATTGTCGATCCCGACGCTCGCCGCGGTGAGCAGTTCCTCGGTGCTGAGCGGTTCGATCTCGCTCACCGCGCCGACGAACGTCGTCTTGCCCACACCGAAACCGCCCGCTATCAGGATCTTGACCTGAGTGGGGAACGCCTCAGATTCGCTGTAGTCCATCGAGCAGTTTCTCCAAGAGGACTCGGTCGGTGGTGTCGGATGCGGGACGCGGCGGCCGGGTGGCCATCGCCTGGCAGTCCACGAGGTCGGCGAGGAGGACTTTGGTGACCGCCACGGGCAGCCGCAGGTGCGCGGCGACCTCGGCGACCGAGGTCGGTTTGCGGCACAGCTCCAGCGCCCTGGCGTGCTCCGGGTCCGGGGAAGGGGCGGGGTGGCCGGTGGCCACCATCAGTGAGAGGATGTCCAGCTCGACGGTGGGCCGGGTACGGCCGGCGTTCACCATGTAGGGGCGCACCAGCGGACCGGCCGCGTCGTCGAGCCAGACCTCGTCGTCACCGAACGTCATATCGACTGATTTCGGTCGCCCGGCGTGGCCGCCGGCGTGGCCGCCGGCCGCGCCGCGGTATGCAGGAACGGCCGGACGGCCTTGATCAGCCGGGCCATCTCGAAACCGACGACGGCCGGGTCGGCCTCGCCCTTCGCCAGCACCGCGAGCACCGAATTGTAACCGGCCCACGAGATGAACAGCTGGCTGGATTTCAGTTCCGTCACCACCTGCCGGACCTCGTTGCTGTTGTCGAACTTCGTGCCCGCGCTGCGCGCGATGGAGAAGAGCCCGGACGCGAGCGCGGCGAGCTGTTCCGCGCTGACCTGGTCGAAGCCGTGGGAGGCCTTCAGCATTCCATCGGATGACAGCAGCACGCTGCCGCGTATGACCGGAACCTCCTCGCCCAGCCCCCGCAACAGCCAAGCAAGATCCTGGGCCTGGTTAGGGGAGACAGCACTCAATGGACGCTCCTTCTATTTCGCATATTTCGTCAGCCTGTGCCATCGGCGCCATCCGCGGCGGCGTCATCGTCGTGGCCGCTGCGCATGCCCCTCTGGAACGCCGCCATGAGTCCAGGGTTGTGCTCGACGCCCTGGTCGTCCTGCTGGAACGCCGGAGCGTTGACCAGTTCGGGGGCGAGGTTCGCTTGGGCGCGGCGCCGGGGCAGCGGCGGGCGCTCCCCGCTGCCTGCCGCCCGGCCGGCGTGCTCCGCCTCGACGCCTGCCGCCGACGCGGAGCCGGACGCAGTCACGGAGCCTGGTGCCGCCGCGGAGCTGGACCCCGTGGCGGAGCCGGACGCGGTCCCGGAAACGGACGCCGCCGCGGTCTGCCAGGCCGTCCCCTGCACCGGCGCGCCCGCGTGTGAATCGGCGTGCCGCGTGGGCAGGGCGGGACTGGCATCGTCCCAGGACGGCGGCGGCGCGGCGGCCGTCCGGGCACCGGCGGCCTCGCGGTCGTTCTGCGCCTGGCCCGGGCCGGCGTCCGCACCCGCGCCGAACGGAACATGCGCCGCCGACGGCTGCCGCCCGGCCATGGACGCGCTCGCGGTCATGGCCGGGGCAGGCTCGGAGGCCGTCGGCCGGGCCTGCCGCCGCGGCTCCGGCTCCTCCCCGTCCGCGCCGACGAGCTCAGACGGGATGACCACGACGGCCTGGGTGCCGCCGAACAGGTTGGTCTGCAGCTGGACGCGGACGTTGTGGCGGCGGGCGAGCGCCGACACCACGAGCAGCCCGATGCGGCCGTCCTTGAGCAGCTCGTCAGTGTCGACCCGGTCGAGGTCGGCGAGCAGCTCGTTGAGACGTCGCTGGCTCTCCCGCGGGATGCCGAGCCCGCGGTCCTCCACCTCGATCGCAAGGCCGACGGTGACGGTCTCGACGCGGATGAGCACCTGCGTGTGCGGCGGGGCGAACTTGGTGGCGTTCTCGATGAGCTCGGCGAGCAGGTGGATGACGTCCGCGACGGCGCTGCCGTGCAGCGTCCCGTCGACCGGCGGCACCACCTTGACCCGGTTGTAGTGTTCGACCTCGGCGATGGCTGAGCGCAGCACCTCGTACACGGTCACCGGCCGGCTCCACTGCCGGCGCGACGCAGCCCCGCCGATGACGGCGAGGCTCTCGGCCTGGCGGCGCATGCGGGTGCTGAGGTGGTCGACCCGGAACAGGCCCTTGAGCAGGTCCGGATCCTCGACCTGGTTCTCCAGCTCGTCGAGACCCTGGATCGCACGGTGGGACAGCGACTGCATCCGGCGGGCGAGGTTGACGAAGACATCGACGCGGTGGTCGGCACGGCCGGCGGGCCTGCGGCCCGCCGCGAGCACGGCGTTCCACGCCTCGTTCTGCGCCTGCCGTACCTCCGCCACCAGCCGCATCACCGGATCGCCGGTGTCGGCGGGCGGGTGCTCGGCGCCGCGCGGGGACACCTTCTCGCCGTTCGCCAGCCGCTCCAGCAGCTCCTGGATGTCCTGCCGGCCACGGGAGACCAGGAAGCCGACCTCGTTCAGCCGCCGCTGCAGGTCGCCGTTGCCGTGAGGAACCGCCGGGGCCGCCGTCACCGGAGAGACGCGTTGACGATGGACGCGCCGGGTCGCCGAGTCCGCCGCGAAAACGGCGGCGCCGAGCGTGATCGCCGCACCGACCGCGGCACCGATCAGCACGAGGCGCGTTTTCGCGCCGGCCGGGTCACCGGTGTACAGCACCGTTACGGCGGCGAGCCCGAAGAGCCCCACGACGGCCGCCGGAAGGACGGAAATGCACAGGTGAAAGGCGCGTATACCGCTCTGGCGACGCTTGCCGCGGGTCGGAGACCTGCCGTGTCGTCGGGCATCCTGGCGCTCAGCGCCGGTAGCAGGTACGGGAAAGTCAGGCATCGGCGTCCTCGGTGCGATCGGCAACAGGCTGCACAATACTGAGTAATAAGCACTCGCATCGGCACAGCCCGTATCTAGGCTGACACAACACCCGATCAGACAAGCCGGGATTTCGACAATTTCCGCGACTCAGATGCACTATCGTGACGATTGTCCCTCAATGTCCGATTCGCCTGGAACGTGGGTCTGAGGCGAGTCCATATCCCGGTGTCGCGTGCTCCCCGAGCCGTCCGGCCCGCCGTGACCTGGCGGTTCGTGCCTACGCCGCCCGCCGGGACGACGGGCCGCGGTATCGCCTCCGGGAGCCGGCGGGCATGTCGCACGCCGACGCGTACGTGCTACTGCTGGGCGGAAGGAGATCGAGCCGTTCATCCGGCCGGTGCCGCACTGCGCGAGCCTGCGGTCACCGCCGCCGCGTGTGCCGGCTACCGGCCGGATAGGCTGCGGCGCAGCACGAGGAGCGCGACGTCGTCCTGCAGGGGTTCACGGCCGATGAGCGCCTCCATCGCCGCGGCGCACACCGCCTCGGGCCGCTCGGCGCGCACGGCCTGGCACAGCACCTTGATGCCGACGTCGATGGAGCTTTTCCGGCGTTCGACCAGCCCGTCGGTGTAAAGGCACAGGAGACCGCCGGGCGGTATCTCCAGCGTGGCGGTGTGGCGCGGCACGGTGTCGTCGGCGCCGATCACCAGATCCGGCCTCATCCGCGACTCCAGGGAGACGGTGCGCTCCCCGGGGCGAGCGAACACCGGCGGCATGTGACCGGCCGACGACAGCCGCACCCGCTCCATGCCCGGATCGAACACCGCGTACACGATGGTCGCCATCGCGCCGGGCTCGAAATGCTGCATCTTCCGGTCGAGTTTGTGCAACACCACGGCCGGGTCGGAGGATTCGAGGGCGTACGAACGGAGGGCGCTGCGCATCCGGCCCATGATCACGGCCGCCTTGAGGCCGTGGCCGGCCACGTCCCCCATCACCACGCCCAGCTCGCCGGTCGGCAGCGTGAACACGTCGTACCAGTCACCGCCCACCCATGCCCGGCCCGGGCTATAACGGGCGGCCATCTCGACCCCCTCGATGTCCGGCAGCGCGGACGGCACCAGGCTCCGCTGCAGTTCGAGCGCTGCCGTTCGCTCGCTTTCGGTCATCAACGTCCGGGCCGTGAGCGCGATCCGGTCGGCGGCCATCCGGAGGAACTCCACGTCGTCGTCGGTGAACCGATGCGACCGCAGCGTGCCGACGTGCAGCACACCGATCAGGCGGCCGCCGGCCACCAGCGGGACGCCGAGCAACGTGCGCAGCCCCCGGTGCACGAGAAGCGGGTCGGCGACCTCGGCCTGCGCGGCGTCCTCGATGATCACCGCCTCGCGCCGCTCCGCAACCCGTCCGGCGAAGCCCTCGCCGACCGGCACCCGCGCCCCCTGGTGCACCTCCTCCTCGATGCCGTCGGCGGCGGTCGCAATGAGCTGCCGGCCGGACTGGTCGAGCAGCAGCACGACCGCCGTGTCGACGTCGAGGATCTCCCGCACCCGGCCCAGCAGCTCCTCCAGCACCACGCCCGCGCTCATGTGGGCCAGCGCGGCATCGGTGATCGCGCGGATCTGGGCGAGCTTGATCTCCGCTGCGTCGGCCGGTTCGGCAGAGGACACCATGCACGCCAGCGTACGACCCATTTGCACTGCTTACGCCGGGTCAGGCCAGACATATGGCCTTCAGCCGACGGTCCGCGCCGGACGCACGGCGGCGATGAGCGCGCCGGCGGTGCGGGCGGCGGGCCGCCGCCCCCGAGGCGCAAGGCGGCGCGGGACGGGGGGCCACGTCGAGACGGGAGACGGCGCGGAGCGGAAGAGCAACGGGACGAGAGGCCGCGGAACGGGAGGCCGTGCCGGGCGAAAGGCGGCGGACGTGACCGTACGACGGGTGAGCGCGACGGCGGCGTCCCAGCGCGACCGGAGAGGCGCCATCTATGACGAGTCCATGACGGATCGGGCGACGTCCCGTGGATCGGGGTACGGCGGAGGACGCTGGTCACCGAACCGCAACCGTCCGCAGGCCCCGAGAGCGGGGCGGCCCGGCTCCCGAGCCCGGACCGCATCGCCGTGGCTTCGCATGGAAAGGCCGTGAGGTGTCGCACTCCACCCGCTCTCAGCAGCCGCCGAACCCGGCCGCGGCAGCCGGCGCCAGCGCATCCCGCACCACCGCCCCTGCCCCCGCCGCCACTCACCCGGCCGCGCCTGATCCCGCCGCTCCCGGCGACGCCGGCGGTGCCTCGGCGGAATCCGTGGGGATCGCGGTCGCCGCGAACGGAGGCCACGGAGACGGAGACCACCGGGACGGACGCCGGGCGGCGGCCCGCGCCCGGGCGTGGGCGGCGACCGCCCTGGCCGCCGTTCTCGTGCTGGCCGCCCTGCTCCTGCCGAACAGGCTCACCTCGCTCACGCCCACCGTGTTCGTCCACATCCCGGTCGAGGCCCTCCTCCTCGGCGCGCTGCTGATCGTCCTGCCGCCGCGGGTGAGGCGGATCGCCGGCGCCCTGTCCGGCCTGGGCATCGCCGCGCTGAGCATCGTGAAACTCCTCGACATGGGCTTCTACTCGATCCTCGGCACGCCGTTCGACCTGCTGTTCGACTGGAACCTGATCCCGGACGGCTTGGAGGCCTTCAGCGACTCGGCCGGCCACACGATCGCCGTCCTGGCCGTGATCGCGGTGGCGATCCTGCTGCTGGCCCTGCTCGTGCTCCTGCCGCTGGCCGTTGTCCGGCTGGGCGGCGTCATGGCCCGGCGGCGCCGCCCGGTGGCCCTGACGATCACGGTCCTCGGCGCCGTCTGGATCCTCTGCACGGCGCTCGCCGTGCACATTCCGGGCCTCGGACCGGTCGCCGTCCGGAACACGGCGGCGCTCGCGTACGAGAACGCCACGCAAATGCGCGCGGACATCAAGGACCAGCAGCGGTTCCAGAAGGCGACGTCGCACGACCCCTTCGCCGCCACGTCGCCGGACCGGCTGCTGACCGCGCTCCGCGGCAAGAACGTGATATTCGCGTTCGTCGAGAGCTACGGCCGCTGCGCGGTCCAGGACCCGATCACCGCCCCCGGGGTCGACGCGATGCTCGCTCGGGAGACCGCGAAGCTGAAGGCCGCCGGTTTCTCCTCGCGCAGCGCGTTCCTGACCTCCGCGACGTACGGCGGCAGCAACTGGCTGGGTCACTCCACCTTCCTGTCGGGCCTGTGGATCGACAACCAGTCGCGCTACCGCACCGTGACCCACAGCAGCCGGATGCCGCTCACCGCCGCGTTCAAGCGCACCGGCGCATGGCGGACGGTCGGCATCGTGCCGGGCACCCGAAAGGCCTGGCCGGAGGCGAAGTGGGAGGGCCTGGACCACGTGTACGGCGCCTACCGCCTGGGGTACAAGGGCCCGAGGTTCAGCTGGTCGACCATGCCCGACCAGTACGCCCTGATGGCCTTCCAACGTCTGGAGAACGGCAGGCCGCACGCCGAGCCGCTCATGACGGAGATCGTCCTGACGTCCAGTCACGCGCCTTGGGCGCCGATCCCGACGACGATCCCCTGGGACCAGGTCGGCGACGGCTCGGTCTACGACGCCATCGAGAAGGCGGGCCGGGGCCCTAAGGGGGTCTGGAAGCACACCGGCCAGGTGCGCGCCCAGTACGGCCGGTCGATCCAGTACTCGGTGTCGAACCTCATCGACTTCCTGCTGAAGTACGGGGGCACGAACACGGTGCTGGTCTTCCTCGGCGACCACCAGCCCGCCGCGGTCGTCAGCGGCGACAACGCCGGCCACGACGTGCCGGTCTCGATCGTCGCGCACGACCCGGCGGTGATGAACCGGATCGCGGGCTGGGGCTGGCAGGACGGCCTGCGCCCCGACCCCAAGACGGCGCCGGTCTGGAAGATGAGCGCGTTCCGCGACCGCTTCCTCACCGCGTACGGCCCGCAGCCCACCGCCACCGCGTCGCAGCCGCCCCGCTGATCGGCCGGGCCCCCGGCGGCTCATGACGGCCGTCCGGTTCCATCCGCCACCGCGAAATCGTTTTGCGCGGCCGGGAGGACCGCGGCGCGGAACGCCACGCGGGCGTGGAGTGCCGCTGCGTTGCGACCGGACGGGCCGTGCCATCAGCCGGGGGTGCCGACGCGCACGCGCCATTCCGCGGGAGCGGCCCGTCCACGTACTGCGTGCCTCGCCTGTCGGCGTCCCCCCGGGCGAGAGAGATCCCGCCCGCGGGACGAGTTCGGTGCATCCGCGTAGGCGGACCGGCTCCGGCGTGTGGGACTATCCCCGCGATGCCGACCGGGCCGCGAGGGCGTCGCGGATCGCGTAGTAGGCGGGCTTGGGCCGCAGGTCATCGTCCCACGGCAGCGCCGCACCCTCCCCCGGGAAGAAGGACGGGATCCAAGAGTACTTGTCGGTGTAGTCCCAGATCGTGATGCCCGCACAGCGGCGCACGGCGAGGCAGGCCTTGGTCACGTCGGAGTACCAGGCGGCCTGGGTGGCCAGTTTGTCGGCGGTCGCCGGCAGGATCATCCGGATGTCCAGCTCCGTGATGGCCACGTCGACGCCGAGGTCGGCGAACCGCTGCAGGTTCTGCCGCAGCGTGGTCGGATAGCCGTACTGCAGCGCCAGGTGCCCTTGGAAACCGACGCCGTCGATCGGCACGTGCTCGGCCTTGAGCTTCTTCACCAGCGCGTAGTAGGCGTCGCTCTTCGGGCCGACCGCCTCGATGTTGTAGTCGTTGAGGTAGAGCTTGGCGTGCGGGTCGGCCGCGTGCGCCCAGCGCAGGGCGTCGGCGATGTAGCCGGGGCCGAGCGTGTCGTACCAGATCGTCTGGCGGTAGGTGCCGTCCTCGTTGAACGCCTCGTTGACCACGTCCCAGGAGTAGACCTTGCCGCGGTAGTGGCCCACCTCGCGCATGATGTGGTTCTTCAGAACGGCGCGCAGCTCGGGGGCGGTCCAGGTGCGGCTGGTCAGCCAGTCCGGGAGCTGGCTGTGCCAGACCAGGGTGTGCGCCCGGACGCGCTGGTGGTGGCTGCGGGCGAAGTTCACGATCTGGTCGCCGTCGGTCCAGTCGAAGACGCCCTGCTGCGGCTCGGTCGCGTACCACTTCATCCCGTTGCCGGGCGTGATGAAGGTGAACTCCGACCCAAGAGTCTTCAGGTACGCCGCGTCGCTGAACTCGGGGTTGTCGGTGGCACTGCCGAAGTACTTGCCGTGCTCGCGGGCGAGATCGCCCAGGGTCGTGGCGTGGTGGACGTGTGCGGCGGCGGTGCCGGTGGTCAGGCCCAGCGCGACCATGCCCGCGGCGGCGATGGCGGCGAGTCTCCGGGCAGGGCGATACGACATGGGACTGCTCCTTCGGGGGTGGGATCGGCCGTGGGTGGTACGGCGGGTGCGCCGGCGGGCCGGCCGCAGCGGCGCCGAAGGGAGGCGAGCACGGGCTGCGCCGCGGCGACGAGACGGGCGGGGACGTGAACGGCGCCGCGGCGCAGCGGCCCTGGAACTACCGGATGCCGGCGGCGACGGCCCGCCACGCGAACCGGTCCGCGGCCGGCGCGGACGGGAACCTACGGCACGAGAGGGGATGCTCGCCCATCGATGTCTCCTCGGTGTGCACAGCCGACACCTTCGATACATTTCGAAAACTATCGGCCGACCACGTGTTGTCGTACTCTAAATTCGGCCGAGAAGGGCGTCAATACCCCGCCCGGTCCACCCGCCGTGCACTGCTTAGTCGCCCGAACGCGACTCCCTAGACGGTTCGAAATGCTTGCGATATCGTTCGAATCCGCTTCGCGTGCCGACGCGGTGCCCGGGCCAGGTGGACGACCCGCCGGTCCCACCTCCTCCCCGATACCGCCGCCGGCGCCGGAGCCGCCTCACCGCTCCTCTCTCCTCGCGGGTCCGTGCGTCCGTCGCGGGGATTCGGGTAGGCGGGGGCGGTTCGTTCAGCAGCGGCCGCCGCGTGCCCGGGCGGCCGCGACCGCGGCGTCGGCGCCCGCCCGCCGGCGGACGGGGATCCGGATCAGGTTCGGGTGGTCAGCGGGGGATGAAGTCCTGGTTGGTGCCGGCGGCGTTCTTGCACGGCCACTGGTCCAGTTGCTGGCCCAGGTTGCTGCCGGCGCCGTAGACGTCCAGGCACAGACCGCTGTTCTGGTTCTGGAACGCGAACGAACCGTCCGACTGCGCGACCGGCTTCCACATCGTGTTCGCCGCCCCGTTCCGGGCCTGCTGCACGATGTCCGGACTCCCCTGCGCCGTCGAGCCGTTCGCCACCGCGATCACCTGGCCGGAGTTCTGCGCCTGCAGCTCCCCGTAACCGTTCGACCCCGGCAGGAACTGGAACTGCTGGTTGCTCTGGCCGTTGCAGGTCCACTGGTCGATCGCCGCACCCGACGCGGAACTGTCGCCGTACACGTCCAGGCACAGCCCGTCGTTGCCGACCACGAGCTGGTGGTAGCCACTCGGGAAGCTCCCGCCGCCGCTGCTGCCGCCGGAGCCGTAACCGGCGGCTGTGATGCCGGCCTGCACCGCGTTCTCGGTGGCCTCGGAGGGGTAGCCGGAGGTCATCGCGCCCTCGTAGAAGGTGCCGGCCGAACTCTTGCTGTTGTCACCGCCGATGCCCAAGATGATGGCGCCTTCCTTGTGCATGGGGTTGTAGCCGGCGACGTTGGGGCGGGCGCCGTCGTAGAAGGTGGACAGGCCGCCGGACTGGGCGTTGCCGCCGCGGATGGCCCAGTGGTTCGGCTCGCCCTTGATGATGGCGGTGGTGTACCGGTAGTTGATGGTGGGGTCGTTGGCGTTGAATCCGGGGTTGATGCCGGAGTACAGGCCGTTCTCCATGTCGGCCATGATCCACGGGCCGTTGCCGGTGCCGTAGCCCCAGACCTTGATGTTGCCGAAGTAGATGGCCTCCATGTGGCCGTTACCGGTGTCGTTGTTGCTGGTCTCGGCGTTGCCGTAGTCGAAGCAGCAGCCGCCGTTGTAGTGCGTGCCGTCGAAGATCGCGTACTCGCCTTCGGGCTGGTCGCCGGTGGCGATGCCGGTGGTGTGGTCGTTGCGGTAGCCGGTACCGGGGGCCACGTAGACGCCGTAGGCCTTGTGGCCGTTCAGGGTGGTGGGTGCGGCGGTGGCGTCGGCGAGGTTGTCCGGGCCGCCGGCCGCGCCGCCGCCGGGCGCCTGGGTGAGGTTGTTCCCGTGGCCGGACTGGTCGTAGATGATCGTGATGACGCAGCTCGTGCCGGCGCAGAAGGAGTCTTGCGCGGCGGCGTTGGCGACCCCGCCGGCGGACAGCACGCCGATGTCGCGGGTGGCGTTGTCGGAGGCGCGGCGCACCTGGTACAGCGGCCCGTTGTATGAGGCGTACAGCGCCCGGGTCGTGCTGTGCGCGGCCACGCACGGCGTACCGCCG
Organism: Actinomycetota bacterium; assembly: GCA_048498315.1. Lineage (GTDB taxonomy): Bacteria > Actinomycetota > Actinomycetes > Streptosporangiales > Streptosporangiaceae > Actinoallomurus. The sequence goes on from JBEHYF010000035.1 coordinate 29,443, forward strand.
GCCGCGTAGATGTCACACGGCAGCGACGCCGCCGACGCGGTGCCGGTGACCGCTGGCGTGCCGAGGGCGAGCACGGCCGCCGCCACGGCCATCAGGGAGGCGGCGACCGGTCGCGCCGGTCGCAGGCGGATGGGAAGTGGGGACATGAACATGACCTCCGTCGTCGCGGATGCGGGTGGGCGGACACCGGGCGTACGGCGGCGCGTCGCCGTGCGGTTGCACGGCCACGGCGGGTCGAGGTCCTCTCATCGGCCGCCGCCCACCCTCCTGGAGTTCGGTATCTCGAACATCATGCGAGATACTGTACTGCTGACTCAGCCGGGAGTATCCGGGCCTCCGCGGCGACGTCAAGGCCCCGACATCCGCGGGCGCCGGCGGAACGCCCCGGCGCTGGCAGCGGCGGGCGAGCGGCCGGCGAAGCCATGGCCGCGCATGAAAACAAATGAAAAATGAAGGCGACAATGCACGCCTATTGCACGCGCTACCGCTCCGGCGTATGTTGTCGGCACTCCGGACCGGCGGAACGCCCATCGAGCCGAATCGTCGAAGCGCTTCGACGCTCATTCGACTGGAAAGGAGACCTTCACCGCAGATCCAGGACCTGCCCGGCCGGCGGCATTTCCGGATACGCACAGAGGCCATTTCACGCACATTCCGTAGCCGCATTGTCGCCTCGTACGCCGGCGCGTATCCCGTTCGTCATCGTTCCACGTTCCGCGTCAGTTCCACGTTGTGCGTCAGTTCCGGGTTTCCGGGCGAATGCTCACCCTGTCACGCCCGCGCCCTAGCGTTCCGCTCGATCCCCGCCCATCCCCGCCCAATCGCATCCGTGCCGACGAGCCGGGCCGCCGCCCGAGACCCGGCGACGCCCCCCTGCACACCAAGGTTCCGATGACAGGAGTGCCTATGCGACGACTCAGATCCGCATGCCCGCCGCGTCCCCTGCTTCGCCTGCTCCGCGTGATCGCCGGTGCCGCAGGCCTGGCCGCGGCGGCCCTCGTCCCGCTCACCGCGACGCCCGCATCGGCCGCCACGTCCGCCAGCGTGTCGGTCGACGCGAGCAGGTCGCTGGCCTCGATCCCGTCCGCCGCGTTCGGCATGAACGTGGCCGTGTACGACGGCTACATGAACGACTCCCCCGTTCCGGGCCTGCTCAAGAACGCCGGCATCGGCGCCGTGCGCTACCCGGGCGGCTCGTACGCCGACATCTACCACTGGAAGACCAACACCGCCGACAACGGCGGGTACATCGCGCCGAACACCGACTTCGACACGTTCATGAGCACGGTCCGCGCAGCCGGCGCGCAGCCCATCATCATCGCCAACTACGGGTCCGGAACCCCGCAGGAGGCCGCGGATTGGGTGCGCTACGCCAACGTGACCAAGGGATACGGCGCCAAGTACTGGGAGATCGGCAACGAGGTCTACGGCAACGGCGAGTACGGCTCCTCGTGGGAGAACGACACCCACTCCAGCAAGAGCGCGACCACGTACGCCCAGAACCTGCTGCAGTACATCTCGGCGATGAAGGCGGTCGACCCCAGCATCAAGATCGGTGCGGTGCTGACCACACCCGGAAGCTGGCCGGACGGCATCACCGGCCCGGGTGACAACACCGACTGGAATCACACCGTCATGTCGATCGCCGGCTCGAAGATCGACTTCGTCGTGGTGCACTGGTACCCGGGCGGCAACAGCCCCGCCGACCTGCTCACCAAGCCGCAGGCCCAGATCGGCGCCATCACCAGCACGCTGCGCTCGCTGATCGACCAGTACGCCGGCGCGAACGCCCCCAACGTCGGCATCGCCGTCACCGAGACCAACTCCACGATCGACAAGGACACCCACCCGGCCGCGCTCTTCGCGCCGGACGACTACCTGACCTGGCTGGAGAACGGCGCCTTCAACATCGACTGGTGGAACCTGCACAACGGCGCCAACGGCACCAGCACCGTCAACGGCGCCACCGACTACAACGACGAGGGCGTGCTGTCCAACGCCTCGGGCGGGGAGCCGCCCGCCGAGACGCCGTTCGCGCCGTACTACGGCATCCAGATGATGACGAAGCTGGGCGCGCCGGGCGACACGCTGGTGTCGGCGAGCAGCAGCCAGTCGCTCCTAACGGTGCACGCGGTCAAGCGGAGCAACGGGGACGTCGACCTGCTGTTCATCAACAAGGACCCGTCCAACGCCTACACGGCGAACCTGTCCTACAACGGCTTCACCCCGTCGTCGGCCACGCCCACCGTCTACACGTACGCGCAGAACGCCACGTCCATCACCTCCACGACCGCCGGCAGCGCCACAAGCCAGACGATTCCCGCGTACTCGCTCGTCGTCGTCCAGCTCCACCCGGGCAGTGGCGGCGGCACCGGCGGCGGAGGCTCCGGCGGAGGCACCGGTGGCGGCAGCACCTGCAAGGTGAGCTACACGAAGAACGAGTGGCCGGGCGGTCTCACCGCGGGCATCACCGTCACCAACACCGGGACCAGCGCCATCGACGGCTGGACGCTGGCGTTCACCTTCCCCGGCGACACGAAGGTGACCAGCGCCTGGAACGCCACGGTGACGCAGAGCGGGGCGGCGGTGACCGCGAAGAACGCGTCGTACAACGGCACGATTGCGGCAGGGGTCAGTGTAACGTTCGGATTCCAGGGGACCTGGTCGAGCAACGACGCCGCCCCGACCGCCTTCACCCTCAACGGCACGGCCTGCACGACCGGCTGAGCCCTCCGCGCGCAGAACCGCGCACCAGATCGCCGCGCGTGACCGCCCGCGTCATCCGCCGTACGACGCGCGTCCGTACGGCGGCGACGGGACGGTCCGGCACAGCGGCCGTCCGGAACAAAAGAAGATCGCGGGGCGGCGGTGACTCACCGCCGCCCCGCGTCAGACCATCCCGTACCTCATGACGACGGGATGTCGCCGTGACCGGAGCTCGGCGTCGCCGTCCCGCCTGCGGGCACGGCCGCCACCGCCGTATTCGGGGCTCCGGGGGGCGGTGGTGCGAAGAGGACGAATTCGGCGCGGACGGTCTTGCCGGTCGTGGTGGGGTGGATGGTGACGCGGGCGAGCTCTTCGGCGATCCACAGGCCGAAGTGGCCGACCTCGCCGGGCAGGTCCTGCACGGACAGGGCAGGCGAGACGTCGGCGACGTCGAGGATGACGGTGGGCTCCGGCTCGGTCCGTACGGTGACGGTGAAGGTCACCGGCGGCGCCGTCGCCGGCGACCAGGACGGCGTCCTCCACCAGGTCGGTGTCCCAGCCGGCCAAGCACGGTCGCGGTCAGAGTCCGGGGCGGTGATGACGGCCGCGGGGTCCCCGTCCAGGCGACAGCACCACTGCCGCTGCTCGCGCGAGGCGTGAATGTCGCAGCTGAAGTCCTGGAAGATCCTCACCAAGCTCCGCTGCTGCGCCGTGGTGTGTGTTGTCTTCTCCGCGTCGATCCGCCGGTACTTCATCTCGGCCGATCCGTCTCCGGATCGACTGGGCCGTCGGCTCGAACTTCTTCGCCAGTTCCTCCGGCGTCCGGCCGGACCGCACCAGCTCCACCATCTGCCGTCGGAACTCCGGCGGATACGGCGATCGTGACATCGGCACTTGTGAACTCCTCCCAGGACCCGTCGTCCCAAGCGATCAGATGTCCGCAAGACCGGGGCAACTTCAGCGCACTCTGCACTGGAGGAGAAACGGAGGTGCTGCGGAAGCTGGGGGATGCCCTCGGTTGAGGCCGTTGTCGTCAGCGCTGTCGTCAAAACGCCCCGGATACGATCACGTCCGGGGCGTTTTGGCTGCTTAGAGGTGGTGGGCAGGGGCGGGGTCGAACCGCCGACCTTCCGCTTTTCAGGCGGACGCTCGTACCGACTGAGCTACCTGCCCGCACGGCACTGGATAGTGCCTCAGCGGTCCTGACGGGATTTGAACCCGCGGCCTCCACCTTGACAGGGTGGCGAGCACTCCTAGCTGCTCCACAGGACCTCGTGTGTGCCCTCAAAAGGGTACCGTGCCCCCAACGGGATTCGAACCCGCGCTGCCGCCTTGAAAGGGCGGAGTCCTAGGCCGCTAGACGATGGGGACTCGACGGCGTGGCCGCCGTGGCCCTTGGCGCCTGCCGTCGGGGACCCCGTCAGCATAGGGGACAACCACCCCAACCGCCAAAGTGGTTCCCCTCTAGCCCGGTCGGCTCGCCTCCGATCTGGACGAGGACGACGATGACGGGATCGCGGAGGCGAGCGTTCCCGACGGTGCGGGTGACGGAGACCGGGCGGGCGGTGGGCCGATCGGGCGGTCCGGTTCGGGTTCGAGGGTGCGTTCGATCTGGGCGGATGTCAGGCCGAGGCCGCCGAGCCGGATGTCGTCCCAGCCTTGGAGGCGGTGGCTGACCCGGTTGAAATACAGCACCGACATCTCGATCGGGGTGGGCTGCTCGTGTTCCAGCCCGCGCAGGCCCGCGCCGCCGGTGGAGCCCTGGATGAACAGCCTGGTGCCGCCCGGCATGAGGCGGGTGGAACGCCGGTGGAGGTGGCCGGCGAGGACGAGAGGAGTGGTGCCGTCGAACGCCTGGCCTTCGGCGGGGTCGTGGGTGAGGACGATGTCGGGGTTCTGGCCGGCGGCGCGCATGCGCTGGGCGGCGGCCTGCCCGTAGGCGAGCATCTGCTGGGCGTCGACGGAGTCTCCGCGGGTGGTCTTGTCGGGGGTGAAGCGCGGGTCGCCGATGCCGTAGATCTTCAGGCCGTCGACGTCCTTCATGGTGCCGTCGAGGACGATGGCGTTCTTCTGCCGGGCGACGGCCTTCTGGATGTCACGGGAGTCGTGGTTGCCGCGGATCCACACGTACGGGACCTTGAGCTTGGAGATGCTGTCCGCGAACTTCTCCTCGGCCTTGGTTCCGTGGTCGGTGAGGTCGCCGGTGTCGATGATCACCTGGATGTGGAACTGGCCGGTGACCTGGCGGATCACACTCCACGCGACCGGGTTGAGGTGGATGTCGGAGACGTGGAGCACGCGGATGGTGGTGGGGTCCGGCTCGTACGTGGGCAACGTCGACGTCACGTCGTACAGGCGGGAGACGTTCCCGATGAGGCGGGCGAGCTGTTCGCGGTACGCGCCGATGCGGGAGACGATGGTCTGGGCGTCGCCGACGACCTGAGGCGCGCTGGCGAGGATGCCGGTGAAGCGGGGCTCGCCGAGCGACCGTGGATTGAACGTCAGGGCCCCGAGGAGCCCGACGATGATCAGTCCGCTGAACGCGGTGGCCGTGCTCCACAACGCGCTCCATCGGCTGCGGAAGACGACAAGGCCCGCGACGGCGGCGCAGGCGAGCGCGACGATCGCGGCGCGGACCGCCATGACGACGAATGCGTGCGCGATGTCGCCGTCAATGGTGTCGGCGAGGTGGTCGAAGTCGTAGGGGTTCTCGATCAGGTCGCGGGCACGTTCCGGGCGGATGCGGGTGACCTGCGCCTCCAGCCGTACGGGGCCGGAGTGGGTGTCGAAGCGCAGCGTGCCAAGCGGCGGGATGTCGATGACGGTGCCGCCGGACCACGACGGCCGCAGCGAGAACGTCACCTCGGCCGGGCCGATGCCGGCATGGGTGCGCCCTCCGGCGAGGAGGCCGATCGTGCCGCCGGCCACGCCGACGGCGATGACGGCCGTGATCCGGGCGGCGAGGTGGCTCCGGGGGTGCGCGGCGAGCCGTCGTACGAGGCCGGCCACGTTCTGGACATGCGCGGCGAAGCACCGTACGAGGCCGGTCTCGTCCTGGGGACGGGCGGCGAACGGCCGTCCGGGGGCTGTCCCCTGGCGGAGGCGGGCGACGATCCGGCGTGCCACCGCGGCGCCGGCGCGGAGCCGTTTCGATGCTCGGGTCAACACGTTGGTACCTATGCTCGTCTGGTCTCCGGTCCACGCACAATTACCGCGTGATGGAGATGACCCGCGCAGAGTTCGAGGATCTGGTGGCGGAGGCCCTCGACACCATTCCGGTGCGGCTGACCGAGATGATGGACAACGTCGTCGTCATGGTCGAGGACGACGCGCCGGAGCCGGGGCTGCTGGGCCTATACGAGGGGGTGCCGCTGACCGCGCGGGGGGACACGTACGCAGGCTATCTGCCGGACCGCATCACCGTATTCCGTCGGCCGCTGCTGGCGATCTGTCATTCGCGCGCCGAGCTGGTGGAACAGGTGCGGGTGACGGTCGTCCACGAGATCGCGCACCACTTCGGCATCGACGACGACCGCCTTCACGAACTGGGCTGGTGATCCCATTCGCGCACGTTGGGTCACACAGAAGCAACTCAGCGTGAGATAATCCCCCGGAGACCGACCGGTCCGCGGGCCGGTGACGGGTTCCTGCAGGGGAGCGCGCGTGGGAAGACATCGGCGGCCGTTCGATCGCCAGGTCACCTATCACGAGGTGTTCGGCATCGGCGAGTTCCGCGCGATCTGGCTCGCCCAGACCCTGTCGTACGTCGGCGACCAGCTGGCCCAGGTGGCGCTTGCGGTGCTGGTGTACAACAGCACGCATTCGGCCCTGCAGACCGCGGTCGCGTACGCGCTGACCTATCTCCCTTCGATCATGGGCGGGCCGGTGCTGTCGGTGCTGGCCGACCTCCTGCCCCGCCGCCGAGTAATGATCGCCTGTGATCTGGCCCGCACGGTGGTCGTGGCGCCGATGGCCACCCGCCACATGGCGTACCCGGGCCTGTGCGTGCTGATCTTCTGCACGGTGCTGCTGGGCGCGCCGTTCACGGCGGCGCGGGCGGCGCTGCTGTCGGAGGTGCTGCCCGGCGACGCGTACGTCGTCGGCTCGGCGATCAACAACATCACCCATCAGGCGACGCAGATGCTGGGCTTCCTGGCGGGCAGCGCCGTCATCCTCGCCGTCGGCACGCACCAGGCCCTCGCCCTCGACGCGCTGACCTTCGCCCTGTCTGCCATCATCGTCGTCGCCGGCGTGCGGCGGCGGCCGGCGCCGCGCCGCGAGGGCCGCACCCGCCCGTCGCTGTGGACGATCACCGGCCAGGGGGCCCGGCTGGTGTTCGGCGACCGCAGGCTGCGACCGCTGGTGTGCTTCGCCTGGCTGTGCGGGTTCTACGTGCTGCCGGAGGGGCTCGCCGCGCCGTACGCCAAGACCTTCGGCACCAGTCCGGTGTACGTCGGCCTGCTGATGTCGGCGATGCCGTGCGGCATGGCGATCGGTGCGTTCGCCTACAGCCGGTACGTCCGGCCCGACGACCGGCTGCGGTGCATGGGATGGATGGCGATGCTGGCGTGCGCGCCGCTGCTGGGCTGCGGGCTGCGGCCGCCGCTGTGGGTGGTGGTGGTGCTGTGGGCGCTGTCGGGGATCGGCAGCGCCTACCAGTTGGCGGCCAACGCCGCGTACGTGGCCGCCGTGCCCCCGGCCGGGCGAGGGCAGGCATTCGGCCTGGCGCAGTCGGGCCTCATGGCCAGCCAGGGCGTGGGCATCCTCGTCGGCGGCGCGCTCGCTCAGGTGTTCGGGCCCGAGCCGGTGGTCGCGCTGGCCGGCGTGGGCGGCCTGTCCGTGGCGACCATGCTCGCCATGTCGTGGACGCAGGTCAGGGGCGAGGTGATCGCCGCCGGCCAGGAGCGCGCGGTCGAGGCGGCGGCCTGAACGGCGGCGGCCTGAACGTACGCGCTCAGTGGCCGCTCCGGGTCTGCTTGTTGATCAGCTCCTGGGCGATCGAGAGCTCCTTGCCCTCCTCCGGGATGATCAGTGTGGCGACGACGTACAGGAGGATCCCCGCGCCGCTCGTGAGGATGGTCAGCACGGCCATCAGGAGCCGTACGACCGTCGGGTCGATGTCGAAGTAGGCGGCGACACCGGAGCACACCCCGGTGATCACCCGCCCCTGGCGGGTGCGCGTGAGGCGACGCGGTCCGCTGCCGCCGGTACTGGTGTCGAAGTTCTCGCTCATATCTCGATCGTGCCCCGGAGGGTGCGCCGTCGCCATCGGTACTTGCCCTGACGCACCCCTGAGAGGCCCCTGACCGCCCCGACGGCGCCGCATCGTACGCTGGTGCCGCGACTCCCGGGAGGCCCTGATGGATCTGCTGCGCATCGACGACCAGCTCACCGACGAGGAACGGCTCATTCGCGACTCCGCCCGCCGGTACGCCGCCGACCGGATCCTGCCGCACATCGCCGACTGGTTCGAGGCCGGCGAGTTCCCGGCGCGCGAGCTCGCCCCCGAGCTCGGTCAGCTCGGCCTCCTCGGCATGCACCTGTCCGGCTACGGCTGCCCGGGCGCCGGTGCGGTCGCGTACGGTGTCGTGTGCCGCGAGCTGGAGGCCGCCGACTCCGGGCTGCGCAGCTTCGTGTCGGTCCAGGGCTCGCTGGCGATGTCGGCGATCCATAAGTACGGCTCGGAGGAGCAGAAGCAGGAGTGGCTGCCCCGCATGGCGGCCGGCCGGGCCATCGGCTGCTTCGGCCTCACCGAGCCCGACCACGGCTCCGATCCGGCGAACATGCGTACGCACGCCAAGCGCGAGGGCTCCGACTGGGTGCTGAACGGCACCAAGATGTGGATCACGAACGGCTCGATCGCCGACGTCGCCGTGGTCTGGGCGCGTACGGACGACGGCATCAAGGGCTTCCTCGTCCCGCGCGGCACCCCGGGCTTCGCCTCCCACGACATCCACAAGAAGCTGTCGCTGCGCGCCTCGGTGACCTCGGAGCTGATCCTGGAGGACGTACGGCTGCCCGCCGACGCCCTCCTGCCCGGCGTCACCGGGCTCAAGGGCCCGCTCAGCTGCCTGTCCGAGGCCCGGTACGGCATCATCTGGGGCGCGATCGGCGCCGCTCGGGCCTGCTACGAGGCGGCCGTCGAGTACGCCAAGACCCGCGAGCAGTTCGGCAGGCCGATCGGAGCGTTCCAGCTCACCCAGGAGAAGCTCGCCTGGATGGAGGTCGCGCTCGGCCAGGCCGGGCTGGTCGCGCTGCACATCGGCCGGCTGAAGGAGGCCGGTAAGGCCACGCCGCGGCAGGTGTCCTTCGGCAAGCTCGCCAACGTCCGCGCCGCCCTCGACGTCGCCCGCCAGGCCCGCACGATCCTCGGCGCGAACGGCGTGACGCTGGAGTACCCGGTGATCCGGCACATGACCAATCTCGAATCCGTGCTGACGTACGAGGGCACGCAGGAGGTGCACACCCTCGTGCTGGGTGAGGCGATCACGGGCCTGCCGGCCTACCGCTGACGCCCGACTCGCGCACCCTGCCGGCCGCTTTGTCGGCGCGCGCTGCCGGTGCGGCGTATGGGCGGTGCGGCCCATCGGCGCCGGCCTCCGCGAGCCGGGCGGTCCGTGGGCCGGGCGGTCCGTGGGCCGAAGCAGCGAGCCGGGCGGCAGGCGCGGTCCGGGAGACGAGCCGGACGTTTCGGGGGCGCGGAACGATTCGGGGGCTGGGACGGTTCCGGGGCGCCGGACGTACCCTCCGGCGTCGCTGCCTGAGACGCTCCGGCCGTACGGAGCACGGTCGCGGACCGCGGACGGTGGCGCCTTCGCTGGCCGCACCGCCCGACGGCGTGTGGCGGCTGCCAGGCGCGCGCGGCGGTCGGCCGAGTCCGGCAACGCCGCCGCAGCCGCCGCCACGGTCGCCGGCGTGCCGGTCGCGAATCCGGGCCGAGGCCGGCGCGCCGGCGTCGGGGACTCGGCGCCAAAAGAGCGGGCAAACAGCCGTCGTGTTCCCGATCAGGGCAGTTCCGCGCCGAGTTTGACAGGCTCGGCCGTACGGGAACGTCTGTCGTGCATGCGACGGTTCCGGGCCGATCACCGGATCGCCGCTGTAACGAGGGAGGCCGGATCATGGCGACGCCACGCATGACGATCACATCGGGTTGGCTGTCATTCGCCGGGATCATCGCGATCACCGTCGGGCTGTTCAACGTCATCGACGGCCTGGCCGCCCTGCTGCGGAAAAACTACTATCTCGTCACCGACCATGACATCCTTGTCTTCAACTACGCCGCCTGGGGTTGGATCTGGCTGATCCTCGGCACGGTGCAGATCGCCATCGGCGCCGGCATCCTGGCCGGGAAGATCTGGGCCCGCACCGCCGGTGTCGTCCTGGCCGTCCTCGCCGCCATCGGCCACGTGGCGTTCCTGCGCGCCTTCCCGCTCTGGTCACTGATCACTATCGGCCTGTGCGTGCTCCTCGTCTACGCGCTGACCGCCCCGCCGCGCGGCGCTCGGGGCGCCTGACCGCGGCGACGCGCCGAGCGGCGCGGCCAGCGGCGATCGCCGCGTCCACCGGGCATCGGCACCGTCCGCCGCGCGACCGGGCGAGCCGACAATCGTGAACGCGGGTGTACGGTACCTCCGGTACTCTCGTCACCAGCGGGGCGTTAGCTCAATTGGCAGAGCTGTGGACTTTTAATCCATAGGTTCTGGGTTCGAGTCCCAGGCGCCCTACCACTCACCTGGCCGCTGACCTGCGGTTTCTCATTGTCGGACCGCCCCAACCAAGATCGTTCCGGCCCGTGTCTGCTCCATGTTTGCTCGTTTGTCGCGATCTTGTCGGGGCCGACCATCGCAGCGGTGTCGTGGCAGCCTTCGGGCGGCTCGGCGACCGACGTAGAGATCCGATGTATGAGTTGGACAGTGGAGCCGCAGCTAGCATGCCCCCTGTCTGGTGCCGCCCCGATGCGGTGGCACGGTCTCGTCCTGGAGCGAGGTGCTGTAGACCACCTCGTACAGACGACGGCGCGGTATGCGGACGACCTCCAGGGGTCTCCGGCAGCGACCTACTCGCCAAGCGAACGTCAACGGCGCCGGCATGCGGAGCGGAGTATTGACCTTCACGAGACATCGGGACGCGCAGCTCCGCTACACCTCATCTACCCCACCACGAAGATCATACGAGTTGAGCGCGTCCGCACCCGCCCGCCTCTCGCCACCGGCCGAATACCCCTCCTACGCCCCGAACTCAACCCCGCCGAAGGCGTCTGGTCCCTGCTGAAGCGCTCCATGTGGTTGAGTCGGCCTGAGGCGCGGTGCCGGGATTGCTCTCGGTCCGTTTCCCCAGGCCGCTCTCCGAACCCGCCGTGCCGATCTCTCGGCAACGGGCTCTCCACGGCATCTGCCGTCAGGCGTGGTTAGGCGTGGTCCAGGGATTGGGGATCTTGCTGC
>JBEHYF010000036.1:0-39928 GCA_048498315.1 Actinomycetota bacterium
CCGAGTCCTATGTGCGGATGAGCGTGCCGGCCGAGCTTCAGGGCGCCCAGATCTACTCCTCCGAGCTCGACCTGACCGTCTACTACGGCCCGTACTCCTCCTGTTCCAGCGCGCCCAATCCCGGTCTGGAACTTTGGTGGACCGGCGGGATCTCTTCTTCCACCACCTGGAACAACGCCCCGTCCTGGAAAGAGAAGATCAACACGCAGTACCCACCGGCCTGTTCGGGACAGGACGTCGGGTTCCCGATCACCTCGTTCATGCAGGACCACGCCCAGGGCGCCAGCAGTCTGACCTTCGGCATAGCCGCGGCATCCGAATCGGACAAGGACGCATGGAAGCAGTTCCACGCCTCCACCATCACCATGTCGACCACCTACGACCGCGCCCCCACGCTGCCCACCCACCCGACGACCTCTCCCGGCGGGCCCTGCCAGACCGGCGCTCCGTCCTCGGTCATCATCGGTAATGACGACGTCACCTTTGAGACCGTCGCCTCCGACCCGGACGGTGGCCAGCTCGGCACCGAATTCGTCATCAAGGACTATGGCGGCTCGATCGTCTACGACTCCGGAGACGCCAAAACCGCGTCGAGCGCCCTCACCTCCACGTCAGGGAGCGTCGTCAGCCTGATCATCCCCCGCGCCACGATCCAAGGCTGGCATACCGACGGCGCCACCACCGCCCACACTTATTCGTGGTACACCCGCACCAGCGACGGCAAGCTCTATAGCCCCACCACCGGCACCGGATCAGCGGGCACCCCCTGCAACTTCACCTACGACCCCACCCAGCCACCCGCGCCCGGAATCGCGGTCACAACCGACGCCAACGACAACGCCGGCGCGCTCGGGCAGGACGCCAGCTTCACCTTCGCACCCTGCGCCGGCGCACTCGCCACCCCGCCCACCACCTGCACCGGCACCGCACCCAACCGCTACGTCTACCAGGTCAACTCCAACCCCCCGCAAAGCGTCCCCGCAACCGGCGGCGCCCAGACCGTGCAGATCCCCCTCACCCACGTCGGCCCCAACACCCTGACCGTCTTCTCGATCTCCGCCGGCGGCAACCCCGGAGACCCGGCCTCGGCCGACTTCACCGTCACCGGACCTGCCACCCCCTATACCGACGGCGACATCAACGGCGACGGCCACCCCGATGTCCTGGCCGCCGGCACCGGCGGAAACCCCGGCCTGTGGCTGGCTCCCGGTGACGGGGCCGGGAACCTGGCCACTCCCACCGACATCGGCGCCGCCGGCACCGGCATCAACACCGCCGGCGCCCCCGCCGACTGGACCGGCGCCCAGATCCTGCACGGCGACTTCACCGGCAACCACGTCCAAGACGTCCTTGCCTACTACCCAACCGGCACCCACGCCGGCTACAGCAGCGTCCTCTACGGCAACGGCGACACCCTCCCCCTCAACCCCTACTCGGGGAGCCAGAAGAACCTGCCGCCCGAACAATTGGCCGACTACACGCTCAACGCCAACGGCGACGACCCCATCGACCTCGTCGCCGCCGGGAACGCCAGCCTTACCGGAAGCGGCATCGCCGACCTGATCGGCATCACCGGCGATGACACCGACGGCTACCAGCTCGACCTTTACACCACGTCCGGCGGCTCTGACGCCAGCGACTATGGCTACTACCAGACCCTCGCCGGGCCGGCCGACTCGCCCGACGGCGCGAGCGACTGGAACGACTTCACCCTGGCCACCGCCCAGCCCGGCGGCCAGACGGTCCTGTTCGCACTGAAGAAGACCACCGGCGAGCTGTGGGAGTCCACCAACCCCTCCCAGAACCCCGCCACCCCGATCGGCACCCCCGCCTCCGCCGGCGGCACCTGGGCCAAGCTCACCGTGCCCTGGACCACCGCCCCGACGCTGATCTCCGGCGACGTCACCACCGCCGGCAGCGTCGAACTGTGGGCCCAGTCCGGCACGAACATCACCCCCTACACCCTGTCCGGCACAACCCTCACCCAGGGAACGACCATCAGCCTTCTGGCACCGGACCACGAATGGCCCCTCACCGCCGGCACCGGGACGACCAGCAGCTGCACCGCCACCGTGTGCACCCCCGACACTCGCGGCGGCACGGACGCCGCCGTCACCGGCGGGGTCACCTTCACCGACGACCCCACCTACGGGACGGTCGCCGATATGGACGGTCAAACCGGCTACATCACACTCCCCCAGAACCTCATCGAGAATTCCACGACCCTGGCCATCACCCTGTCTTTCCGCGCCGACCCCGGAACCACCGGCATCCTGTTCTCCACCGGCAACGACACCCCGGACAAGGCCAACCCCGCCGCCATGCCGGTCATGTACATCGGCACCGACGGACGCCTGTACGCCCAGTTCTGGAACGGCTACGTCCGCCCGATCATCTCCCCCCAAGCGGTCAACGACGGCCAATGGCACACCGCCACCCTCACCGCCGACGGATACGACCAGAGCCTCTTCCTCGACGACAATCCGCGTATCGGTATGGCCGGTAGCCCGGCACTGATCAACAGCGATCCGCAGAACTACGTAGGCGCCGGCGTGTTCCCCGCCGACACATCGTCGAAGAAATGGGTCAACGCCCCGGGTGACACCACCAAGGACCGCGCCAGCTACTTCACCGGCGACATCGCCGACGTGACGTACTACAGACAGTTCATCACTCCCAGCGAGCTCGCCCCCTACCGCCAGCAGAAACCGGTCACGGGCCCCATCACCTCCGAACTCTCCAACGGCCTGTGCATCGACAACAAGGGCGGAAACACCACCGACGGCAACCCGATCCAGATCTACACCTGCAACAACACCGCAGCCCAGCAGTGGACCATCACCCCCGACAACGCCGACGACTTCAACGACACCATCGTCGGCGAAGGCGGGAAATGTCTCGCCGTATCCGCCGGCGGGACCACCAACAGCACACCGATAATTCTCTGGAACTGCATCCCCACGGACCCGGCCCAGAAATGGCACCTTGAATCCGACGGCCAAATCTGGAATCCCAACTCGAACAAATGCCTCGCCGATCCTAAGGCATCGACCACGCCGGGCACTCAACTGATCATCTACACCTGCGACTACGGAAACGAACAAAACTGGCACACCCCCTGACCAATAACCCCGAGCCCGGCTTCGACACGTGCGCGCCTTTGCCAGCGAAGGCGCGCACTCGCCTTGGTGGAGCATCATTACGAGGAGGAAATCCACCATGTTGCGCTCCGCGCTGTGCGTCGCATCCTTGTTCTCCACAGCCGCATGCGGCATCGTGCATCCCTTCGCGTCCGCGTCGGCGGCGTCGAGTTGCGCTCCCGCCGTCGCGGCTCACGCGGGCGGAAACGAGAAATACGACCCCGACACCCGTAAGGCCTATCGGTACGCCCTCAAGGTCGGTGCCCGCATCATGGAGACCGACATCCGTTTCACGTCCGACAACGACCCTGTGATCATCCACGACCCCACCGTCGACGCCACGACGAACGGGACCGGCACGGTCGCGGACATGACGCTCGCCCAGCTCCGACGGCTCCGCACGCCCGACGGACAGTACATCCCGACCTTCTACGAGTACCTGATCGACGCCAAGCCGTACGGCGCGACGTACTTCGCGGAGCTCAAGGTCGACCCGACGCCCGCGCAGTGGACGGTGTTCAACACGCGCGTTGCCCAGTCGGGTGTCGCCAAGAGCAAGATCATCATCACATCGTTCGACAAGGCCACGCTCACCGCGGCGCGCACCTACGGCTACCGGACCGCGTGGATCGACCAGCTGGGCGATCGCGCGCCGGCCGACATACCTCCGGGGCCGATCTACCTCAAGCACCATTGGTCGGTGACGGCCGCCCGGACCAAGGTCTGGAACGCCGCCGGCCTGAAGGTCTACGCCTGGACGTCCGACTACGTCTCCGACTGGCGGCGGATGCGCGCCGACCACGTGGCGGGCGTCATCACCAACAAGCCGGCGAAGTACCTCGCGTGGGCCAAGGGAGGCTGCAAATGACCGATCTCCTACCGGCTCCCCTACCGGCCCGACCACCTGCCACGCGGCCCGTTTGGAGGAACCGGCGAGGCGCGTGACCTGTAAGCGGGAGCGGCCGTGGCGCGCAGTAAGGTGGTGCGATCACGGCGACCGGCATGGCATGACGGGCCGGTGCCCGTCGAGGCATCGTCGAAGGGGCGAGCGTGGGCAGATCGTGGATGCGAACGCCGGAGCGGAGGCTCGCCGGCCTGGCCCGCCGGGCGGCCGCCGCGCTGTCCGCCCGCGGACGGCCCGGCGCGGCCGCCGCCGTCCTGCGGCGCACCGGCCGTCTCGTCCGGCGCACGCGGCTGCGCGCCGACCTCCTGGGCGAGGCGGCCGCGCTGGAGCTGTCGCGCGGGCGGGAGCCCCGCGGTCTCGTGGCGGCGTACGCGGCGGAGCTGGCCTGCGCGGACGAGCGGTACCGCGCGGGGAAGATCAAAGACACGGCGGCCTCGCTCACCAAGGCGATGGACCTCGCCTTCCACCGCGTCCCGCACTTCGACCTGCTCTCGTCTCCCCTGGCGGCGGATCCGGCGGGCTTCACCGAAACGCTACGGCGCAGCGCCGCCGCGCGGACCGTCGTCGCGCCGCGGGGCAGGACGTCCCCGGCGGCGCCGCCGCCCGCGGGCCGGCCGCTGCGGTTGCTCATCGTCACTCACACCAACGCGAACTTCCTGCCGCTGATCAGGGCGCACTACGAATCGCATCCGGACGTCGATCTGCGGTTCCTCGACCTGGCGGCGGACGAGGCCCTAGCGCCGCTGGCGCGGGGGCCGCAGCGCATGTGGCGGCGTTGGGCGGTCAGGCCGGCTACCTCGGCAAGGTGGAGGCGACGCTGCGCCCGCATCTGGAATGGGAGGACACGGTCTTCGTGGAGTGGTGCACGATCTCGGCGACGCTGCTCACCCTGGTCGACCCCGGAACCACCCGGGTCGTGCTGCGACTGCACAGCTTCGAGGCCTTCAGCCACTGGCCGCACCGCGTCGACTTCTCCCGCGTGGACGACATGATCTTCGTCTCCGATCACGTGCGTGATTTGGCGACGGAGGCGATACCGCGGCTGTCGGGGGCGGACGGTCCCCGGCTGCACGTGATCGCCAACGCTCAGGACCTCGCCTCCTTCCGGCGGCCCAAGCGTCCCGGCGCGCGCCACACGCTCGGGTTCGTCGGTATGGCGCAGGTGGCCAAGGACCCGCTCTGGGCGCTGGAGGTGCTCCGGCTGCTGCGCGCCCGCGACGACCGGTACCGTCTGCTGTTGGTGGGTGGCGGCCTGAACCCTGCGGCGAGCGCGGCCGTCCGCGCCTATCACGAAAGGCTGGAACCGGCGCTCGCCGAGTTGGAGGAGGCGGGTGCGGTCCAGCGCCTCGGCCATTCCGACGACATTCCCGCCGCGCTGACGGACGTCGGCGTGATTCTCAGCATCTCCGTCCGTGAGGGCGCTCCGTGCAGCCTCAACGAGGGGGCGGCGAGCGGCGCGGTGCCGGTCGTGCGGGACTGGCCGTTCTTCGCCGGGCGCGAACATGGCGCGCGCACCCTCTTTCCGGCGGAATGGGTCGTCGGCTCGCCGGAGGAGGCGGCCGAGCGGATCCTGGCCGCCACCGCGGACAAGGAGACCTGGACCAAGGCCGGCCAGGCCGCCGCCGAGCACGCGCTCGCGACGTGGGACTGGTCCGTCGTGCAGCATGATTTCGACCGCCTGCTGCTCCCCGGCGAGGCGGCCGGTCAAGGAGAGGTTCGAGGGTGAACTACAAGGTCATGCCGACCGCGCAGGTGGACGAGACCGCCGAGCTCGGCGCGGGCACCACCGTGTGGGAGCTGGCCCAGATCCGGGAGAAGGCGCGGCTGGGCGCGGGCTGCGTCGTGGGGCGCGGCGCGTACGTCGGCACCGGCGTCCGGATCGGCGACAACGTCAAGCTGCAGAACTACGCGCTGGTGTACGAGCCGGCGGTGCTCGGCGACGGCGTCTTCGTCGGCCCGGCGGTGGTGTTCACCAACGACCACAACCCGCGGTCGGTCGACCCGGACGGCCGGCTGAAGCGCGGCGGCGACTGGGAGCCGGTCGGGGTGACCGTCGACGAGGGCGCGTCGCTGGGTGCCCGTTCGGTATGCGTCGCCCCGGTGCGGATCGGCCGGTGGGCGATGGTCGCGGCCGGCGCCGTGGTCACCCGGGACGTGCCGGACTTCGCGCTGGTTGCGGGCGTGCCCGCGCGCCGGATCGGCTGGGTCGGCCGGTCCGGTGTCCGCTTGGTCGAGCGCGTCGGCGAGCCCGGCGTATGGGAGTGCCCGCGGACGGGCGAGCGCTACGTCGAGCGCGCGCCGGACGCCGAGCACGCGGGCCCCTGGCTCGCCGAGGCGGACGCCGGCCGATAACGGCACCGCGGCACGGACGCCACCCGCCTCGCATGGCCGCACGCCTCGGTCACCACCGGCCGGATGCGAGTGCGCGGCCGGATGCGCTCCGGCAACTGACGTAGGCACCGGCCGCCGGCCACGGGCCGCGATCCGCTGCGGCCCGTGGCCGGGAGGTGTACGCCCGCCGGGCGCCGCGGCGTGCCCGAGTCAGCCGCCGATGACGATGCGGCGGGCGTCGCCGGTCCAGCGGGCCGGGTCGGTGACGCGGCGGCCGTCCACCAGGACGCGCACGCCGGGCAGGTCGTCCGGGCTGAGGGTCTGGTACTCGGCGTGGTCGGCCTGCACGATGGCCGCGGTCACCGGCTGGCCGGTGTGCGCGGGCAGGCCGAGCGCGGCCAGCTCGTCCGCGGTGTACATCGGGTCGGACACGTACGGCACCGCACCCCGGGCGCGCAGCGCCTCGACGGTCGGGAAGACACCGGAGAAGGCGGTCTCCTTGACGCCGCCCCGGTAGGCCGCGCCGAGCACCAGCACCCCGGCGCCGGTCAGGTCCCCGTACGCCGCCGCGAGCAGGTCGACGGCGTACGACGGCATGGCGAGGTTGGCCTCGCGGGCCGCCCGGACGACGGTGGCGTCCGGGTCGTTCCACAGGTACATGCGCGGGTAGACCGGGATGCAGTGGCCGCCGACCGCGATGCCGGGCCGGTGGATGTGGCTGAACGGCTGGCTGTTGCACGCCTCGATGACCTTCATGACGTCCACGCCGATGGCGTCGGCGTAGCGGGCGAACTGGTTCGCCAGCCCGATGTTGACGTCGCGGTACGTCGTCTCGGCGAGCTTGGCCAGCTCCGCCGCCTCGGCCGAGCCGAGGTCCCAGACGCCGTTGGGGCGGGGCAGGTCGGGGCGTTCGTCGAAGTCCAGCACCTGCTCGTAGAAGGCGACACCGCGCTCGGCGGAGGCGGCGTCGATGCCGCCGACCAGCTTGGGGTAGCGGCGCAGGTCCGCGAAGACCCGGCCGGTGAAGACGCGTTCGGGGCTGAAGACGAGGTGGAAGTCGCGGCCGGCGGTCAGGCCGGAGCCTTGCTCCAGCATCGGCGCCCACCGGGTGCGGGTGGTCCCGACCGGCAGGGTGGTCTCGTAGCTGACCAGGGTGCCGGGGCGCAGCCCGGCCGCGACCGCCCGGGTCGCCGCGTCCATCCACCCGAAGTCGGGTGCGCCGGACTCGTCGACGAACAACGGCACCACGATGACGACGGCCTCGGACTCGGCTACCGCGGCCGCGGTGTCGGTGGTGGCCGACAGCAGCCCCGCCTGGACGGCGTCCTTGAGCTTGACGTCGAGGTCGGTCTCGCCGGGGAAGGGCACGGCGCCCTCGTTCACGAGCCGTACGACGTTCTCGTCGACGTCGGCGCCGATGACGCGGTGGCCCGTGGTGGCGAACTGTACCGCCAGCGGCAGCCCGATCTTGCCGAGCGCCACGACACAGATGTTCATGACGACCTTCCTCCGGCGCCGGCGGTCAGCCGGCGCAGCCGCTGCTTGACGACGCGCGCCGGCCGGATCGGCGCGATGGCGATCACCAGCCGGCCGTTGTCATCCTCGATCACGGACACCCGATAGGGGCGGCCCCGGTGCCAGTGGCGTACCTGGAAGGCACCGCCGGTGGCCGCGAGCGGGATCTCGTACGTCGTCCCGGCCACGTCCACGTCCAGCCGCACCCACAGCCGGCGTGTGTCCGCGGGCAGTGCCGCCATCAGCGAATCCAGCGGGATCTGCGCGCGGATGTCGGTACCCGCTCCGTCGCGGGACTCCTGGAGGGCGACCTGCCGCACCGGTTCGGGTGCCTGGTCCTCGGGCCGGCGCCTGCGGGGGCGGGGCACCTTCTTGCCGCCGAGCGGCATGACGACGATCCGGACGGCCGCGGGGTCGAGCGCCGTCCGGCCGGTCAGGGCCGTGCCGACCGTGACGGCGAGCGCGGGCTTGCCGGCCGCGTCCTTGGCCCAGCCGGCCGACGACGTCCGGATGCCACGCGCGATCCGGCCGAGCAGGTTCCCGCCGATCGCGAAGTACTCGTCCGGCAGCGCGAATCTCTCGTCGCGGAAGCCCGGATACCGCAGGTAGGCCCGGTCGCCCTCGGCGACGAGCGGAGGATCGATCTCCTCGGCGTCCATCGCGATGGCCGCGCACAGCTCGTCGATCGCGCCACGTAGCCCGAGGCCCAGCCGGACCCGCTTGTGGGTCCGCATCCTGGGCCACATGGCGTCGGTCAGGAACTCGTCGGCGGCCTGCCTGATCCGCGCACAGTAGTCTTCCTGCACATCCCGGTCTAGGCCGGCGAACTCCTCGCCGAAGATCCGGCCCATCTCCGTGTTGAAGTGGCGCGCCAGGACGGCGTCCCGGGCCGGATGCGACTCCAGGAACCCGGCGCTGAACCGGAGCAGTTTCAGGCCGCATTCCAGGTGCGTGCGCAGCGCGCTCCGGAAGGTGATGTTGCTGGAGTCGTTCCGGCGAACCGCGTAGTAGCAGTCGTAGTCGCCCAGCACCGAGATCCGCCGCGCCCGGACGAGCGCCTCGATGGTGAACGGCTGGTCGCTGCACACGGGCATGTCCTCGGGGAACCGCAGGCCATGGCGTTCGACCAGCTCGCGGCGGAACAGCTTGCAGTTGTTCAGCGACCAGACCAGCTCCGAATCGAGGCTGATCTCCGGTTCGGTGCTCTTGAACAGCGGCTTGTGCACCCAGCGGCCGTTGACACCGACCATCTTGGCGACGAGCACGTCCGACCCGAACTCGTCGGCCGCGGCCACCATCCGCTCCAGCGCCTCATGCCCCAGGTAGTCGTCGGCGCCGACGAAGTAGACGTACCGGCCCCGCGCGATGTCCAGCGCCCGGTTGCTCGGCGCGGCAGGCCCGCCGGAGTTGGGCTGGTGCAGCACGCGGATGAGGCCGGGGTGCATCTCGGCGAAGCGGTCGAGTTCCTTGCCGCTGCCGTCGGTGGAGCCGTCGTCGACCGCGATGACCTCCATGCGGTCCGGGCCGATGCTCTGCTCGACCAGCGACGTCAGGCAGGTGGTCAGGTACGGCATCGTGTTGTAGACCG
Source organism: Actinomycetota bacterium (assembly GCA_048498315.1). Taxonomy (GTDB): domain Bacteria; phylum Actinomycetota; class Actinomycetes; order Streptosporangiales; family Streptosporangiaceae; genus Actinoallomurus. The sequence continues at coordinate 9,479 of JBEHYF010000036.1, forward strand.
CGACGACGACGCTGACGTCGGGGTCCCGGCTCGCGGCCGGTCTCTCCGCCCGGAGGGCGGCGTCGCCCGCCGGGTCTGCTTCGTTCATCCTCATACCGTCTTCTTCTGGGGGGCCGGGGGACGCGGGGCATCGGTCAGCAGGCGGCTGTACACCTGGTCGAGAACCTCGGCCTGCGCCTGCCAGGTCCACTGCTCCAGCAGGCCCGGGGTGTCGTACGCGGCGCGGTACCGCTTCGGGTCGGCCAGGACGGCGCGTACGGCGCGCGCGTAGTCGTCGACGTCCTCGGCGGCGAAGACCTCGCCCTGACCGGTCGAGCGGGTGACCTCGGCCATGGTCCGCACGTCGCTGACGACGATCGGCAGGCGCGCGTGCGAGTACTCGAAGAACTTGGTGATCAGGGCGATCTCGTGGTTCGGCCAGTGGTGGATCGGGATCACGCCCGCGTCGGCCGCGGACAGGAACGGCACCACCTGGTCGTAGGGGACGTACGGCAGCGCGTGCACGCGGTCGCCGGCGCCGAGCTCGGCGGCCCGGGCGAGCAGCCCGGTCACGTACGGGGCCTCCGGGCGCAGCACGACGAACGCGACGTGCACCCCGTCGAGCCGCGGCAGGGCCTCGACCATGATGTCCAGGCCGCGCTGCCGGGAGACGGCGCCGCTGTAGACGACCAGCGGGGTGTCCGCGTCGATGCCGCACAGTGCGCGCAGGTCCGGCGGGCCGTCGCCGCCGGCGGGGGCGGCCACCGCCTCCGGGGCGTTGAGCACGACGGCGGGGCGTTCCCGCAGGCCGTGCTCCTTGACGAGGAGGTCGGCGAGCGCCTCCGAGACGGTCACCACGGCGTCGGCGTGGCCGGCGTACTCGCGCTCGTGCGCGCACTGCGCCGGGTGCCAGCGGGGGTGGTCGTTCCAGGGCTTGGTGCCGGGCAGGAACTCGTGCGCGTCCCAGACGAGCCTGACCGGGCGTCCCTTGGCACGGGCCCGCTGCGCGGCGCGGGCGCCGACACCGAGCATGCGGAAGTCGTTGGCGTGGATCAGGTCGGGCTGGAGCCTGTCGATGACCTTGCCGTAGGCCAGCTCCCAGTCCCACAGGTGCGGGTCGAGCCGGCGCCAGCAGCGATCGCCCATGACCGCCTGCCAGAACCGCGTGGTGAACCGGTCCAGCGGCGCGTCCATCTTCTTGCGCCTGCGGTCCAGCGCGTCGGTGCGCCTGGCCCGGAGCATCACCCACCGGTCGGCGACCTTGGCGGCGAGCCGCGGAACGATCAGCCGGACCCGGCCGAACAGCACGTACGGGCGGGACGCGCCCTCGCGCGCGGCCACCGTCAGGGCCGCGTTCCGCTGGTACAGCTCGGCCCGCCACGCCTTGATCCGCTGTTTCCGGTACGCGGCGAGCGGACCGGGCGGGTAGGCCAGCGGGCTGCGCAGCGGCGCCCGGCGGTACTCGTGGCGCCGGCGGTACAGCGGGCTGGGGACGGGGACGAGCCGGACCTCGGCCTCGCCGAGCCGCCAGGTGTGCTCCTGCTTGTTGTCGGGCGACCGGCCGACCAGGATCACGTCCCAGCCGGCCGCTGCCATGGAACGCGCCGCCTTCTGCACCCGGGAGTCGCCGTGCACGCCGTTGTCCGCGAGCATGACGACGCGGCCCCGCGAACGGCGCGGGCCGGTGATCGCCTCATCCGGCATGCGAGACCCGCTCCCCCCGTCCGGCGCCGACGCCGGACGGCGGTACGTCCACCGTGACGCCCCTTTCGGCGGACTCCAGCACGGCCACCGACACCTCGACCGTGCGCAGCCCCTCGTGCAAGGTCACGATGTCGTTGCTCTCGCCGCGTACCGCGTCGCGGAAACGTTCGTGCTCCACCAGCAGCGGCTCGCGCTTGGGAATCGCGTAGCGGATCATGTCTCCCTCGGAGACGCCGCGGAACGCGCGCAGCGCCTCCCACTCGGTGTCCTGCGCGCCGTTCGCGTAGAAGGTGAGGTCCGCGGTGAGGGTGTCGGCGACGAAGCAGCCGAGCTCGCCGGTGACCACCGTCGAGCGCTCCTTGAGCGGGCTGAGCCAGTTGACGAGGTGGTTGACCATCGACCCGTCGGCGAGCCGGCCGACGACGGCGACCATGTCCTCGTGCGGGCGGCCGCTCTTGGACACCGTCCTGGCCGACACGGACGTGTACTCCTGGCCGGTGACCCAGCCGGTGAGGTCGATGTCGTGCGTGGCCAGGTCCTTGACCACGCCGACGTCGGCGATCCGGTGCGGGAACGGCCCCTGACGGCGGGTGACCACCTGGTACACGTCGCCGAGCGCGCCGGCCTCCAGCCTGGCCCGCAGGCTCTGCACCGCCGGGTTGTACCGCTCGATGTGCCCGACGGCGGCGACCAGGCCCCGCTTGTCGAACGCCTCGACCAGCCGCGCCGACGCCTCCACCGAATGCGCCAGCGGCTTCTCGATCAGCGCGCACACCCCGGCCTCGGCCAGCTGCACGCCGATCTCCTCGTGCAGCGCGGTCGGGCAGGCCACCACCGCGTAGTCGATGCCGAGGGCCAGGAGGGCGGGCAGGTCGGCGACGACGGGCGCGCCCCGGGCCGCGAGGCCGGACGCGCCCGCGGGCTCCAGGACGCCGGCCAGCTCGACCCCGTCCAGCTCCGACAGGACGCGGGCGTGGTTGCGGCCCATCGCGCCCAGCCCGATCAGGCCCGCGCGCAGCGGCCTCATGCTGTGTCCCCCGCTCGCCTCCGGGGCGCCCCAAGACGCCGTCTTCCCTCGTCGCTCCAGTCGCTGTGTTGGATTGCGCGAGCTCCGCTCGCGCGGTTCGCGGGCGCTTTAACGCGCCGTCTTCCCTCGTCGCTCCAGTCGCTTCGCTCCCTGCGCTCCTCAGTCCAGACGGCGCGCGCCCGCTCACGCTCCCTGCGCTCCTCAGTCCAGACGACGTCGCGCCCCTGCGGCTCGCTCATGAGGTCTCCAGCTCGTTCACGGCGGCGGCGATCCGCTCCAGGTCGCCTTCGGTCAGCGCCGGGTGCACAGGAAGGGACAGCACCTCGCCCGCCGCCCGGTCGGTCGCCGGCAGGTCGGCAACGGGACGCCCGTCCGGCCCGAGGTAGGGCCTGAGCCGGTGGATCGGCGTCGGGTAGTAGACGGCGCTGCCGACACCGCGGCCGGTCAGATGCCGCTGCACCGCGTCCCGGTCGCCGCGCACCCGCACCGTGTACTGGTGGTAGACGTGCCGCGCCGCGTCCGCGACGGGCGGGGTGATCGCGCCGGTGATCGCGGCGTCCAGGAACTTGGCGTTCCGGCGGCGCTGCTCGGTCCACTCCGGCAGCCGCGTGAGCTGCACGCGACCGATCGCGGCCGCCACGTCGGTCATCCGCATGTTCGCGCCGACGATCTCGTTCGCGTAGCGCTGCTCCATGCCCTGGTTGCGCAGCAGCCGGACGGTACGGGCCAGCGCCGGGTCGGCGGTGGTGACCATGCCGCCCTCCAGGGCGTGCATGTTCTTGGTCGGGTAGAAGCTGAAGCAACCGGCCGTGCCGAAGGCGCCGACCGGCCGCCCGTCCAGCGTCGCGCCGTGCGCCTGGCAGGCGTCCTCGACGACGGCGAGCCCGTGCCGCTCGGCCAGCGCACCCAGCCGGTCCATCGCGGCGGGGTGCCCATACAGGTGCACCGGCATGATCGCCGCGGTGCGCGGCCCGATCGCGGCGGCGACCGCCTCCGGATCCAGGCAGAAGGTGTCGGGCGCGATGTCGGCGAACACCGGCTCGGCGCCCACGAGCCGGACCGCGTTGGCGCTGGCGGCGAACGAGAACGACGGCACGATGACCTCGTCGGCCGGGCCGATGCCGAGCGCCATCAGGGTGAGCTGTAGCGCCGAGGTCCCGGAGTTGACGGCCACGCACTCGCGGCCCTCCACCACGGCGGAGAACTCCTCCTCGAACGCCGCCACCTCGGGTCCCTGCACGACCCGGCCGCTGCGGAGCACCCGCACCGCGGCCTCGATCTCCGCTTCGCCGATGACCGGCCGGGCTGCGGGGATCGGCGCCTCGTTCACGGCGGGCATGCCAGGGGGCCTCCATCTCGAAACGTCAAGGAGATCAACCGCTGCACTATATCGGCTTATAGCGCCTTAAAACCCCGTTTCCACGAGAAAGGGGCTACATCACGAGAGGGACGAAACGAGTGGTCAGAGCCGGGACTCGCGCCCGTGCGGCCGCTACGCCGGCGGCCCCGGATCAACCGGTCCCCACCGCCCGCCCGACCGCCGGCTCCCCCGCCCCACGTGCCGGTCCGTATCGCGCAGCTTCGACCGATGCGGGTGATCGCCGCTGATCGGTCGGCGGTCCCGCGGGTTCCGGGGACACCGAAGCCCGCCGACCGTTAGTTATACACATATAATCGTTATATGCGTACAACTAGAAGCGCCACCGCCAGCCGGTACGGCCCCGGCCAGAGCGAACCGGGTCGCCGCCGGCGGATGCTCGTCCTGGCGATCTGCTGCATGAGCCTGTTCATCGTCGGCCTGGACAACACGATCGTGAACATCGCCCTGCCTGCCATGCAGCGCGACCTTCACGCGTCCGTCTCCGACCTGCAGTGGATCATCGACGCCTACACGGTCGTGCTGGCCGCCCTGCTCATGCTGTCCGGCTCGACGGCGGACCGGGTCGGGCGGCGGCGCACCTTCCAGACCGGCCTGGTGCTGTTCACGCTCGGCTCCCTGCTCTGCTCGCTGGCGCCCGGCCTCGGCTGGCTGGTCGGCGCCCGCGCGCTCCAGGCGATCGGGGGCTCGATGCTCAACCCGGTGGCCATGTCGATCATCACCAACACGTTCACCGACCCGCGGGAACGGGCGCGCGCCATCGGCGTCTGGGGAGGCGTGGTCGGGCTCAGCATGGCGGTGGGCCCGCTGCTCGGCGGCGCGCTGGTCGCCTCGGCCGGCTGGCAGGCGATCTTCTGGATCAACATCCCGGTGGGCCTGACCGCGCTCGTGCTGTGCGCGCTGTTCGTCCCCGAGTCGCGCGCCGGGCACCCGCGCCCGGTCGACCCGATCGGCCAGCTTCTCGTCATGGTGATGCTCGGCGGCCTGACGTACGGCATCATCGAGGCGCCCTCGGCCGGCTGGGGCTCCGCGCAGACCGCCGGCTGCTTCGCCGGGGCCGCGCTCGCGCTGGCCTGCCTCGTGCCGTACGAGCTGCGCCGCGCCGACCCGCTGATCAACCCGCGCTTCTTCCGCAGCGCCCCGTTCGCCGGAGCGACCGTCATCGCGGTCTGCGGCTTCTCCGCCCTCGCCGGTTTCCTCTTCCTCAACACGCTGTACCTGCAGGACGCCCTCGGGTACACGGCGTTCCACGCCGGGCTGCTCACCCTGCCGATGGCCGGGCTGACGGCGCTGTGCGCGCCGCTGTCCGGACGGATCGTGGGGGGCGCCGGCACCCGCGTCCCGCTCGTCGTCGCCGGTGCGGCCATGGCGGTGAGCGCGTTCCTGCTGACCGGCCTGACCGCCCACATGCCGCTGTGGCGGCTGATCGTCTCCTACCTCCTCTTCGGGCTCGGCTTCGGCATGCTCAACGCGCCGATCACCAACACGGCCGTGTCCGGCATGCCGCGTTCACAGGCCGGCGTCGCCGCCGCCGTGGCCTCGACGAGCCGGCAGATCGGCGGGACGCTGGGCGTCGCCGTCATCGGGTCGCTGGTCACCTCCGCCGTGCACGGGCCGCTGCGGGCCGGGCTGCCGGAGGCCACCCGGGCCGGCTGGTGGGTCGCCACGGGATGCGGCGTCGCGGTACTCCTCCTGGGTATCCTCACCAGCGGCCGCTGGGCGCGGCTCACCGCGGCGCGTACGAGGGATCGGCTCGTCCACGGCTCGACCGGAACGGCGGAAACGGCATGAGCGACCAGAGCGAGCGCACCGTCGCCGGCGTCACGCGCGCCGGTCCGGCGGCGGGCGGTGCGCCGGCCGGCCGCGGAGACGCGACTCGCGGCACGGCCGCTCACGGCGCGGGCGCTCACGGCACGGGCGCCCGCGGCGGCGGCGCGCACCGCGACGGCGCGTACGGCGGCGCGGCTCCGGGCGACGCGGCTCAGGGCGGGGCGGACCCGGAGGCGGTCGCCCGTGTCTGGGCGGCGATGTGCTCGCTGGTTCTAGAGCAGGAAGATCGGCGCAAGGAGGTCGCCGAGGCGCTGGGCATGACCTTCTTCCGCGCCAAGGCGCTGCGCCGCCTGCTGCCGGGGCCGCTGACCATGCGCGAGCTTACCGCCCGCCTGTCCACCGAGAAGCCCTACACCACCCTGGTCGTCGACGACCTCGAAAAACGCGGGTACGTGCGGCGCAGCGTGCACCCGGACGACCGCCGCTGCAAGGTCGTCACGCTGACGCCCGCCGGGGTCGCCGCCGCCGAGCGGGCCGAACGCATCCTCGCCCGGCCGCCGCGCACCCTGCTCGATCTCGCCCCGGACGACCTGGCCGCTCTCGACCGCATCATGGCCGTACTCGGCACCCCGGACGCCTGAGCCCGCCCCCGCACCGCCGTTGCGGCCTTCGCGGACGGTTCGGCCCGGCCGTGCACGGCGATGCGGGCGACGCCGTCCGCCGGGTTCGACCGACCCGGCGTGTCGCGCCGTCTCGCGCCGGGCGGCGCACGGCCGGGGAGGACGCGTGCGCCGTCCCGGCGGTTCGGCGCACCGGTGCCGGCGCCTGCGAGGGCCGGGACCGCCTGGGCGGGAGCTAATGCGGTGACCACACAGGTTGACCGGGTCCGATCGGGAGCCGGTCGGTCCCGGGGGGCTTACCGAGCTCCTTCCATGTGCAGGAAATTTTTCCTGCACATGGAAGGCTCGCGAACGAGACACCGGCCGCCGGCGTGGCCGATGCGGTGGCCCCGGCCGTCGCCGCCGACCCGGTGAACCTTCGTGGACACCCCACGAGGCGAGTGCGCGAGCCGTCCGGGCGCGCACCCGGCGGCCGGAGCCGCGCCCACGGCTCGCGGCGTCGGCGGGCGGGGCGGCGTCCCGACACGCCCTTGTGCGGCAGGAGCGGCGGCGCGCCCGGGTGCGAGGCGGGCATGAGCGCCGACGCGCACGCGGCCGGGAACGCGCCGCCGTTGCATTTCATCCAGGAGAATCTCCGGGCGGGGGCCGGGGTTCACGAGCGCAGGGTCCGGATGGTGCGGGCCGGGCCGCCGCCGGTCCACTTGCCGGCGGTGTCGCCCGCCTCGACGGTGACCAGGTAGCGGTGTCCCGGCTGGAGACCGGTCAGCGTGAAGGTCGTCCCGGTCGTCGTCGCCGCCGTGTCGATCGGAGTGAACGGGCTGGTGCCGACGATGCGGCCGTTCACCAGAACGCGGTAGCCGGCGACACGCTGGTCGTCGGAGAGGCGGCCGGCCACGCCAGCGTCGCGTTCGTGCCGGTGACGCCGGAGACGCGGAGACGGCTGTGCGGCGGCCACGACGGCACGGCGTGGTCGTAGCCGGGCCCGGTCGTGAGCGTGGCGGTGGCCGGGTAGGCGGCCGCGTTGCCGCTCGCGTCCACGGCCTTCAGGCCGACCGTGTACGTCGTCGCGGGCGTCAGGCCGGTCAGCGTGTGCGACGTGCCGGACGCGGTGCCGGCCGCCGTACCGTCGAGCAGCACGAGCAGTGGTCGACGCCGTGGTCGTCGGTCGCGGCGGTCCAGGTCACCCGGCCCCAGGTGGATCCGACGCTCGCGGCGTCGACCGTCAGGGCGTCCGGTCCCGCCGGGGCCTGCGGGGCGGTCGTGTCGGGCGTTCCGGTGGTCCGCACGTCCGCGTGCGGGCCGGGCGTGGTGTTGCCGGTGGCGTCGCGGGCCGCCACGGCGATCTGGTACGTCCGCGCGGGCGCGAGCCCGTCTATGGTGGCGGTCGTGGTGTCGCCGCCGACGCTCTTCGCGACGTGCCCTGTCGCGGAACACGACGTTCCGGCCACCGCCGCCGTTGGTGGGCACGGTCTTCATCCACAGCCCGACGTCGGTGCCGTCGACGACGTTCTGCTCGGCGAGGATGTTCTCGATCCCCGAGCCGGTGTGGCTGCCGACGACGACGGCGCCGTGCCCGCGCCGGAAGTAGTCGTCGGCGATCCAGGCGTTGCGGGTCGGCCGCTCGTTCTCGCTCGCCGCGCCGAGGCCGGCGGCGAAGTTCATCGCGTCGTCGCCCGTGTCGAAGACGCTGTTGATGACGGTCAGCCCGTCGCCCTGGTTGAACTCGATGCCGTCGGCGTTGTTGATGTCGTAGGTGAGCAGCTTGACGTCGTTGACGGTGACGTCGTCGCTGTGCACGTCGACCAGCGTGTGGTTCGACGTTCACCGCCCGGAAGTTCCCGTAGTAGACGCCGTCGACGCCGCGCATCGTGATCAGGTTCGAGCGCGTGGGGTACGGCGCCGGGCTGCCGTACTTCTCGCCGGCCTGCTCGACCTGGGCCTTGGCGAGGATGCCGTTCTGCTGCCAGGTGCTGGAGCTGCTCTTCTCCGACACCGGGAAGTACCCCTCGTCGAGCCCCGCCTGTTTCCAGCCGTTCCCGTCGATGCTGCCGGGCCCGACGATGCGGATGGCGCCGGCCCGGAGGCCGGGCGCCGCCAGACGAGCGTGACGCTGGAGTCGTCGTCGGCCAGGAGGGGCACCGGCGGGGCCGGCCGCGCGTGCGCCGTCCCGCGGCGCGGCGGTGGACGACCCCGATACGGCGGGCGGCGCGGCGGGCCGCGTGACGGAGGCCGCCTGGGCGGGCAGGGCGGGTACGGCGAGAGTGAGGGCGAGCGCCGCGGCGGCCGGCGAACGCGCGGACGGCCGTGGTCTGCGCCGGAAGGGGGACGGGGTCTGGGTCATCGATGCCTCCTGTTCTGCCGTGCCGGCCGTGCCGGCACGCGGGTGGCCCCCGCGGGAAGCGCCGTACGGCGTTCGGGGCACCGGCCGGGGCCGGGCGTGGGACCGGTTACGGCCGGGCCGGGCGGGGCCGGGGCAGGGCGGGGACGCCCGGCTCAGCAGACGTGCTCCTTGTAGCGCTGGGTCATTGTGGTGAGGACGTCGTCGCCGCGGCTGCTCCACACGTCGGCGTTGAAGATCTCCACCTCGATGTCGCCGCGGTAGCCGGCCGCGTCGACGGCACGGGTGAAGGAGCGGAAGTCGATGCAGCCGTCGCCCATGTAGCCGCGCGCGAGCAGCACGTCGGCGGCGAGCGGCACCACCCAGTCGGACACCTGGTAGGAGGCGATGCGGTCGCCGGCCCGCTCGATCTGCCGCCACACCTCCGGGTCCCACCACAGGTGGAAGGTGTCGACGACCACGCCGAGGTCGGCGGAGGGGAAGTCCGCGGCGATGTCCAGCGCCTGCGCGAGGGTCGCCACGACGCCCCGGTCGGCACAGTACATCGGGTGCATCGGCTCCAGCGCGAGCCGCACGCCGTGGTCGCGGGCGTACGGGACGAGCTCGTGCAGGGCGCGGCGCACCGTCTCGCGGGCGCCCGGCAGGTCGCGGGAGCCGGCCGGGAGCCCGCCGACGACGAGGACCAGGCAGGCGGCGCCGAGCGTCGCGGCCTCCTCGATCGCCCGGCGGTTGTCCTCCAGCGCCAGCGACCGGGCCGGCTCGGCCGGGTCGGTCAGGAACCCGCCCCGGCACAGCGACGACACGCGCAGCCCGGCGTCCCGGACGAGCCGTACGGTCCGGTCGATGCCGTACTCGGCGACCGGTTCCCGCCACAGGCCGACCGCGGGGATGCCGAACCGTACGCAGCCGTCGACGACCTGCGCGACGTCCCACTGGGCGACCGTCCGCTGGTTGAGCGACAGCCGCGCCAGCGCCGGGTCGCCGCCACCGGCCCTGCCCGCCGCGCCCGCCGGATCCGTCGTGCCCGCCGGGCCCGCCGCGCCGGCCGGTCCTGCGACACCCGCCGGGCCCGCGGCACAGGCCGATCCTGCGGAACCCGCAGGTCCCGCAGGGCTTGCGGCACCTGCCGGGGCCGCCGGGCCTGTCCCGGCCTCCGCATCCGCCGGGCGTGTCGTGCCCGGCGCGTCCGCCGGGCCTGCCGGATCCGTCCTGCCGGTCATGCGTCCACCCCCGCCAGGTCCAGGAAGGCGCGCACGCGCCGGGCCGCGAGCTCCGGGTCGGGGATCAGCCCGGCCCGGTCGGCGAGCCGCAGCGCCTCGCACAGGTGCGGCACCGACCGCGCCGACTCCAGGCCACCGACCATGCGGAACGCCGGCTGGTGCCCGGCCAGCCAGGCCAGGAACACGATGCCGGTCTTGTAGTAGTAGGTCGGCGTGGCGAACAGGTGCCGCGACAGCGGGACGGTCGGCGCGAGGAGCCGGTCGTAGTCGTCCTCACGGCCCTCGCCGAGCGCCCGCAGCGCCTCGGCCGCGACCGGCGCGATCGCGTCGAAGATGCCGAGCAGGGCGTGGGAGTACCGGGTGCCGTCGCCCTTGATCAGCCGCGGGTAGTTGAAGTCGTCGCCGGTGTAGAGCTTCACGCCTTCGGGCAGCGCCGCGCGCAGCGCGATCTCGTGCCGTTCTTCCAGCAGCGACACCTTGATGCCGTCCACCTTGGCGGCGTGCCCGTCGATCAGGCCCCGTACGACGCCCATCGCCTTGCCGACGTCCGCCGAGCCCCAGTAGCCGGCCAGCGCCGGGTCGAACATCGGGCCGAGCCAGTGCAGGATCACCGGCCCGGACGCCTCCTCGATCAGCCGCTCGTACACCTTGACGTAGTCGTCGGGCGAACCGGCGACGCGGGCGAGGTGCCGGCTCGCCATGAGGATCGGGGTGGCGCCCGCCTCCTCCACGACCGCGAGCTGGTCGAGGTAGGCGCCGAGCACGTCGTCGAGGCCGCGCGCGGCGGAGAGCTGGTCGGTGCCGACGCCGCAGGCCAGCCGCCCGCCGCAGGCGCGCGCCTCGGCGCCGGAACGGCGGATCAGCTCGGCGGCGGTCTCCCAGGTGAGCCCCATGCCGCGCTGGGCGGTGTCCATCGCGTCGGCCACGCCCAGCCCGTACGACCACAGGTGCCGCCGGTATTCGAGCGTGTCGTCCCAGTCGAGCCGCGCGGGCGCGCCCGGCGTGTTGTCGGCGAGCGGGTCGGCGACGACGTGCGCGGCCGCGTACGCCGTCCGTGCCGGCGCGGGCTCCGGCGCGCCGGGGCCCGGCGGCGCCGTTTCGCGCGGCCCGGCGAACGTGTAGTCCTCAAGGCCGCCGGACGGCGTCGGCAGCCGCACGGTGACGCTCATATCTGAATCTCCGGGATCGCGACGCGGCGGCCCTCGGCGGAGGAGACGAGCCCGAGCTCGGCGAGCTGCACGCCGCGAGCGCCGGCAAGGAAGTCGTACGGGTGCGGCCGGCCGGCGTGGACGTCGCGCAGGAACGCCTCCCACTGCACCTTGAAGCCGTTGTCGAACTCGGCGTTGTCGGGCACCGGCTGCCACTGGTCGCGGAACCGCTCGGTGACCGGCAGGTCGGGGTTCCACACCGGCTGGGGCGTGACGGCCCGGTGCTGCACGACGCAGCCCCGCAGCCCGGCCACGGCCGAGCCCTGCGTCCCGTCCACCTGGAACTCCACCAGCTCGTCGCGGTGGACGCGCACGCACCACGAGGAGTTGATCTGGGCGATGATGTCGCCGTCCAGCTCGAAGATGCCGTACGCGGCGTCGTCGGCGGTGGCCGTGTAGGGCCGGCCGTTCTCGTCGACGCGTTCGGGGATGTGCGTGACCGCGCGGGCGGTGACGGTGCGGACGCGGCCGAACAGGTGCTCCAGCACGTACGACCAATGGCAGAACATGTCGACGACGATGCCGCCGCCCTGCTCGCGCCGGTAGTTCCAGCTCGGCCGCTGGGCGGGCTGCCAGTCGCCCTCGAACACCCAGTACCCGAACTCGCCGCGGACCGAAAGGATGCGGCCGAAGAAACCGCCGTCGACGAGCCGCTTCAGCTTGACCAGGCCCGGCAGGAAGATCTTGTCGTGCACGACGCCGTTGACGATGCCGGCCGCCGCGGCGACGCGGGCCAGCTCGACGGCCCCCTTGAGCGTGGGCGCGGTCGGCTTCTCGACGTAGACGTGCTTGCCGGCCTCGATCGCGGCGAGCACCGCCTTCTCGCGCGCCTGCGTCACCTGGGCGTCGAAGTAGACGTCCGCGGTGTCGTCGGCGAGGGCCTCGGCGAGGTTCGTCGTCCAGCGGTCCAGGCCGTGCCGGCGGCAGATGTCGCGCAGCTTCCGCTCGTCGCGGCCGACGAGGATCGGCTCAGGGACCAGCCGGGTGCCGTCGTCCAGGCGGATCCCGCCCTGCTCGCGGATGGCCAGGATGGATCTGACCAGGTGCTGGCGGTAGCCCATTCGCCCGGTGACCCCATTCATGATCACTCCGAGACGCTCGGTGTGCATCGTGTCTCCTCAACGGTTCGCGGGAAGTCCTCGGGTACGCCGGCCGGCACGGCCGCCGGGCCGCCGGCGGCGCCCGGCCGGCGGAGCACGCGGCGTGCGGGCGGACGACGGGTCCGGCTTGCGGGCGGACGACCGGCCCGGCCTGCCGGCGGGCAGTCCCGGCAGGCGGGCAGTCCCGGCGGGCGGGCGGGAGCGGGCGGGGGCGGCTGGGGCGGGCACGGTCACACTGGTGCCGTGGGCGGGGCGTAGGCGTCCCGGGCGACCCCGAGCTCGCCGATCGCGACCGCGCGGCGTTCGGCGATGGAACGGTTCGCGGCGACGCCGACCAGCACGCTCCTGATCCCGTCCTGGAAGCCCGCGCGGCGGCGCAGCGGGTCCGGCGCGGCGCCGCGGAAGACGTCGGCCAGCAGCCGGTCGTCGCCTCCGCCGTGCGCGCCGCCGCCCTCGGGGATCGCGATCCGTTCGGCCCGCGACCAGTGCCGCTGGAGGATCAGCTCGGTTCCGGGCACGCGCGGGCCGCCCGCGTCGCCGGCGTGGTCGGGGGCTGCGCTCGGGTCGAGGGCGATCCCGCGCGACCCGCCGAGAACGTCGCCGGCCGACTCGGGCACGACGGCGGCGCGCTCGCACACGCTCAGCTCCAGGCGTCCCTCGGTGCCGTTGAACGCGACCCGGTACCCCTCCCACGGGGCGTGCGCGTTCAGCGAGTACGTCAGGGTCGCCCCGCCCTCGTAGCCGACAAGGACCGCCATGTTGTCCTCGATGTCGATGTCCGCGGAGAACACGTCGCCGTCGCGGGCGTACCCGTCCTCCTCGCGCGCACGCCCGTACAGGGCCGACAGCCGCGGGCTGGCCGCCAGGTCGAGGGCGAACGGGTCGCCGGCGGGCGGCGGGTGCTCGTGCCGCGCCCGGCCGAGCGGTCCGTCGGGGCCGTAGAACCGCCGGGCGCCGAGCGCGAAGACGGTCTCCGGCAGGTCGTCCAGCCACCAGCCGACCAGGTCGAAGTGGTGCGTCGCCTTGTGCACGAGGAGGCCGCCGCTGTTGTCCTTGCGGCGGTGCCAGCGCCGGAAGTAGTCGGCGCCGTGCACGGTGTCGAGCACCCACTCGAACACCACGGAGGTGACCTGGCCGATCGCGCCGTCCATGAGGAGCCGCTTGACCTCGGAGTTCCGCGGCGCGTAGCGGTAGTTGAAGGTGACGACCAGCTCTCCGTCGGCGCGCAGCGCGGCCTCGGCGATCCGGCGGCAGCCCTCGGCGCCGGTCGTGAGCGGTTTCTCGCAGATCACGTCGCAGCCGCGGTCGAGGGCCGCCGTCACGTACCGCGCGTGCGTGGCGTCCACCGTGGTGACGATGACCGCGTCGGGCCGCTCGCGCTCGAGCATGGTCGCGAAGTCGCCGGCGTCGTACGCCGGCAGCCCGCCGGCACCGCCATGCGCGCCGGAGCGCCCACGCCCACCGCCGCGCGCGCCTGGGCCGTCATGCGCGCCTGGGCCGTCGTATCCGGCCCTACCGTCGTCCCCGTCGGCGCCGCCGTGCGCATCCGTGCTGCCCTGCGCATCAGTGCCGCCGTGCGCTTCGGCGTAGAGCCGCTGGTAGTACGCCATCCGCGTACGGTTCGTGTCGCACAGCGCGACGGGGACGCCGGCGTCGCGGTGCGCTCCCATGAGCGCCGCGAAGTACATCTCGGCACGGTGGCCCGTCCCGACCAGCGCATACCGCCGGCGCCCGTGCTCGGCGCGGTCCGCGCGTGTCATCCCGGCTCCGTTCCTTCGGGGGTGTGGTGCGGGGCGAGGGCGGCGGCACGCGGCTCGCGGCCGCCGCCCGCGGCGCCTTCAGCTCGTCGCGGACTTGACCTGGGCGATGAACTCCTGGACCGCCTTCGGCACCGAGACGCGGTTGAAGAGCACCTCCTCGTTGACCCGGCCGAGGATCTTCTCGAAGTCGCCGGCGCCCTTGGGCGGCAGCGGCGGCGGCGGTGCGAGGCCCGGGCTGATCTCGTTGACGAAGCTCGCGGACTTCTGGTCCGCCGGGCTGAGCTCACTGGTGATCTGCGCGCGGAGCTGCGTGTTGATCGGCAGCCCGCGGTCGCTGAGCTGCAGCTTGGCGGCCTGCGGGTCGTTGATGAGGAAGTTGACGAACTGCGCCGCCTCCTTCGGGTGCTTGCTCCGGGAGGAGATCGACCAGAACATCGCCGGCTTGAGGAACATGCCGGGCTTGGCGGCCTGCGACTCGCCGGGCATGCGCCGCAGTTCGAGCGGGGCCTTGGAGTCGGCGGCCAGGGCCGACAGCTGGTTGGTCCACCAGAAGCTGGAGGCGCCCTTGCCCGTGGCGAGCAGCGACTGGTCGATGCCGCCGGCCCACGTCTCATGCGTCACCGACGGCGCCGGCTCGGCCTTGGTGTCGCGCATCTTCACGATGAGGTTGAACCAGGCCGTCAGCGTCTGCGGCGAGATGCCCAGCTTGCCGTCTGGGGTGAACAGGTCCTCGCCGTGCTGGCGGGCGAACACCTCGAGCCCGCCGTCGTAGTACCCCATGTCCTCGGTGCCCTGGACGGCACCCTTGGTCGCCTGGGTGATCTTGACGGCGAAGTTCACGAAGTCGTCCCATGACCAGGTCTTGTCGTCGGGAAGGGTGACGCCGGCCTTCTTGACCAGCGTGGGGTTGACGACGAGCGCGAACGCGTTGACGCCGGTGGGGATCGCGTACGTCTTGCCGTCGAGCTGCCCGGTCGGCAGCATCGACTTGTCGAGCTGGGCGGTGTTGATCACGCTGGGGATGAACCGGTTGAGGTCGGCGAGCGCGCCCCGGTCGGCGTACTCGTGCACGTAGCGGAAGTCCTGCTGCATGATGTCGGGCGTGTTGCCGCCCGCAACGGTCGTGGCGAGCCGGTCCCAGTAGTCGTCCCAGCCGGTGTAGGTCGGGGTGATCACGACGTTCGGGTGCGACTTCTCGTACAGCGCGATGAGCTTCTTGGTGGTCGTGTGCCGGCTGTCGCTGCCCCACCACGTCATCGTCAGGTGGATCTTGCCGTCCGAGGTCGACCCGCCACCGCACGCGGATAGGCCCAGGGCCAGGGCGAGCGGCACCGCCAGCAGTCTGAAGCGTCTGCCGCCCCCTCGGCGGACGCCTCGTGATTTGTGGAACACGGGGGTTCTCCTTTCTGGGTTCACTTGAGCCCGGTTGTGGCGATGCCGCGCACGAGGTATCGCTGACCGGCGAGGAAGAAGCCGAAGACCGGTGCGAGAGAGACGACCGACATCGCGAAGACCGGTCCCCACGGCGTCTGGCTGGTGGCGTCGACGAAGGTCCGCAACGCGACCGGAACGGTGTACATCTTCGGGTCGGTGAGGAACACGAGCTGGTGGAAGAAGTCGTTCCACGTCCAGATGAACGTGAAGATCGTGGTCGTCGCCAGCGCCGGTTTGGAGAGCGGCAGGATGATTCGGAAGAAGATTCCCAGGTGCCCGCAGCCGTCGATTCTGGCGGCCTCGTCGAGATCCCGGGGAAGCGAGCGGATGAACTGCACCATCAAGAAGACGAAGAACGCGTCGGTGGCGAGCAGTTTCGGGACGATCAGCGGCAGGTAGGTGTTCAGCCAGCCGAGCTTGGAGAACAGGATGTACTGCGGCACGATGACCACGTGGATCGGCAGCATGATCGTGCCGAGCATCAGGGCGAACCACATCTTCTTCAGCCGGAATTCCAGCCGGGCGAAGGCGTAGGCCGCCGCCGAGCAGGCCAGCAGGTTTCCGGCGATCGCGCCGGTCACCACGATAAGCGAATTGACTATATAGCGACCGAAAGAGGCACCGTTGGCGTTCCATCCGGCGGCATAGTTCTTCGTGGTGTAGCTCTTCGCGAACAGGCCCGGGTGGCTGAAGATGTCGGACGTGTGCTTGAACGAGCTGACCAGCATCCAGATCAGCGGGTAGAGCATCACGACGCCGAAGACGATCAGCCCCGCGTGCGCGAACACCCGCGGGTGCCGGGGGCGTGGGCGCCGCGCCGCCGCGCTCGGCATCACGTTACTCGTCGCCATAGAACACCCAGAATTTCGATGCGAAGAAGTTGAGCGCGGTGAGCACCGCGACGATGAGCACGAGGACCCAGGCCAGCGCGGCCGCGTATCCCATGTCGAAGCTGCCGAAGCCCTTCTGGTAGATGTAGAGCGTGTAGAAGAGCGTCGAGTCGGCCGGCCCGCCCTCGCCCCCGCTGACGATGAACGCCTGCGTAAAGCTCTGGAACGCGTTGATGAGCTGGAGCACCAGGTTGAAGAAGACGATCGGGCTCAGCAGCGGCAGCGTGATGTGGACGAACCGCCGGAACCGGCCCGCTCCGTCCAGCGCGGCCGCCTCGTAGTAGGTGGCCGGGATCTGCCGCAGCCCCGCCAGGAAGATCACCATGGGCGCGCCGAACGTCCAGACGTTGAGCACGATCAGCGACCCGAGCGCGAAGCGGGGATCGGAGACCCAGCCGGGCAGGTTGTGCAGGCCGAGGTGCCCGAGCAGCCCGTTGACCAGGCCGTCCGCCCCGAACATCTGCCGCCACAGCACGGCGATGGCGACGCTCGCGCCGAGCAGCGACGGCAGGTAGTAGATCGACCGGTAGATCGCCAGGCCCCTGATGCCCCGGTCGAGCACCAGCGCGAGCGCCAGCGCGAGCGCGAGCTGCAACGGGACCGAGACGCCGACGTAGATGAAGGTCACCTTCAGCGAGTGGTAGAAGCGCGGGTCGCCGAGCATGCGGCGGTAGTTGTCCAGCCCCGTCCACTCGGGCGCGTTGATCAGGTTGTACTTCGTGAACGACAGGTACGCCGACGCCAGCAGCGGGCCCAGCGTGATGAGGAACAGGCCGGCGAACCACGGCGCCAGGAAGATGTGGTGCGCGTAGCGCTCGGAAAGGGAACGCCGCGGACGGTGCCCCGCGTCCCGCCGGGAACGTCTGCGCCGCTCGTCGTGCGGAGGAGCCGGAGCACCCCCGCGCTTCTCACCTCCGACGGCCAGCAGGGCCGTCGGGGGATCGTGCGTGTCCGGCACGGGCGGCCTCCTTCGTCCCACTCCGGGTAAACGCTTGCCAGCGAAGCGCGGCGGACAGGTCGTGTCAACCCCCCGGAATGTCACCGTCCGGCATCTATTTGCGACTCCAACTCTCGGTACCCCGCCTGAACTGGGAAGACGACTTCGCAAGCCGAAAGCAGTCGGATCCCGTTCGACACAACGATCGCAGCAAGCGCTTTCCCACATCGGCTCGCGGTCCTATGGTGATCCCGTGCCTGAATTGCTCCCACGCCCCGCCGGCCCGCCCTTGCCCGAGCCCGTCCCCGGCCCGCCCGCGCGCGTCGTGCTGGCCGGAGCGCACGGGCACGGGCGCACGCACCTGCGCAACCTCGGCCGGCTCGCCCGTTCCGGCGCCGTCACGGTGGTCGGCGTGTGCGACCTCGTTCCGGTGAGCCCCGATGCCCTCGCCGGCCTCGGCGACCCCCGGCAGAGCCGCGACCTGGCGGAGCTGCTGGTCCGCACCCGGCCGGACATCACGATCATCTGCACGCCCATCCACACGCACGCCGACCTCGCCGTCGCCGCCATGGAGGCCGGCTCGCACGTGCTGCTCGAAAAGCCTCCGGCCCCCGGACGGGCCGAGTACGACCGGATCGCGCGCACGGCAGAGCGCACCGGCCGCGCCTGCCAGGTCGGCTTCCAGGACCTGGCGTCGGCGGCGCTGCCGGCGATCACGCGGCTGGTCGACGACGGCGTGCTCGGCGACCTGCGGGGGATCTCCGGCGCCTGCGCGTGGGTGCGGCCGATGCGCTACTTCACCCGGTCGCCGTGGGCCGGCCGGCGCGCGCTCGACGGCCGGCCCGTCGTCGACGGCGCGCTGACCAACCCGTTCGCGCACGCCGTCGCGTCCGCGCTTCGTCTCGCCCGCGCCACCACACGCGCCGACCTGGCGCGGATCGAGGTGGAGCTCTACCACGCCAACGCCATCGAGTCCGACGACACCTCCTGCGTCCGCGTGCGCACCCGGCACGGCACTCCCGTCACCGTCGCGGCCACCCTGTGCGCCGCGGCCGACCACGAGCCGCGTCTCGTCGTCCACGGCACCCGCGGCCGCGTGACGCTCCTGTACAAGCGCGGCGAGGTCACGCTGGAGACCGGCGGAACACGGGAGACCGCCGGCTACCCGCGCACCGACCTGCTGGAGAACCTGATCGCGCACGTCGCGCGGCCGGACGCCGTCGACCTCCTGGTTCCGCTGCGCGCGACCGCCGCCTTCACGGCGGTGGTGGACGCCGTGCGCACCGCCCCGCACCCCGCCGAGATCGCCGAGCCGCACCGCGTACGGGTCGCCGATGAGCACGGCGACCGGTTCGTCGTCTCCGGAATCGACGACCTGGTGGCCGCCTCATCGTCGGGCCTGGCGCTGTACTCGGAGCTGGGCGTCCCCTGGGCGTCCGCGCCCACCGCCTACGACCCCGGCGCCTACGACCCCACCGCCTACGAGCCCGGTGCCACGGCCGTTGCCGGCGGTGCGCGGCCCGCCGCCACGACCGCCCCGGGAGAGACCGCGTGAGCGAGCCCACGACCCTTCGCCTGGCCGGCACGGCCGTCGCCCGGTACGACGACGGCGACGGCCTCGACCCGGCCCTGGCCCCCCGCCCCCACCTGCACCCGGTGCGCACCCTCGCCGGCACCACCGTCACCGACGCGTGCCCGGCCGACCACCGCTGGCACCTCGGCGTCTCCGTCGCCGTGCAGGACGTCGACGGGACCAACTTCTGGGGCGGCCGTACGTACGTGCGGGGCCAGGGCTACCAGTGGCGCGACGACCACGGCCGCATCGTCCGCGCCGAATGGCGGGAGCGCGCCCCGGACCACCTGGACGAGCGCCTCGACTGGGTCCGCCGCGACGGCGCCGTCCTGCTCGCCGAGCACCGCACCCTGCGTGCCTCCGCCGTGCCGGTCCCCGGAGCCTGGCGGCTCGACCTGGCGTTCACGCTGCGGAACGTGGCCGGCCGCCCGATCATGCTCGGCAGCCCCGCCACCAACGGCCGCGACCGCGCCGGGTACGGCGGCTTCTTCTGGCGGCTGCCCGCCCACGACGGCTCCCTGGACGTCTTCACCGCCGGCGCCGCCGGCGAGAACGCCGTACACGGCACGGTCTCCGGCTGGATCGCGGTCACCGCCGCCGATCCCGGCGGGCGGGAGTGGTCGGTCGTCATCGAGCACGACGAGCCGAGGGATCCGTGGTTCGTCCGCGTCGCCGACTACCCGGGCGTCGGCGCCGCCCTCGCGTGGGACACCCCGGTCCTCCTGGGTCCGGGCGACGAACTGCGGCGTGCGTTCGGAGCGGTTATCGTTGACGCGAGAGCCGTGGACACCTCTCGGGTAGGGCTGTGGTTGCGACGGGCCCGGCCATGACGCCGGCCTCCGACCGGAACGAAGGACGGGGCATGACACGGCAGGGGCCGGCCACGCTCGCCATGGTCGCGGCGGAGGCCAACGTCTCGGTCGCCACCGCGTCTCGCGTGCTCAACGGCAGCGAGCGCACGGTGGGCGAGCCGCACCGGTCGCGGGTGCTGCGCGCCGCCGAGCGGCTCGGCTACCTGCCGAACGCCCTGGCCCAGGCCACCGCGCGCGGGGCCAGCAACCTCGTCGGGTTGATCATCCACGACGTCGCCGACCCCTACTTCTCGACGATCGCCGACGGTGTCGTGCGCGTCGCCGAGGAGCGCGGCCTCGTGGTCGTGCTCGGCAGCACCCGCCGGATCGCCGAGCAGGAGCTGAAGTACGTGACGACGCTGCACTCCCAGCGCGCCCAGGCGATCATCATCGCGGGCAGCCGCACCACCGACCAGGCGCACCTGGCCCGGCTGAGCAAAGAGCTGGACGGCTTCCGTGCCGGCGGCGGCCGGGTCGCGTTGATCGGCCAGAACCGCCTCGGTACGCACACCGTGCAGCCGCTGAACCGGGCCGGCGCGCGTGATCTGGCCGAGGCGCTGTACGACCTCGGGCACCGCCGCTTCATCGTCCTGGCGGGGCCGAAGAACCTGACCACCTCCACGGACCGGCTGTCCGGGTTTCTGAACGGCCTGGCACGGCGCGGCGTCGCCCGCAGATCCGTCCAGGTGCTGCACGGTGCGTTCACCCGCGACGGCGGCTTCGAGCTCGGCAGCCGCGTCGCCGAGCAGGGCATCGCCGGCGCCTGCGTCTTCGCGACCAACGACGTGATGGCGGTCGGCGCGATCGCCGCCTTCCGCGCGCGCGGGCTCGCGGTGCCGGACGACGTCGCGGTGGCCGGCTTCGACGACATCGCCACGCTGCGGGATCTGGTCCCGTCTCTGACGACCGTCCGCCTGCCGCTGGAGGAGATGGGCGTCCGGGCCGCCGAGCTGGCGCTCGACACCGCCACCGGCCGCTCCCCGCGGGTGGTCTCCGTACGCGGCGAGGTCGTCCTGCGCGAGAGCACCCGCCCCCGCTGACCCCGCCGCCGGCGCGGCCGACGTCGAGGCGGCCCTGGTGGCCGAATCCGTGTCCCGGGCCGGCGGATCGGCGAGGACACCCGCGCCCACCGCCGAGATCAGACGGGAGGTCCGCCCTCTTCGTGCGCGACCACGAGCGCCCGGTCGCCCTGCTGGAACGCGGGCCGGCACGCTGACCGCCGTACAGGTGGACCACGCTCACCCGGACGGGCGCCGCGCTGTTTCACGGGCGCGCTCCCGTACGAGCATGCCGTGCTCATCACCGCATGAGACGCTCACCGATCACAGGCCGTACTCCTGCAGGAGGTTGAGCCAGATCTCGCTCGTGGTCGGGAACGTCGGGACGGCGTGCCACAGCGTCCCGAGCGGGACCTCGGCGGCCACCGCGATCGTGGCGCCGTGCAGCAGGTCCGCCGCCGCCGGACCGACGAAGGTGGCGCCGACCAGCACGCGGCGCTCCTCGTCCACGACCAGCCGTGCCCGGCCGGTGTAGCCGGGAACCTGGAGCTGCGCCCCGATGACCGCGCCGATGTCGTGGTCGACGGCCCGTACCGGGAGGCCGTCGCCGCGGGCCCGCGCCGTCGTGCGCCCGACCGCGCGATCTGCGGGTCGGTGAAGATGACCTGCGGAGCGCCCAGGTCGTCGGCGCGGTCCCGCAGGGCCGGCAGGTCGTCGGGTCGCCCGGCGGCCCGGGCGGCGATCACGTCGCCGCAGATCCGGGCCTGGTACTTGCCCATGTGGGTGAGCAGGTTTCGGCCGTTGACGTCGCCGACCGCGTACAGCCAGCCGTCGGGGACGCCGGTCGCCCGCATGCTCTCGTCGACCTCGATCGGGCCGTCCGGGCGCAGGCCGATCGTTTCCAGTCCGATGTCGTGCACGGCGACCCGGCGTCCGGTGCCGACGAGGATCTCATCGGCCTCGAACGGCGTCCCGTCGTCGGCGTGGACGACCACCGGGCCCGCCGGATCCAGGCGCTCGACGCGGGCGGGCGAGCGGCCGAGACGCACGTCGATGCCCGCGTCGGCGAGCGACCTGGCCAGCAGTTCCCCGGCGAACGGCTCGGTGCGGGTGAGCAGGCGGTCCTCGCGGACGAGCATGGTGGTCTCCAGGGCGCCGAGGGCGTGCAGCGCCTGGGCCATCTCGCAGGCGACGGGGCCGCCCCCGATCACGATGAGCCGCTTGGGCACCTGCGCGGTGCTCATCGCCTCCCGGTTCGTCCACGGGCGTGCCGCCCGCAGCCCGGGCACGTCGGGGATGGCCGGCGCGCTGCCGGTCGCCAGGACGACCGCGTGCCGGGCGCGCAGCGGCCGGGTGCCGCCGTCCGGCCCCGCCACCTCGACCTGCTTGGGGCCAAAGATGCGCCCGCGGCCCCGGACGAACGTCGCCGGGAGCTTTTCGAGCCAGTCCACGTATCCGCTGTCGTCGAAGTGGGATACGACCTGATCGCGCCGTGCGAAGACCGCAAGAGCGTCGATCGGTCGGCGCAGCTTCAGCCCGGGCATCCGCTCCACCATGGCGGCCAGCTCCACCGGCCACAGCAGCGCCTTGCTCGGAACGCATGCGTAGTAGTTGCACTCGCCTCCCACCAGGCGTTCCTCGACGACCGCCGCGGTCAGGCCGCCGCGGATCACGCGCGCGGCGGCGGTCTCCCCGACGGGCCCCGCGCCGACAACGATCACATCGAAGACGTCATTCCGCTCCACCATTCCGGTCTCCCATCGCCCTCGGGAACACCCGTACGACCTGGTGTTCCTCCCAGCCTTCCCGCATTTCGGACAATGGGACGGAAAGCAACGGGAAGGGGACCGTGGATCATTCGGGCCGGACGCTCCGGCGGCCGGCCCCGGAGCCTTCGCGGCCCTATCCGGGGACCGCGCGTTCGAGAGCGGCGAGGAAGAGGCCGAGATCGCGGCACCGCGGGACTCGGCCGACCAGACCGCCCAGGTTCGCCGTACGAGCGGATCGCCGGCCAGCGGAGACCAGGTCACGGTCTCGGGCGCCGACGGCGACCAGTGCGGCGGTGCGAGAGCGAACGCGTGGCCCGCCGCGACGGCGGCGACCTTGACCTTGGCGATCAGCGCCTGTCCCTCGGGCGCCGACGGGCCCGGCTCCACACCGTTGCTGCGCAGGATGGCGGTCAGAGCCGAGCGTTCATGTGATCAACGCGAAGATGATAGCCGTGATCGGCCCGGCGACCTTCGCCCACGTCCGTGCGCCCCGGCCTCGATCACCGCTTGTGCAGCAGCCTGACCCGCTCCGCCCCAGTTCAGGCCAAGCCCCTTCTGTTCGGCGTGGGGGAAGGACAGCCCGCCGGGGGTGGCCACGGTGACGGCCTTGAGGGTGCGGGTCTCACGGCGGCCGTGTCCGGCCTCGCGGTGTCGGTGACCGGCGGGGATACGCGCCCAGGGCAGGGCTTTGAGCTGGGTGGATTGATTCCCCTTGACCGGGATCACCAGGTGTCCGCCGCGTTCGTTGATCTGGCGGGCGTGGCTCGTCTGGGTGTGCAGGGCATCGGCGGTGAACACGATGCCGGTCAGGCCGCCGAGCACCGTCTCGACGGCGTCCAGCAGCGGGGTGAACGCCGGGACCTCGTTGCTCTTGGCCTCGACGGTGACCTGGGCCACGACGATGCCGGTGCGCGGGTGTCCAGCGCGGATGGCAGATGCATCTGGCCGCCGTCGGGACGGCCTGCTGCGCGCAGGGTCTTGCCGTCGATGGCGATCACGGTCCGGTGGGCCCGCGGCCGGCGGGCAAGGGCCGGGTGAGCGCGCTGGTGCAGCCATCGGGCGAGGACTTGGGCGAGCAGGCCGGCGTCCAGCCGGGTCAGCAACCGCCACACCGCCGTGGCGGCCGGAACATCTTTGGTGAACCCGAGCCGGGCCCGGCCGGCCTCATCCAGGTCGTGCAGCCAGTCGCTGATCGCGGCGAACGTCTGCGCTCCGGCGAGGGTGGCGCATACCGCGACCGCGAGCAGGCCGGCAGGTAGCGCACCGGATCGCCGAAGGAGTGAGTACCAGCGCCTCCGCTGATCTCTACCAGCGAGTACGCTAATCGCGGATTACGGCGAGCGGCAAGAGAATCCCACCCGTCGAACTGCGTCCGACGAAATTCTTGTCACCGGATGACAATTCCCAAGCCGAGGTTCATCGGCGGGCGAGCAACGGTCGTCCGGCGGATGTCAGGGCTGTGGGATCGGCCGGTCGATCGGGTCGCAGTTCACCGTCGGCTCGCCGGGCGGGCGCGTGCACGGCACGCCCTGGGTCAGCTTCATGAAGTTGCCCGGCCCGGAGATCGACGCGTTGAAGACGGGGTCGAGATCCTCACCCACGCCGCAGCCGGAGAACGGCGGAATCGTCGCCGCCCCGGTCAGCGGCCCACCGGTGTTGACCGTGTAGTCCGGGTATTTGCCGGTCAGGGTGACGGCCAGCGGCCTGACGGTCTCGCAGCGCGGGCCCACGTCGAGCGGGACCCCGTTGACCGATGCACTGAGAATGTGCAGCGACAGTTGCGACGTGACCGTCGTCTTTTCAGGCGGATCACTGCCGAACGGAAATTCGTGCGAGTCGATTTCGAGGTTGGTGCCGGGGACCTGCGTGAGCTCGATCGTCGCAGTGGTCGGCATGAAGCCGAAGGTCAGAAAGGTGGCCTTGGCCGGCGGAAATCGCGGTTTTCCGTTATCGTCGAGGCTCCCTCGACTCAACAAGTCAAAGCTACCCTCACACAGGTTGATTATGACTTTGTATGCAAGCAGCAACGTCGTATGGCCGATCGTTTGTCCGTTTTCTCGGCCGATGAGCGACGCGCCGTTGAGTTTGTTGACGTTCGAAAATCCCGCCAAAAAAGCTTCACCAGGGACGCTGCCATTGGGCGGAGGCAGATCCACCGGCACGCTGCACGGATCGTCGGCCGGCCGCGCTCCGTTGCGGACGGTGGCCTGGGCTCTGCCGGAGCCAGGCGGTGGCGTCACGGCGTTCGGGCCGCTCATCGAAACAGCCGCCAGGATGGGGTTCTGGCCGAACTTGAGGGTGCAGTCGAGCCGGAGGGTGGCCGGGTCGGTCGCGCTGCCGTCCGCCTTGTGCGGCGTGAGGTCGAGCGTGAGCGGACCGGCCAGGAAAACGGCGATGCCGATCGCCTTGGCCTTGACCGAGGGCACCGTACCGGATGCGCGCAGCCGCAGGTCGCCGGAGCCGGGGATCGGGGTGGACGGTGCGACCAGGCCGGGCCAGGCGATCTTGGTGGAAGTGCCGTTCTGCGCCACGGTGACGGACAGGTCCGCCGACGCCGTGACCACGGCGGCGTCCAGCTTGGTGAGGTCGGCGAGCGCGGCCCGCGGCAGGGCCGGAGTTATCGTCACGTCGCCGGGCCGGATGGGCTGGCCGACCAGGCCGCCGCGCGGAAAGGAACCCGTGATCTTGACCGGGACCTCCCGGCTACCGGACGGGAACGGGCAGGAATAGCTCATCGTGACATCCGCGGCCTGCGCACTGGCCGCGGATTGGGCGCCCGAAACAACGCCCATCGCGAGCATGACCGACCCGGCAGTGGCGGCCCGCGCCATCAGGCGAGGCGTCCAACGCATAATGCTCATCCACGATCACCCGTCGTGATCCGACGAAGAATCGGTCGCACGGCCCGGCCCAGCGGAACTGACCCGCCCGACGGCCGCCCCGCCGAACCGATACCGTATGTCTTCGTGGCCGTTTCCCGCGAGACAAATCCGAGCATCGAACGACCTTACCTGAACCCGGACTACCCCCAATAGCCGGAATGACGAACATGCAAAATCCGAGCAGAATTCGATCGATCGAAAACGCCGAATTACTACTTCCCGGTAGCATACGTGCGACGTAGTGTTGACGGCAAGCGGTCGCGCCCCGAAACGCGATCCATGGCCGTCGCCCTATCACCATGTGACAAGTTCCACGCCGTCGTTCATCCCACGCTGCGCATATGCCGGTTCAGATGTCCACCTGTCGGGCTTTCACGTGATCAGGCGAGGCGCCGACGACTACGGACTGGTGATCTGCAGGTGCGGACTGACAACGAACGTGCCGGCGATCGCTGCTTGGTCCCCCTCGCGAACCGGCATCACGAACCCCAGGCAGGCACTTGGACTGTTCAGGTTGCTGAACGTCAGATGCGGGGTGCCATCATCGTTCATCGTCAGTTGGCCCGTGGCGTTGTCGTACGTAACGTCCTCCAGCGAGCCGGCCAGCTCCGCATGGCAGACTCCCGTCACACTCGACTCGGTGAAGTCGGCGTCGAACCCGGTTATCGTCCCGCTGGTCGTTCCGGTCCCGGAGTCGTACGAGACGGCGTTGAACGCCCATGTGGAACCTGGACGCAGCACCAAGGTCGGCATGCTCTCGAATGGACCGTTACACGTAGTGGTACCGTCGCCGAACGTTGCGCTGGTAATGGTGGCGATACCCCCACCGGACAGACCCGTGCCGTTGTCCGCGGTGCCGGCCATTTCGGCTTCGGTGCAGACGGCCATCTGGTTAAGGGAGACGTTGCGCAGGATCATACGGGTGCCCGGAGCGATGGCGGCCGTGAGCGTCCCGCCGTTCGAGACGGTAAAGGTGCCGTCGGCCAGGGCCGGGGCGGAGCCGAGTCCGGTCACCGCCGCGGCCGACAAGCCGACGACGAGGGCGCCGGCGAAGAGTTTGCGCATGTGATCACTTTCTTCGTGAACGTACGGGAGGAATCACGAGAAGGTTCGCGTCGGCCAGACCGCCCTTCCGCATGGGCAACGCAGTTCATCAGACGTCGCCAGGACGGCCATACCGCGTCGCCCCGCTTGGCAGCATAATTGTGAAGCTGTATCGATGGTAAAGGATCACCTTCGAAAACGCGAGCTATGACGGACCGCTTATCACCACGTCACAAGTTCCACTCCACTGGTTATCCGAATCTGCGAAGAGTTCGGTTGGAGAACACTTCTGGTGAGCTTTCGCCCACCCGAAGCACCTGCCAGGGGCTCGTGATCACCGAGCCGAGTCGGCTCAAATGGCAGTGCCGAGGACGTACCGGTCGAGGAAGTCGCCCGCGAACGTGCCGTCGGGGTCGTATTCGCGGACGAGGGCGCGGAAGTCGGGCAGCCGCGGGTACCGGGCGGCCAGGTCCTCGGCGGGCACGGTGAACAGCTTGCCCCAGTGCGGCCTGGGCTCGAACGGCGCAAGGCGCTCTTCGAGGAGGCCGAGCACCGGTAGCACCGCGTCGTCGTCCTGGACCCAGGTGAAGTGGATCGCCACGGTGTCCCGGCCGTACGCCGTGCTCATCCACAGGTCGTCGGCGGCGACCGTGCGGATCTCGCAGACCTGGAGCACGGGGGCGACCCGGTCGCGCACCGCGTCGACCGCGTGCAGCGCCGCGACGGCGTGCCGCCGGGGCAGGAGGTACTCCGACTGCAGCTCGACGCCGCTGCTCGGCGTGAAGGCGGGCCGGAAGTGCGGCAGCCGCTCGAACCACGGGCCGGGCACGTCAAGCTGTTCGGTGCAGTACTCCGGCGGCATGCCGGCCACCGGGTGCCGCGGCCCGTCGGCCGGCCGGGCGGTGAACCAGCCCGCGTCCTCCACCGCGGCGTCCGCCGCGCCGGTGCGCCGCTTGATCCAGACCTGGTCGATCACCGGGGCGCGCCACCGGGTGAACAGGCTCACGCTGTACCCGCTGGACGTCAGATCGCCGAAGTGACCGTCCAGGACGTCCAGCGGCAGCCCTTCGTAGACCCGCTGCCGCACGTCGAAGGCCGGGACGAGGTCGAGGGTCACGGTGGTGACGACGCCGAGGGCGCCGAGCCCGACGACGGCGCCGGCGAACCGGTCGCCGTCGCGCTCGCGGTCCAGCGTGACGAGGTCGCCGCCGGCGATGATCATGTCGATCGCGGACACGGCCGTGGCGAGGTTGCCGTTGGCGTCGCCGGAGCCGTGCGTCGCCGTGGCGATCGAGCCGGCCACGGAGATGTGCGGCAGGGACGCCAGGTTGGGCAGGGCGTACCCCTTTTCGTGCAGCCGCCGGCTCAGCTCCGCGTACCGCATGCTCGCGCTCACCCGGACCGTGGCGGCCGTGGTGTCGAGCTCGAAGACGGGGGGCAACCCCGTGAGGGAGATCAGGGCGCCGGGCGAGTCGGCGATGCGGTTGAAGGAGTGCGCGCTGCCCAGCGCGCGGACCTTCGTGGCGCGCGCGACGATGTCCTGCGCCTCCCGCAGGGACGCCGGGCGGTGTACCTCGCGCGCACGGAAGGTGATGTTGCCCGCCCAGTTCCTCATGCCGTCGACCATGGCCCCGCCGTCCCTGAGCCGTCACCGCGTCTCGTGGTCCGGATCGGACCCCGAGCCTCCGTCTCCATGAACCGCACCATAGCGGAACAGATCAGCTAGAGTCCGCGCGAATCGACCGCTCGCAGCGGGAGCAGTCACAAGATATCCCGGCATTTCGGTGTGAACACGTCACTATCGAGCGACAAACACAGAAGTCACCTTTGGGAATTCCCCTCTTTGTTGGCATCTTACCCTCGAATGATCCTGTCGAGAATGTGCCGGGGAATGTTACAAACCACGGCGTCCTCCTGAAAATCCGGGAGTGCCGGTTCGTAACGGCCATCGGGCCATTCATAGGAAAAGGAGACCGACGTGCTGAAGAAAGCGTGCGCCATCGGTGCGCTGGTGATCACCACGGGTACCGGTGCCCTGCTCACGAGCCTGCCCGCGACGGCCGCCGCCCCGGCCTGGGGTCACGGCGGCTGGGGCTGGTACCGCAGCAGCCTCGCTGGCTTCACCCGCAGCAGCAACTTCAACGCCAACGAGAACGCGCTGTTCAACCGCATCCGCCTTCGGATCCGGAACCGGAACAACAACGTCGCCGTCAACAACCAGCGGCAGCAGGAGCGGCAGCGGCAGCGGCAGTTCCAGACCAACTTCGACTTCTTCTGATCCGAGGAGCGCCTGAACGGCACGGGTGACGCGTGAAGCGCAGATCCGTGCACCAGGCGGAGGTCGAATCCGGATTCGACCGCTAATCACGGCCAATAAGGCACGTTGGCCCGCATGCCCTGGATCGCGGACGCGATCCAGGGCATGTCGTGTCCCGCCCAGGCGACGGCGGCGGCCCGCGCGCCGGGGGCGTTGCGCGGCCCGCAGACGAGCGGACCGGCTGACACCCGTGCGCCGGGGGCGTCGCGGCACCGCGCCCGGGGCCGTCGCGGCGTGGCGGGCGTCCGGGCCGGGTCGCCACGGGCGGGGCCGACGCGGTGCCACTGCGGATGGATGCGGGTGGTGCGAGCCGTGCATGCCGCGCCCGGCAGCGCGGGTGGCGCACCGGCGCGACGCCCGCATGGCGGGCCCGCGGTGCCTGGCGTATCATCGAAACGGCGAAACCGGGCGCCACCAGGTCCGCGGAGAGGGCTGTAAGCCCACCGGGTTGTTAGGTAAGACCCATGGTCGGTCCTTTCCTGCCCGGCGTAGCGGACCCGCGGGCGTGAGGAAAGGCTGCCATGCCCGGCGCGTCGCGTTCGCTCCCCGACCGGCCGAACCTCCGGTACCTCAAGCTGGAGGCCAAGCGGCGCCTCGTCGCCGGCGAGTTCGCGACCCTCCACGACGCCCAGGCGGCGATCGCCCACGAGCACGGGCTGCCGAGCTGGGCGGCGCTCAAGCACCTGATCCAGGGCCCAGCGGGAGGCAGCCCGGCCCTGGCGCGGCTCGAAGCCGTGATCGCCCGGTTCCGCGACGCCGGCCGCGCGTCGTGGACGCCGCCGGACGAGGCCGAGCTGCGGAGGCACTTCCACGACCGTCTCCTGGCCGAGACACCGCCCGGCGACCTGTCCGGCACGATCGCCCGGCTGGCCCCCGCCCTGCGGCAGCCGATGGCGGTCCTGGCCCGGACACCGCTGTCGGCCGGCGTCCAGGTCGGCGACCTGCGGATCGACGCGGTCGCCGAGGCGGAGCCGCCGCACCGGCTGACCGAGGTGCGCGCCACCCCGCTGGTACGGCGCGCTGCCGACCCCCGCGTACGCGCTCCCGTGCCGGTCCGCACCCTCGGGGGCGTCCCGGCGGGAATGGCCGGGCTCGCGGAGGAGATCCTCACCGAACTCGGCGTGGCCGGCCTGCTGCTCGCCGGTGGCCGGCCCGGCGGCCCGGTGTGGGCGGTCGCGCGGGGATGGGCCGACCTGGACCGGGGAGAGCCCCTCGATCCGGGGCACCGGTTTCCCGCGTCCGGCGTCACCGCGCTCGTCACCGCGACGGCGGTCCTCCGGCTGGTCGCCGAGGGCCGGTTCGGCCTGGACGACCGGGCGAACGACCACCTGAGCACCGTGCGCCTCGCCGATGACACCGTCACCGTGCGGGAGCTGCTGGCGCACACGGCCGGGGTCACCGCCTTGACCTCCGCCCGGCTGTTCGCCGACCACGTCCCCGACCTGGTGGCGGTGACCGGACCGGTCGTGGCCTGTCCCGGTCCGCGCGGCCCGCTCCGGCCCAGCAACGGCGGTTACGCGGTGCTGGGGCAACTGGTCGCGGACATCACCGGATCTCCGTACGCCGACGCGGTCACCCGCCTGGTGCTGGAGCCGCTCGGGCTGGACGACGCGTCGCTTCCGGCAAGCGCGCCCGAGCCCGGCACCGGCGC
>JBEHYF010000037.1:0-39010 GCA_048498315.1 Actinomycetota bacterium
TGGGGTTTCCTGAAGGTGGGATGGGGCCCCCCCCGTCACCGCGCGGGGCCCCGGATGGTTCACGGTCAGGATGCGTTGAGGGCGACGTCGTCGATGACGAAGCTCGTCTGGTGGCTGGAGTCCTCTGTGCCGCTGAACGATAGCGTCACCGTCTGCCCGGCGTAGGACGACACGTCGAAGGGCCGCTGGCCGTATCCGGAGGCCGACCGGGTCGGTGACGGCCCTGAGGAGCGACCGCCGTGACGGTCAGGGCAGCGGGACGGCGTCGATCTCTGCGAGGATCTCGCGCTTGCGGTGCTCGGGCAGGAACGACGCGCGCACGCCGTTGCGCGCCAGGTCGGCCAGCCGCGCGGCGTCCAGCCCGAGGTCCCGCGCGGCGACGCGATACTCGTTCGTCAGCGTCGTGCCGAACATGGGCGGGTCGTCGCTGTTCAGCGTCACGTACAGGCCCTCTTCCAGCAGGCGCGGCAGTGGGTGGGCCGTGATATCGGGGATCTGTTTGGTGCACACGTTCGAGGTCGGACAGATCTCCAGCGGGAGCTGTGTCTCGCGCAGGTACGCGATCAGCTCTGGGTCGTCGACGCAGTTGATGCCGTGCCCGATGCGCTCGGCCGCCAGGCCGCGGATCGCCTCCCAGATCGTCTCCGGGCCGGACATCTCGCCCGCGTGCGGCACGCTGTGCAGCCCCGCGCGGACCGCCGCCGCGAACGCGTCGCGGATCGCCTCCTCGTGCCCGAGCCGGTCCTGCTCGATGCCGCCGATGCCGAAGCCGACCAGGTTCTCCGGCGGGTGGTTCAGCGCGTGGTCCGCGGTCGCGCGGGCCGCCTCCGCGCCGAACTCGCCGGGGATGTCGAAGACGTACGCCACCTCGATGCGGTCGGCGACCTGACAGGCGGCCAGGTCCAGCGCCTCGGTCACCGCGGGCATCGTCATGCCCGCCATCACGTGCGAGAACGGGGTCACGGTCAGCTCGACGTAACGGACGTTCTGCGCGGCGAGGTCGTGCGCCATGCCGATGACCAGCGTCGCGACGTCCTCCGGGTCGCGGACCAGGCCGTTGACCGCGAAGTAGACCTCCGCGAAATGCGGGAAGTCGCGGAACTCGTAGAACGCCCGCAGCCCGTCCTCGGTCGTGGGCACCTGGTGCCCGGCGTGCCGCCGGGCCAGTTCGAGCACGGTCGGCACGGAGGCCGAACCGACCAGATGAACGTGAAGTTCGACCTTGGGGAGTGCGGCGATGAAGTCGTCTGTCGCGGTCATGGCCCGGACGCTAACAGCGCGACGTCCGAACAAGCCAGGCGAAAACCTGGAATCTGACAGCGATTGATCAGAATCCTCCGTAGGAGGCGCCGTGTCCCCGGCCGAGGACCGTCGACGGCCAGGAGCCGCGGCTTCCGGTGGTGCTCCGTACCGCCGCCCGGGCGCAGCAGCCAGGCCAGGATGCGGCCGGTGATGACGTACGCACCGACGGCGAACGGCGGTTCCCGGCGAGCCGCGTACGGGCATCGGCGTCGCGGAAGACGTCGTGGAACGGCGTGGCGGTCACACGCCGAGGTGCTAGCCGAGCGTGCGGCCCTTCCAGGCGCCGCCGCGGCCCGCGTGGTGGCGGCGGGCCGAGTCCAGCGTCATGCCCGCATACATCATCGCCACCAGCGGCAGCGCCGGCGCCCGCAGCACCGAAAGCCGGTAGAACCGCAGCGTCGGCGCGTACGTGACCGCCATGACCGCCCAGGCGACCAGCCCGCTCCCTGCGGCCAGGGCTGCCGGGAACCCGTGGCCGAGCGCCAGGCCGGCGGCGCCGGCCACGGTCGCGACCGGCGGCACCGCGTACAGCAGGAGCAGGCCCAGCACCGTGCCCGCCAGGAGCACCGGCGAGTACCGGAGCTGGGTGTAGGCGCTGCGCGCGACCATGGCCCACAGGTCGCCGAGCCGCGGGTAGGGGCGGCGGCTCACCACGTCGCGGCCCAGGTCGAGCCGGCACCGCCCGCCGTGGCGCTTCAGCAGCCGCCCGAGCGCCACGTCGTCGATGAGCGCGCCGCGGATGGCGGCGAGCCCGCCCGCGCGGACCAGCGTGCCGCGCCGGACCAGCATGCACCCGCCCGCGGCGGCGGCCGTGCGCGCACGCGCCCGGCGCACCCGCCGGAACGGGTAGAGCTGGGCGAAGAAGTAGACGAAGGCGGGCACGATGGCCCGCTCCCAGCCGGTTCGGGTGCGCAGTGTCGCCATCAGCGAGACCAAGTCGCGGTCGCCGTCCTCGGCGGCGGCGACGAGCCGGGCCAGCG
The DNA here is from genome assembly GCA_048498315.1 of Actinomycetota bacterium. Lineage (GTDB taxonomy): Bacteria > Actinomycetota > Actinomycetes > Streptosporangiales > Streptosporangiaceae > Actinoallomurus. The sequence goes on from JBEHYF010000037.1 coordinate 2,283, forward strand.
TGCCGGGCTCGTAGGCGATGTCGGCGTCGGTGAACAGCAGGTACGCCGGCTCGCCGGCCGCCCGTATGCCCTCGGCCATCGCCCAGACCTTCCCGGCCCAGTCGGCGGGCGTGTCCGGCACCCGCACGACGGACAGTGCGGCCGCCCCGGCCTCGCGGCCGAGCCGCTCGGCCACCGCCGCCGTGCCGTCACGGCTCCCGTCGTCGACCAGCACCACCCGGAACCGGCCCGCATACTTCTGCGCGAGCAGGCTCGGCAGGGTCTCCGGCAGCAGCGCGGCCTCGTCCCGCGCCGGCACCACCGCGACCACGTCGGGCCACCGCGCCGGGTCGGGCGCCGGCGGCGGCCCCTCCTCGGCCCGCCAGAAGCCGCCGTGGCCGGCCAGCAGGTACACCCACGCCGCCAAGGCCGCGATCGCGGCAACGCCCATCGCCCACACGGGCACCACCTCACCACACGGCCCGGGCGAGCGCACGACCACCGCCACGCGCCACGTGCCGCTTTCCACCGGACACGGTCCCGGCCCCGCACCCGCGATCACCGGCCGTCCCGCCGGGCGGCTCGCCGACGTCCGGCAGAGATGGATCTGATGCCCGGGTCAACCTGACCGGCCTATGCTGGACGCCCGCACGTCAGCCGGCATCGGCCGCCGGCCGCGCGGCGGCAGACACATCACCGCGGGCAGATGGCGTCTTCGCCGTGTCCATCGACGGGGGTGGTCGTCTCCTGGGAGTCATCACCCTCGACCGGGCCAACGGCCGCTGTGCCCAGGACGTCATCCGCGCGAGCCGGGGCACGGCTTCCTCCACAGTGCCGGGCGCGGGCGGGGGCCGGCGGTCACCGGTCGTCCCGGCCGGCGGTCAGCTCCGCGAGGACCTCGCGCATCGCCGCGGCGAGGGCGTGCGGCTCCTCCAGCAGAACCGGGTCGGCGCTGATCCCGACGTGCAGGCGACCCTCCCAGCTGAGCGCCCCGACCGCGAGCGGCGCGCCGGGCGCCAGCGGCAGGATCGGGAACGCTCCGGTGAGCACGGCGCCCGCCATCGTCAGCGTCGTCTTCGGCCCAGGCAGGTTCGAGACGATCGCCTGGAAGGTGCGGCGGCCGTAGACGGCGCGGGCGAACACGGCGTGCAGCGGCGGCGGCATGAGCTGTCCGACGCGGCGCATGACGAACCGTGCGGCCAGCGCCCGGGAACCGGTGTGGAGACGGTCGCGGCGGGCGGCGATGTCGGCGAGCCTTTCCGGCTCCGGGCGCGCGTCCACCGGCAGGTCCACCATGACGGCGGCCGTGACGTTGCCCTCGGCCGACGTGCCGGGGGCGCGCATGGTGAGCGGCACCGCCACCCGGCACAGGGCCGGCCCGGCGGCGCCGGACGGCCGGCGACACACCCGGTACAGGCCGCCCGCGAACGCGCACAGGATCACGTCGCTGATCCGCACGCCGTACGACCGGGCGAGCCGAATGACCGGCTCGAACGGCACGTCGCAGCCGGCGAAGCGCCGCTCAGCCGTGTGCCCGGAGGGAAGGCGCACGTCCTGGCGGCCGTCGGTGGCGAGCCGGGCGATGCCGGCGACGATCCCGGCGGCCGTCCGCAGCGCGCCGGGGTCGGCGGACGGCGGCGCGACCGGGGCCTCCGGCGTGCCCGTGGCCGGCACCTCCGGTGCCGTCGCGACCGGAGGCGCGGCCTCGACCGGCTCCATCAGCCGCAGTGCCTGGGCGACGACGCCGACGCCGTCCGCCACGACGTGATGCGTGATGAGGACGACCGCGGTGGTGCCGGGGGCGACGTTCTCGACGAGGAACAGCCGCCACAGCGGCCGGTCGAGGGGGAGCGGTTCGGCCTGGATGCCCGCGACGACGTCCCACAGCCGGCCCATGCCGCCGGGATCGGGCAGCCGGCGCACGGGGACGTGCCAGTCCCAGTCGAGCACCGGGTGGTCCTCCCATGACGGCCGGCGCCAGCGGGAGCGGCGCGACAGCCGCTGACGGAACCGCGGCAGCTCGTCCAGGCGCAGGGCGACCATGTCGACGAGGTCCTGCCGGGTCACCGTCCGCACGGACGTGTCGAGCAGGGCGACGCCGCCGACGTTCTGCGGTGTCGCCCGCGACTCGACGGCCAGGAAGAAGGCGTCCGCGGCCTGCACCCGGGACCGCGCCGAGGCACCGGAGCGTTCGACGACGGAGGTGACGGTGAAGGTGAGCACGACCGCGCCGACGGCGTCCAGGACGAAGTGGTTGGCCGTCGCCATGATGACGAACGCGGTCGCCAGCACGTGGACGAGGCTCAGGAGCTGGATCCGGCGCCCGCCCGACACCCTGGCCAGCTCGACGCTCACCCACAGCGCCCAGGCGACGTGCAGCGACGGCATCGCGGCGAGCGTGTCGGCGTGGTCGACGAGCGGCGAACCCCACGACCCCCAGGTGTGGCCGTCGCGCACGGTGTCGACGAACCCGAACTCGGGCATGAACCGCGGCGGCATGACCGGGTAGACGGCGAAGCACAGCGCCCCGACGAGATTCAGCAGGGCGAACGAGTTGCGCGCCGTACGGTACCGGTCGGGCCGCCGCACGTAGAGCCAGCCGAGCATCGTGAACGCGCTGACGATGTACGTGGTCGCGTATTCGTAGTCGGCGGCGATGCGTGCCGCCGGATGTCCGTTGAGCCACCGGTTCAGCACGAGCTCCACGTTGATGTGCAGCATCCGCTCGAGCTGGAGCACCGACCGGCCGTGCGCGGCGGCCAGCGACGTCGTGCCGTCGTCCGGTGCCGACGCGACGACGGTGTAGACGGCGAAGACGGCGAGGCCGAGCAGCAGTTCGCGGTGCAGGGCCGGGCGGGTCGGCATGCCGCCACCCGGAGGCGCGAGGTCCCGCGCTCGCCCGCCACGCCAATGCCAACCTCGCGTCTCTACCGTCGTTCGCACGTAATATCCTCCCTTTGCCCCGTTACCCGCACAGAACGATGTTCAGGCATCCACTTGTAAAACATCCACATACTGGGGCGTGTGTAGCGCCACATCATCTCCATCCCGGTATGCGGAACAAACGCCGGCGGGCCGACGATGAAGGAGAAGGTGCCGTGCGGCCGGCCCGGCCGGCCGGCGAAGCGGGTGACCTGAACCCGGCCACGGCGCAGGGGAGCGATTATGGTGCGGGAACTGCTTCGGCGGCGGGGCTTCCGCCTGCTGTTCCTCGGCCAGGCGGTCTCCTCTCTCGGCGACTGGATGGGCACGCTCGCCCTGATGTACTTCGTGCTGGAGCTGAGCGGCTCCACCACGGCCGTCGGCGGTGTGCTGGCGCTGCGGCTGCTGCCGATGGCGGTCGGCGCGCCGGTGGCGGCGCGTACGGTGACGCGGTGGTCCCGGCGGCGCGTGATGCTCGCCGCCGACCTGATCCGCGCCGGCATGGCGGTGCTGCTGCCGCTGATCCCCTGGCTCGGCTGGGTGTACTCCTGGGCCTTCGCCATCGAGGTGGTGGGCCTGGCCTTCCTGCCCGCCCGCGACGCGTCGATCCCCACGCTCGTCGGCGGCACCGACGAGCAGGACCGCAACGCGCGGCTGTCGCTGGCCAATGGCCTGGTCATGGGCGGGTACTACGGCATGATCCCGCTGGGCGCCGGCACGCTCGGGCTGGCGCTGGTGGTCTCGGAGCAGCTCGGCCTCGGCGGCCACTGGCGGTACGTCGTGGTGTTCTGGGCGGACGCCGTCACCTACCTCGTCTCGTACGCCGCGGTGCGCTCCATCGCCGGCCTCGATCGCCGCGCGGCGGAGGAGCCGGACGAGGCCGGCGGCCACCGGAGCGGCGAGAGACTGTCCACCGCCTTCCGCATCCCGGTCGTGCGCGCGGTGCTGCCCGGGCTGGTGGTGGTCGCGCTCGGGCTCGGCGCGCTGTTCTCGCTCGGGGTCGTCTTCGTCCGCGACGTCCTGCGCGCCGGGCCGGTGCAGTTCGGCACGCTGGTCGCCCTGTTCGGCGTCGGCGCCGCGACCGGGCTGGCGATCGTCCGCCGGATTCCGCAGGGCATGCTCATCTCCCGGGTCCGGGCCGCGGCGGCAGGGCAGGGCGCGGTGATCTCGGCTATGGGCGTGTTCGCGTCGATCCCGTCGGCGTTCCTGGGCGCGGTGATGTTCGGCGCCGCCTCGACCGTCACCCTGGTCAGCGCCGTCACCTACCTGCAGGAGAACCTGGCCGGCGTGCACCGCGATCTGGCCCTCACCGCGTTCCACGCGGTGCTGAGGTTCGGCCTCGCGCTGGCGGCGCTGGTGTCCGGCGCCGCCGCGGACGCCCTCGGCCGGGGGGTCGACCTCGGGCCGGCCGGGACGATCGCCCCGGCCCGGCTCGTGCTGATGCTGTCGGGCGTCGTCGTGGCGCTCGGCGGCCTGTTCGTACGCCCGCCCGGCCAGGCGCCGGGCCCGCCGCGCACCGGCCGGCTCCGCCGGCTCGTCGCCCGCCGGTGACCCGGCCGGGGTGAGGTGCCGGCACATTCCCGGGGCACACCGCAGGGTGCCCGGCCGGCCGTCCGGCTACATGGTGCCGCGCACGTACGCGTTCGTCGGGGCAGATCCGGCGCTCCCCGGCGGGCAAGGCCGACCATCATTGGGCCCGTCGCGTCGCCGAGGACGCCCGCCGCCCGCAGTCGAGCCCACCGGCTTGCCCGGATTCCGAGTCGGCCGCCCGGTACTAATGACAGCCTCGTACCGGGTCAGACCGGTACGTAGTCGTCGGTGCACGCGCGTAGAGCCTCCCCTAGCTCGGCGACACCCGAGTCCTTTGGCCACTCGTGGGCCATCCAGCGCTGAACCTGAGCGATCGCAGCCCTGGTCCTCATGCTCCCCATGGCAGAAACGATGTCGAGCGCGACCCGCAGTCCGCGCACTCCCTCGCCCACATCGCCGCTAGCAGCACGAGCACGGGCCGCTTGAACCCGATACCACGCGTTCCACTCTGAATCGCGGATCACCGGGGGAAGCGCTTCCAGTCCGGCCGTGATGAGGTTCGCAGCTCGTCGTTGGCCAGCGCGCCGCGCGCCTCTCTGAGCAACTCGAGGATGAGTTGAAGGTGGCTCGTGGCCGCTTCAACCATGGGTCCGGATCCGACGACGTCCTCTGTGCGGCGCTGCGCCGCGAGGATCGTCGACAGCGACTCGACCACGCGCGTGTCCAGACGCGCCGGCCGTTGAACAGCGAGTGTCATCCGCTCAGCGTCGTCGGGAGTGAACGAGCCGTTGAGATCGATGCCCCCTGCACGCCAAGGCGGTTCTGCTGGGCCAGGCTCGTTGAACAGCCAGTCCTCGTCGACTCCGAACGCGGCACAGTAGAGCAGACGGTAGCGCGGCCCTGGGGCATGCTCGCCGGCCTCGTAGCCCCGGATCATCCGGCACAAGTCGCGGAGCTTCGGTAGATGCCTCCGGTCGCGTTCCGGAGTGTGGTCGCGGAACGCTTCCGCGAGGTCTTCGACGGTCATGCGACGCTGCTTGCGCTCCCTGCGCGGGCGTGCACCGATGGCTTTCTTGTCGGCTGACATGTTGCGTGCACCTCGGACCGAGACGGGAACGCAGATCCGCCGCTGTATCCGCTGTATCCGCGTCTATCTCCAAGTATCACGGTGACGCGGCCCACGCTGCGCTTCATCGACATTCCGCGCCGACTGAGTACGTCCGTGAGGGACGCGAGGAGATCGGCGTCCACATCGACGAAGCCGACCTACGGTTCGTCCACCTCGCCCACTACCGGAACCACCTCGGCGACGCGCGGCTCGGCGTGTTCTTCGAGGTCCAGAAGTGGACAGGCGAGCCGTACAACGCCGAACCTCACAAATGCTCACGGATCGCCTGGTGGCCGACCGGCCGGCTACCCGACGCCACCTATCCCTACACCGCTGAAGGCGTGCGGGCCTATCTGCGCGGCCAGCACTTCGGCAATGTCGGCTGGACATCCGCACGTTAGCCGGCTCACCGGCGTGGGCACCCCCTCTGGGGGCGTGCTGTTCCCGCCGGCCGAGTACAACGCCGACGGCGAGCCGGTCACCGGCGAGTACGTCGAGGTCGGGCCGGCCGGCATGGTGATGTCGTGGTCGTGGGTGCCGCGGCCGCGCCGCGCGCGTCCGCTCGACCGACCGTTCGCACGGGCGCTGAATAGCAGTGGCGGGTGTCCGTCCTCATGCTGCTCGTCGACCTGGTGTGCGACCCGCCGACGGTGACCGTGTTCAGCCGCCTCAAGCCGGCGCGTACGCCGAGCGCACCGAGGTCGTGATGAGGGAGAAGCTGCACGTCCCCGCGCCGGTCGGCGTCACGCTCGACACCGGGATCTCCCTCGACCGATCCCCCCCATGGGCCGGCCTGCCGGGCGGCCTGCTCTGCCGGCGGATCCGTGCGGCGGGTCGGTCGGCGGTGTGCTCCCGGCCCGCTCGCCGGCCGCGGCGGGGACGACCGCGCGGGCGGGCCGGGAACGGCTCGATAGACTGGCAGACAAGCTCGCATTCCGAGCGTTCTTGGGGCGACCGAGCTGAAGTGGGGCTGATGCCGGAACCAGGGCGCGCCGAGCTGATCGCGGAGCTCAGCCATCAGTTGCGCGTGAACACCATGTGGACGGTGCTCCTGCACCACGCGGTCGCCGGCCGGTCCGGCATCAACGTCACCGACATGCAATGCCTCAACCTGCTGCAGCTCCGCGGCCCGATGACGCCGGGGCAACTCGCGGACGCGATGTTCCTGACGACGGGCGGCGCGATCACGGCGGTGGTCGACCGGCTGGAGCGGGCCGGTATGGCGCGCCGCCGCCGCGACGAGCAGGATCGCCGTCGCGTGATCGTGGAGGCGGCGACGGACGGGCCGGTCGCCGAGATCGGCCGCCGGTTCGAGCCGGTGGCCGAAATGTACGCGCAGGAGCTCGACGGCTACAGCGACGACGAGCTGCGCCTGCTGCTGCGCTACCTGACCCGGAACAACGAGCTGTCGCCCGAGGTCATCGACCGCGTGAAGAAGCTCTGCTGACGCGCACGGCCGGTCGCCCACCGGATCGCCGTGGAGGCCGGGATCTCGCGCGTACGGGCACCGTTCCCGGAACTTCCGCCTGCGACGCTGATGCTGGCACGGCCGCCCCGGCGGGCGGCTATGAGCCGACGGCACCCGCCGCGGGCCGAACCGTCACGCCGATGCTTTCGGCCAGGGCGTCGAGGAGAGCGGCGGTGGCCGGTGGGTCCGGCGGCTCGCCGTACACGGCGGCCAGCACGTGCCGCGTCGAGCCGGGCAGCGCGACGGCGTGCACGGCCGGGTTGCGGGCCGCCGCCAGCGTCAGGCCGGGCAGCGTCGTCACGCCGAGACCGGCCGCGACGAGCGACTGCACCGCGACGTAGTCGTCGGTCGTGAAGGAGACGCGCGGGCTGAACCCCGCCGCGGCGCACATCTCCAGCAGGTGCTGCCGGCACCGGTCGCAGCCGGCGATCCAGTCGGCGTCGGCGTGCGCGGCCAGGTCGGGGCCTGTCTCCTCGGCGGTGACGAGGTAGCTGGGCTCGTCCAGCAGCCGCAGGGTCCGGACGTCCTCCTCGTCCCCGGTGTCGGCGCCGTACCGGAAGATCACGGCGACGTCGACGTAGCCGGCCCGCAGCATCCGCACGGCCTCGGGCGGCTCCGCCTCGGTGAGGCTGACGCGCAGGCCGGGATGCCGGGCGGCCAGTAGTGACGCGGCGCGCGGCACGAACGTGCCGAGCGCGGAGGGGAAGGCCGCCAGCCGTACCCGGCCCTGGCTCAGCCCGACGTGCGCGGACAGCTCGGCCTCGGCGGCGTCGAGCCGGCCGAGGATCTCCGCGCCGCGTTCGGCGAGCTTGCGGCCGGCCTCGGTGAGCCGGACCCCGCGCCCGGCGCGCTGCACGAGCCGGGCGCCGGTCTCGGCCTCCAGGCGGGCGAGGTGGTGGCTGACGGACGGCTGGGAGTAGTGCAGCTCCTTCGCGGCGGCGGTCACCGAGCCGGTGCGGGCGACGGCGACGAGCACCCGGAGCCGGGAGACGTCCAGCATGCGGCCAATATATCGACGACGTCTATGGGAGTCCCTGGCGATTGGCATTAGACTGATGAGTCGCCGGTGCTCCAGGCTGGGGAGCAGGAGGTGGCGGTATGGCACCCGTTCTGGACGATGTCCGACCCGGCCTGACCGATCTGGTGGCGGGGGTGCGCGAAGCGGTCGACCGGCGCGCCGACTGGCGCGAGACCGCCCGGCTGGTGGCGGAGGCGCTGCGCCGTGACCTGCCGGCGCCGGACGTGCTGACCGCCGCAGAGCGGCTCGGCGACCCCGGCCGGTACGTCAGCCACACGCTGTACGTGGAGCCCGGCGGCGCGTTCTCGATCGTCGGCCTGGTGTGGCGTCCGGGGCAGGCGACCCCGATCCACGACCACGTCACCTGGTGCGTCTTCGGCGTGCTGCAGGGCGTCGAGCACGAGGAGCTGTACGCCCACCGCGGCGACCACCTGGTCAAGGTCGGCGAGAACGACAACCACGTCGGCGAGGTCAGCGGGTTCGCCCCGCCCGGCGACATCCACCGGGTGCGCAACGTCGGCGACGGCACCGCGATCTCGCTGCACATCTATGGCACCGACATCTCGCGGATCGAGTCGAGCGTGCGGCGCTGCTACGACCTGCCGGTCCGCGGCTGAGCGGCCCCGGCCGCGCCGGTCGCGGCGGTCGTCCCGCGCCGGACGGCCGTACGCTCAGGGCGGCCGGCGCGGGCGGGCTCGGGTCCGCCGGACGCGTACCCGGCCGATCGCCTGCCGCTCCGTCCCGTCGCATGCCGGCTGGGACCGCCGATCCCGCGGCCCGATCCGGCTCTGGGCCGGTCGGTCCCCGCCGCCTTTCCCGCCGCCGGGCGCGCGACGCAACGGCGGTCCGCGGGCCGGCGGGACCGGCGTACCGGGCGGGAGGCACGGCCTGCCTGAGACGGCGAATGGTCAGGTGGCGAGAGGGACGTACTCGGATGACTCGGTCAGCTCGGCGAGAACGTCCGGGAGAGGCTCGACGCCGAGGCCCGGCCCGGACGGCACCCGCATCAGCCCCTCCTCCAGCGTGAACGGCTCGGTGACGTCACGCGTGTAGTAGCGGTCGGACGCCGACACGTCGCCCGGCAGGGCGAAGCCCGGCAGCGCGGCCAGGGCCAGGTTCGCGGCACGTCCCAGGCCCGTCTCCAGCATCCCGCCGCACCACACCGGCACCCCGTGTGCGGCGCACACGTCGTGGATGCGGCGCGCCTCCAGGTAGCCGCCGACGCGGCCGGCCTTGACGTTCACGATCGAGCAGGCGCCCAGCGCGATGGCGTCCGCGGCGGCGCGGGCGGAGACGATCGACTCGTCCAGGCAGACCGGCGTGGTGATCGCGTCGGCGAGGCGCGCGTGGCCGACCAGATCGTCTTCCGGGAGCGGCTGCTCGATCAACAGCAGGCCGAACGGGTCGAGCCGGGCCAGGTGCCAAATGTCGGTGCGGGTGTAGGCGGCGTTGGCATCCACCTGCAGGGGAATGTCGCCGAAGCGCTCGCGCACGGCGCGCACCGGCTCGATGTCCCAGCCGGGCTCGATCTTGAGTTTGATCCGCTTGTACCCCTGCTCCAGGTAGCCGCCGACCGCGTCGAGCAGTTCGCGGACCGAGTCCATGATGCCCACCGACACCCCGGCGAGCACCCGGTCGCGGGTCGCGCCCAGGTACGCCGCGTAGGACAGGCCGGCGGCGCGCAGCTCGGCGTCCAGGACCGCCATCTCCAGCGCCGCCTTGGCCATCGGGTGGCCGCGCACCGGCGCGAACGCCGGGCCGAGCCCGGCCGCGGTGACGTCGGCGGGCATGCGGGGCAGCAGGAACCGGCGGATCACCTGCTCGGCGCCGTCGACGTACTCGGCAGAGTAGAGCGGGTCGACGCCGGCGACGCACTCGCCCCAGCCGTCGGTGTCCTCGCCGACGAGGTGGACCAGCAGCGCGTCGCGTTCGGTCTCGGTCCCGAACGAGGTGCGGAACGGCGTGACCAGCGGCAGGCGGACCCGGATCAGCTCGACACCGGACGGTCTCATGGCGCGCGCTCCAGAAGGTAGTGGCCGGACCGGGTGATGCCGGTGACACGGCGGCCGCAGGCCAGGGCGCCCGCGAACGCGGCGCGCTGCGCGAACCGCCACTCGACGGCGCGTTCGGGGGAGTAGGCGCGCAGCGCGCCGATGTCAGCGGGCGTGCCGATCGCCAGCAGCGGGTGGTCGTCCGGCTCGGCCGCGCGCGGCCGGCCGTTGCGGTCCTCGTCGAGGACGACCGCGACGCCGTCGCCGGGCTCGGCCCACACCTCCGCGGCACCCGCCATCGCCGCGGCGACCTCGGACCGGTTCAGCTCCCACGACACGATCAGCCGGTCGCTCGGGTCGCCGACGTTCAGCTCGTCGGACATCTCGCCGTAGAAGTCCTCCTCGTACCCGGCGACACGAGCGGCGAGCTTGGCCAGGTTGAAGTAGGCGTTGCGGCGGACGAGCGGGTCGAACGTCCAGGAGATCGTGGTGATGCCGTGGGCCAGCGCCCACTCCCGCTGGTGGCGTTTGATGGCGAAGCCGACGCCCCGCCCGCGCAGCGCCACGCCGGTGATGTGGGAGTGCAGTCCGCCGTCCGCGGTCGGGAACGCCGCGCAGGCACCGATCATGGTGCCCGCCTCGAACGCGCCGCCGATGTAGCCGCCGATGTGCCGGATCACCCGCAGCATCTCGAACGGCATCGGGTCGGTGGGCCGCCAGATCGCCGCGAGCAGCGCGGAGGCGGTGTGCAGCTCCTCCACCGAGGTCAGCTCGCGTACGTCCATAGCACGATCGTGCCCGCCCGGCCGGACGCCACCCCCCACCGGGGTCCCCTCAGGGAATGATCGGCAGGGGCCCGCCGCCGTGCGTGGGGGTGGGCGAGGTGCTGCCCGCCGGGGTGGGCGAGCCGCTGTGGCTCGCGTGCGGCGAGGACTTCCTGCCGCGGGCCGGCGTCGGCGTCGGGGTCGTCGGTGCGGCGCCCGGCGGCTGCGCGGCCGGGCTCACGGCGGCGGGCGGGGCCAGCGTGAACGGCAGGGGGATGAGGTTCTGGATGTAGACGTCGAACCAGCGGCCGCTGCCGGTCAGGTCGGCGTACTCGGCGGCGAACGGCCCCATCGTCTGGAACGCCTTCTCCAGGCTGCTCTGGTTGCGGCGCAGGATGTCGATCGTCTGGTGGAGGTTCTTCAGCATCGGGCCGATCGTGGCCTTGTTCTCGTGGATCGCCCCGATGATCTGCTGTGAGAGGGCGACGGTGCCGGTCAGGAGCTGGTTGATGACGGTGCGGCGGGCGTTGATCTCCTGGAGCAGCAGCCCGCTGTTGCGCACCAGCACGGCCAGGTCGCCGGTGCGCGCGGCCAGCATGGACGTCACGCTGCTGGAGTGCTGGAGCAGGTCGTTCAACTCGTCGTCGCGGGATGACACCGCCTCGGAGATCTTCCGCAGGCCGTCGAGGGTGCTGCGGAGGTTCTCCGGCGAGCCCTGCATCGCTTGCGACAGCGCGTTCATGGCCTGCGCGAGCTGCTTGGTGTCGATCTTCCCGAGCGCGGCGCTGGCGTCCTGAAGCGCGGGCACCACGTTGTACGGCGAGGTGGTGCGCGAGAGCGGGATCTCCTGGTTCGGCGGCTGGCGGTGTGCGCCCTTGGGGTCGAGCGCGAGGTAGTGCGAGCCGAGGATCGTCTTGATCTTGATCTGTGCGCGGGTCTGCGTGCCGAAGGGGGTGTCGCTGGTGAACTTGACCTTCACGTGGTCGCCGTCGAGGTCGACGCTCTCCACCTTGCCGACCTTGACCCCGGCGATCCGCACCTCCTCGCCGGGCTTGAGACCGCCCGCCTCGCTGAAGGCGGCCGAGTACGTCGTGCCGCCGGCGAAGCGCTGCAGGTTGAAGGCGAGCGCCGTGGCCAGGCCGATGGCCGCAAGGCCGGCGATGCCGATCGGCAGCGGATTGCGCTCCCGGAATGGACGCATCAGGGGGATACCTCGCGTCGGGTTTCAGCGGTCGATGCGGTCAGGTCCAGGGCCCCGGCACGTGAGGCCGGCCTCATGCGGCTGGGCGCTGTGAGTCCTGGCGTGTCTGAGCACCGTACTGATGCGTAACGTGGCCGACAAGAACGGTGCGTGCCCGCGTCCGGGCGCGCGCGGGTACCGAGCGGTGTTCACGCAGGTCACGACCGTCCCGGGCGGGCGGCCGTGACGTACATCACGTCCGGGCGGTGATCGCCGACCCGTGCCCGAAGAGGCCCTGGGCGACCGCGATGCCGATGCACGCGTCCGCGACCTGCCGGTCGCCGGCCTGGCTGCGCAACTGCCAGGTCAGCTCGCACACCTGCGCGATCGCCTGCGCCGGGACGGCCTCGCCGAGCGAGGACAGCCCGCCGCTCGGGTTGACCGGGATCTGCCCGCCGAGCGCGGTCGCGCCGGAGTGCAGCAGTTCCTCCGCCCCGCCCGGCTCGCACAGGCCGATGTCTTCATACCAGTCCGGCTCCAGGGCGGTGGACAGGTCGTAGACCTCCGCCAGGGACAGGTCCTCCGGCCCCAGGCCGGCCTCCTCGTACGCCGCCGCGGCGATGCCGGCGCGGAACGGGCGCTCCGGCCCCTCCGCGGCAACGCGGCCGGTCAGCGATCGGCCGGAACGGCGCGGTCGGGCAGGCGGCGGGCGGCCAGCGCGCCGGCCGCGACCAGCGCGAGGGCGTAACCGACCGTCGCCGGCCAGCGCCCGTGCTCGTAGGCGAGACCACCGGCCGTGCCGCCGACGCTGCTGCCGAGGTAGTAGGAGAACAGATACAGCGCGGACGCCTGCGCCTTGCCGGTGCCGGCGCGACGCCCGACCCAGCCGCTGGCCACCGAGTGCGCGGCGAAGAACCCGGCCGTGAAGGCCAGCAGCCCGGCGGCCACCACCGGAAGCGCGTCCGGCAGGGTCAAGGCCAGGCCGCCGGCGGCCACAGCGAACGCGCCGAGGATGACCGGCCGGCGGCCGATCCGGTCGGCCAGCGACCCGGCGCCCGGCGAGCTGACCGTGCCCGCCAGGTACATCACGAAGACCAGCCCGGCCAGCCACTGCGGCAGGCCGAACGGCGCCGCGATGAGGCGGTAGCCGAGGTAGTTGTAGACGGTGACGAACCCGGCCATCAGCACCAGGCCGATGAGGAAGAGCCGGCGCATGCCCGGGTCGGCGAGGTGCCGCAGCAACGGGCCGTACCCGGTGCGCGCCGGACGGAAGAACCGCGAGCGCGGCAGCAACGCCCAGAACGCCACGGTGAGCCCGAGGGCGGCCACCGCCGTGACCGCGAGCGCCCAGCGCCAGCCCGCTAGCCCGGCGACGAAGTCCGGGATCAGCCGGCCGAGCAGGCCGCCGACGGTGTTCCCGGCGATGTAGGTGCCCATGGCCCCGCCCAGCGCCTCCTGGTGCACCTCGTCCGCCAGGTAGGCCATGGCCACGGCAGGCACCCCGGCGAGCGCCACGCCCTGCGCCGCGCGCACCGCCGCCAGCGCGGCGAAGGACGGCGCGAACGGCAGCAGCAGGCCGAGCGCGGCGGCCACGACCGACGAGACCAGCATGACGCGAGTGCGGCCGAGCCGTTCCGACAGCGAGCTGACCGGGATGACGGCGAGCGCGAGCGTCCCGGTCGCCAGCGAGACCAGCAGGCTGGAGCCGGTGGGGGAGACGCCGAAGTCGCCGGACAGCGTCGGCAGCAGCGCCTGCGTGCAGTACAGCGACATGAACGTGGTCAGGCCGGCGGCGAACAGCGCGAGGTTGACCCGGCGCAGGCCGGGCGAGCCGCGCCGGTGACGCTCGGCGGCGAGCGAGACGGTGAAGGAGGCGGACACCCCTCCAGGCTGCGCTCGGCAAACCGATGCGTCCAATGAGCATTGAACCTTGGATCTATGCTTGACGTGCATGGACCTGAGGACGGTGCGCTGGTTCCTCGCCGTGGCCGAACTCGGCCACGTCACGCAGGCCGCGGCCGAGCTGCACGTCTCCCAGCCCGGCCTGTCCCGCGCGATCGCCCGGCTCGAACGCGAGCTGGGGGTGCGGTTGTTCGACCGTGAGGGCCGCAACCTGCGGCTCAGCCCGTACGGGGCCGTCTTCCGCGAGCACGCCGAGCGGCTGGTCGCCGAGGAGGAGGCGGCCCGCCGGGCGCTCGCCCAGGCCGCCGACCCGGAGGGCGGCGAGGTCGGCCTGGCCTTCCTGCACACCCAGGGCATCACGCTGGTCCCCGAGCTGGTCCGCGACTACCGGAGGGACCACCCGCGGGTGACCTTCCGGCTCGCCCAGGGCAGCTCGGAGGAGATCCAGGCGGCGGTCGCCGCCGGCCGGGCGGACCTGGCCATCACCAGCCCCCGCCCGGCGCATCTGGCCTGGCATCCGCTCGTCACAGAACGGCTGCGCCTGGCCGTGCCGACCGGCCATCGGCTCGCCGGGCGCGGGCGGGTACGGCTGGCCGAGGCGGCCGGCGAGCCGTTCATCGTCATGCGGCACGGGTACGGGCTGCGCTCCATCACCGAGGAGCTGTTCGCCCGCGAGGGCATCGACCCGCGTATCGCCTTCGAGGGTGAGGAGGCCGCGACGCTGCGCGGCCTGGTCGCAGCCGGACTCGGGGTGGCGGTGGTGCCGCCGGGCGAACCCACGCCGGGCGTGTCGGACGTCGCGATCGCCGGCGCCCGGCGCACGATCGGGCTGGCCTGGGTGGACGGCCGCACCCGGCCGCCGGCCGCCGAGGACTTCCGCCGCTTCGTCGTCGCCCGTGCCGGGTGAGGACCGCCGCGCGCCGGCCGCACCCGAGCCGCGGGTCGTCCGCCGGCCGCGCACCCGAGCCGCGCGTCGGCCGTCCCGAGCCGCGTGCTACCGCCGTCCCCCGGGGGTCGCATGCCGGCCCCCCGGGGGCGCGTGCCGTGGGGTGCCGCCCGTGGCGTCACGGGGCGGCGGTCTCGGCCGCCCGGTCGGATGCGGGCAGCGTGATGGTGATCCGGAGCCCGTGGGGCCGGTTGGGCGCCGCGGTCACGTCCCCGCCGTGAGCGGCGACGATCTCGCGGACGATGGCCAGCCCCAGGCCGGCGCCGGGCCGGTGCGCCGGATCGCCGGCGCGGTAGAAGCGGTCGAAGATCCGTGGCAGCCGGTCGGGCGGCACACCGGGTCCGTCGTCGCTCACCTCGATCACGTTTCGGTCGCCGCGGCGACCGGCCGTGAGGGTGCCGGTGGTGTCGTCCGGCGTGTGCGCGTGCACGTTGGCCATGAGGTTGTCGATGGCGCGGCGGAGGAGTTCCTCGTCGCCGACGGTCATGAGGTTCGCGGCGATGTCGCCTCGCCAGGTTCGCCGGGGCTCGGCGATCGCGGCGCGCTCGGCGCATCCGGCGAGGAGGGCGGTCAGGTCGACCGGGTCTCGCCGCGGTTCCGGGTGCTGGTCGAGCCGGGCGAGGCGGAACATATCGTTCACCAGGCGGCTCATGCGCCGTGCTTCCAGCCCGATGCACCGCATGGCCTCGTCGATTTGGCGGCGGTGCGGCAGCGCACCCTGCTGGTACAGCTCGGCGTTGGCGCGGAGCGATGCCAGCGGCGTGCGGAGCTCGTGACTGGCGTCGGCGAGGAACCGGCGCATGAGTTCCCGGCCGGCCTCCTGCTCTTTGACCGCCGCCTCGATGCGGGCGAGCATGTCGTTGAGGGCCGCTCCGAGGCGGCCGACCTCGCTGCGGGGATCCTGCGGGCCGACGCGGCCGGTGAGGTCTCCGGCGCTGATGCGGTCGGCCTGGGCGGCCATGGTCTCAAGGGGCCGCAGACCGCGGCGTACGACGAACGCGACACCGAGCGCGATGAGAGCGACCGCGACGGCCGAGCCGATCGTGACGATGAGCCGGAGCCGCCGGACGGTCTCGTCCACGTGGTACAGGTCGACGCCCGCGACGAGCGTGCCGCCGCCCGCGGCCTGCGCCCGGATCCGGAACCGCCCTCTCCGGCCGGCGGCCGAGACCGTCTCGGCGTGGTTTCCGGCCGCGAGGGCGGACAGGTCCGCGGGAAGCTCGGGCACGCGACCGGAGTCGGCCGCCAGGAGCGTGACCGGTCTCCCGCCTGACGCGAACGCGAGGTAGTAGCCGCCCAGGTTCCGTTCGAGCCGCTCCGGTTGCTCGCCGCGTCCGGCCATGGACAGCAGCCTGTCCAGCCGCGGGCGGCTCAGGTCGAGGGCGGTTCGCAGCGCCGCGTCGGTCTGGTCGAGGAGGTGTCGGCGCAGCGCCGCGACCGCGGCGACGTCGAACGCCGCGAACGCCGCCACGGTGACGGCCAGCACACCGGTCAGGACCTTGGTGCGCAGCCGTGTGCGGCGTGGCCGGCTACCCCTCATCGCCGGCGGACCCGTCAGGGCGAGGCGCCCGGAGGCGGTATCCCACGCCGCGCCGGGTGCGGATCACGTCCGGTCCGTGACGCATGAGCTTCCGGCGCAGGTAGGCGATGTAGGTGGCGACGACGGTGCTGGATCCGCCGAAGTCGTAGTTCCACACGTGGTCCAGCAGTTCGGCCCGCGAGATCACGCGTCCCGGGTTGAGCATCAGGTACCGCAGCAGGCGGAACTCCGTGGGGGACAGGTCGATGGTGTGCCCGGCCCGCCGCACCTCATAGGTCTGCTGGTCCAGCTCGACGTCGGCGAACCGGAGCACCGGGTCCCTGGTCTCCGGGCGGATCCGGCGCAGGACGGTACGGATGCGCGCCGCCAGTTCGTCGAGGCCGAACGGTTTGGTGATGTAATCGTCACCGCCGAGGGTGAGCCCCTTGACCTTGTCGGCCCGGGTGTCCTTGGCGGTCAGGAAGATGACGGGCACCTGGGCACCCTCCGCGCGGACGCGGCGGACGATCTCGAAGCCGTCGACGTCAGGCAGGATCACGTCGAGCACCACCAGATCGAACCGGTGGTCGCGAAGCAGCCGGAGTGCGTCGCCGCCGGTCGCCGCCGTGGTCACCGTGAAGCCGAGGAAGCGCAGAGACGCCGCGATGGCCTCGCGGAGGAACCGCTCGTCGTCGACGATCAACAGCTCGCCGCGGTCCGGAGGCGGATCCGCTATCTGGTCGAACATGGGGCGCTCCTCAGGGTCGGGGCCAGTCGACCACCCGGCCGTCAGAGCCTCCGGTGGGTTCGATGTGAGTTCCGTGTGAGTTCTGTGCGAGAACGGTGGGCGACGACCGAGGACTCGCATCGAACTCACACATCTCTTCCAGCGGTCCCCCACGTGCGCCGCGGATCGTGAACGCCGGTGGCGGAAGAGGCGGAACGCCCGCTCGCCGACGCCGTCGCCCGTCCCAGCGGAAGGTCCGTTCCGGCAGAAAGAAGGCCACGCCATGTCTCGCGCTGATGAGGTGCCCGCCCCCCTCGCCGCTCCCGCGGCGCCCACGTCTCTCCGCAGAGCGGCCGCCTATTGCCTGGCGGCGCTCAGCGTCGCATCCGCGGTCATCCACTTCTCCGTCGCCGGCGAGCATTTCCATGAGTACTGGGTGTTCGGTGTCTTCTTCCTCGCCGTCGCCTGGCTTCAGTTTCTGTGGGCCGTCACCGTGTGCGTCAGACCGTCGCGTCCGCTGCTGTGCGGCGGTGCGGTGCTGAACGCCGGCATCGTCGCCGTGTACGTCGTGACGCGCACCGTCGGCGACGTCATCGGGCCCACACCGCACGACACCGAGCCGGTCGGTTTCGGGGACGCCGCCTGCACGGCGTTCGAGGTGATCCTGGTGATCGGCTGCGCCTGGCTCCTGATCGCCGAGCGCGATCGAGCGGCTGGAGCCGCCGGACCGATCACGACCTCGGCGGTGGCCGGCGTCGTCGCCGCCGTGCTGAGCGTCTCTCTCGTCGCCGGCGGCCCGGAGATGGGCATGGACGGCGACTCCGGCGGCGACGCCGCGTCCGCCATGTCCGGCTCGCCGATCAGGCTCGCCACCTCGACACCGGGGGGCCGATCACGATGCCCGACACCGGCATGCACATGGGCCACGGCATGAAGATGGCGGATCCGGCCGAGTGCGACGCGACGCCGACGAAAGAGCAGCAGGACGCCGCGGTCCGCCTGGTGAACACCACATGGCAGGACGCGCGCAGGTACCGGAGCCTGGCAGCCGCCGAAGCGGCCGGCTACCGCCCGGTGACGCCCACCGGAAAGGCCGTCGTTCACTACCTCAACCCGTCCTACTACCGGGCCGCCGTCAGGGGCGGGCCCGTCCTCGACCCGGCGAGGCCGCAGTCCCTGGTGTACGCCAACACCCCGCACGGTGCCGTCCTGGCCGCGGCGATGTACATCGCGGCACCCGGAACGGCCACCCCGCGGCCCGGAGGCTGCCTGACGCAGTGGCACGTCCACACGAACCTCTGCCTGCGAGGAGGGAAGGTCGTGGGGACTGTCGGCAGGACATGCCCGCAGGGCGCACAGAACCGCGTGACGCCCCCGATGATGCACATCTGGTTCGTGCCCGTGCCCGGTGGCCCGACGGCCGTGGACGTGCCCGATCCACAGGTGGTTCAGGCGGCGGAGTGGGTGACCGGACCGAAGAACGGCACCGCCTGAGCCGAGCGGGCGGCCGGCGTCAGCCGTTCGGGGTGAAGTAGCGGCGCGGGTTGGCGACCAGCATGGCGTCGATGTCCGCGTTGCTCACGCCGGCCGCGCGCAGCGCCGGCAGCACGTCGTCGTGGATGTGCTCATAGTGCCAGTTCGGCATGAGCTGAGGACGGAGCTCGTCATAGTGGTCGCCGAACCAGTCGATCCAGCACATGGCGTCGTGGCTGAGCACCATCCGGTCGGCGTAGCCGCGGGCGCACAGCGCCGCGGTGGTCTCCACCCGGTCGGGCGTGGTGCGGTGCACGTCGAGGCCGAAGCGGTCCATGCCGAGGATCGCGCCGGTGTCGGCGAGCCAGGTCAGTGCGGCCGGGGCCGTGGTTCTGCTGGTACTCCGTGCTCATGAAGAACACGTGCTCGTGCATCAGGGTGTGGCCGAGCTCGGCGACGTCGACGGCTCCGCGTACGGTCTCCACCGTGGCCATGCGGCCTCCGTAGTGTCGGGCGGCCCGGGAGGGCCGGCTTATTGCTGATGCGTCCTGTGGCGGCTTCGGGGCTTCGGATGGTGTGTGCCCCGGTCGACGGCTCAGTGCTCGATGGCCGCGACCAGCCGGCGCATGCCGGCCAGCCAGCGGTCGTGGTCGGCGGCCTTGCGCCGGACGTACTCGGCGACCTCCGGGTGCGGCAGGATCAGGAACCGCTCGGCGTCCAGGCCGGCGATCACCGACTCGGCCACGTCCTCGGGTTCGAGGATGCTCCCCGCGGCGGCCACGGCCTTGCCCGCCTCGCCGTCCATGCTGCGTTCGAGCAGCGGCGTGCGCACGCCCTGCGGGCACAGCACGCTGACCTTGATGCCCCGGTCGCCGTAGGTGACCGCGAGCCATTCGGCGAACGCGACCGCCGCGTGCTTGGTGACCGCGTACGGGGCGTCGCCGGGCTGGGTGAGCAGGCCGGCGGCCGAGCAGGTGTGCAGCAGATAGCCCTGGCCGCGTTCGAGCATCGTGGGCAGCGCGGCCCGCGCGGCGTACACGTGGGCCTGCACGTTGACCGCCCAGGCGGCCGCCCACTGCTCCGCGGTGGCGTCGAGACCGGCGCCGGTGCCGATGCCGGCGTTGGAGCACAGCAGGTCGATCGGGCCGAGACCGGCCGCGGCCTCGACCATGGAGCGCACGTCGTCCTCGCGCCCCACGTCGGTGCGCAGCGCGAGGGTGCGGCACGGCAGCCCGGCGGCGACCCGCTCGACCGCCTCGCCGTCGATGTCGGACAGGCAGAGCGAGGCGGCGCCCTCGGCGGCGAACCGGCGGGCCAGTGCCGCGCCGATGCCGCTGCCCGCGCCGGTGATGAGGATGTTCTTGCCGGATACCCGCATGGCAGGATACTAAGCTGAACCTGATTCGGGTGTCAGCACTGAGAGGTGTGATCATGGGACTGGACACCGGCCTGGCGGGCAAGACGGCCCTCGTCACCGGCGCGTCGCGGGGCATCGGGAAGGCGACGGCGGAGGCGCTGGCGGCGCAGGGCTGCAACGTCGTCCTGTCGTCCCGCAAGCAGGACGCCCTCGATGAGGTCGCCAAGGAGATCGCCGCTGCCCACCCCGGCGTCGGCGTGCTCGCCAAGGCCGCGCACGTCGGCGACGAGGACGCGGCCCGGGCCTGCGTCGAGGCGGCGGTCGCCGAGTTCGGCGGCGTGGACGTGCTCGTCAACAACGCCGGAACCAGCCCGCACTTCGGCCCCATGGTCGACATCACCACCGCGCAGGCCGACAAGACCGTCCAGGTCAACCAGTACGCG
Organism: Actinomycetota bacterium; assembly: GCA_048498315.1. Lineage (GTDB taxonomy): Bacteria > Actinomycetota > Actinomycetes > Streptosporangiales > Streptosporangiaceae > Actinoallomurus. Next base: position 22,610 of record JBEHYF010000037.1, read on the forward strand.
ATCGTGCTGTGGACCAGCCTCGCCTGGAAGCTGTCCATGGAGTCGCGCGGCGGGTCGATCGTCAACATCGCCTCGGTCGGCGGGCTGTCAACCGAGTTCGGCATCGGCTACTACAACGCCACCAAGGCGGCGGTGATCCACCTGTCCCGGCAGTTCGCCATGGAGCTGGCCCCCTCCGTGCGCGTCAACTGCGTCGCCCCCGGCCTGGTCAAGACGCACCTCGCGCGGGCCCTCTGGGAGAACAACGAGGAGGCGATCGCACGGCACATGCCGCTGCGCCGCCTGGGCGAGCCGGAAGACATCGCCAAGGCGGTCGTCTTCCTCGCCGGCGACACCGCGAGCTGGCTGACCGGGCACACCCTCGTGGTGGACGGCGGTTCCATGGTCCGTTCGTCGATCGCCTGAGGAGGCTGCTCCGATGTCGCGATGGGGGCTGACCATTCCGCTGAACGGCGTCCCGCTGGCCGAGCACCGGCAGGTCGCCGAAGAGCTCGCCGGGCTCGGCTACACGGACGTCTGGTCCGCCGAGACCAACGGCGTCGACGCCTTCACGCCGCTCGCGCTCGCCTCCCAGTGGGCGCCGGGCCTGCGCCTCGGGCCGGCGATCGTGCCGGTGTTCACCCGCGGCCCCGGCCTGCTCGCCCAGCAGGCGGCCACCCTGGCCGGCCTGGCGCCGGGCCGGTTCGTGCTCGGCATCGGCACGTCGTCACCGGTGATCGTGGAGCGCTGGAACGGCATCCCGTTCACCGAGCCGTACCGCCGCGCCCGCGACACGCTGCGCTTCCTGCGCCGCGCCCTGGCCGGCGAGAAGGTCACCGACGAGGCGCTCGGGATCAAGGGCTTCCGGCTGGAGAACCCGCCGGAGACGCCGCCGCCGATCGTGCTGGCCGCACTGCGCCCCGGCATGCTGCGGCTCGCGGCGCGCGAGGCCGACGGTGCGATCACCAACTGGCTGGCCCCGCACGACGTCCGCAAGGTGCGCGCCGTCCTGGGGGCGGACAAGGAACTGATCGCGCGGATCTTCGTCTGCCCGACGGACGACGCCGAGGAGGCGCGCGCGGTCGGCCGCCGGCTGATCGCCGCGTACATGACGGTGCCGGTGTACACCGCGTTCCACGAGTGGCTGGGCCGCGGGGAGAAGCTCGCCGCGATGAACGCGGCGTGGGCCGCGGGCGACCGCAAGGCCGCGCTAGAGGCGGTACCGGACGAGGTCGTGGACGACCTGATCGTGCACGGCTCGCCGGAGGCATGCCGGGCCCGGGTCCGCGAATACGTCGACAACGGCCTGGACACGCCGGTTCTGGCGGTTGTCCCGGCCGGGAGCGTCCAGATGCGGGAGGCGGTCCGGGCGCTGGCCCCGTGAGGGACGGCGACCGGCGCCGGATCGGGCCAGGTGATCCGGACATCCATCTGCAATAGGGACGAGATGGCATGTTTGGTGACGGCTTCATCGGGCATGTCAGCGCGCATGCACGGCCCGTACCGTGCCGATCGCACAATCGACCCTTAAGGAGCTGTTAACGGTGCTCACGCTGACCGAGTCGGCGGTTCAGGTGATTCGTACGGTTACGAGCCAGCCCGAACTTTCGCCGCAGACCGGGCTAAGGATCGCCACACAGAGCCAGACCGACGAGGCGGGCACGCTCTCGCTCGCGGTGGCCGAGGGGCCCCAGGCCGGTGACGAGATCGTCGAGGAGCAGGGCGCGCGCGTCTACCTTGAGCCGGACGCGGCGACGATCCTTGACGAGATGACGCTCGACGCCAGCGTCGACGAGAGAGGCGACGTGACCTTCCGTCTCGCCGAGCAGAACATCTGAGATTTCCGGAACGACGAGGGCCCCGGAGGCCTCCACGAGGAGGCCTCCGGGGCCCGTCCCTTCCAACGGGCCGCGGCTTCGGGAGACCGCGGCCCGCGACCCGCGCCGCGCGGGGGACGCCGCCCGAATGTGGGGTATGGTCGTCTTCGCGGACGGCGCAACGATCTCCTGACCCCCGCGATCTCCTGACCCCCGAGGACGCGAGCTCGCCCACGTTTACCAAGCGGCCACTTGCTCGTCAACGGACCGCCATGGGCCGTTCCCGGCCGGAGGGCGTGCCGGCCCGCAGACCGAACAGCAGACTGAACCGCAGACCGGGCCGCACACCGGCGCGGAGGCATGGGCGGTGCCTGGCCGGAAAGGTTCCACGGTGGGCCGGCACGGCCCGGCGAACGCCGGTGAAAGGATCAGGAGAATGAGGCTGACGAAGCTCGGACACGCCTGTGTCCGCCTGCAGAAAGACGACCGCACCCTCGTCATCGACCCTGGCGGGCTCACGCCGGAGGACGACGCCTTGGCCGGCGCCGACGCCGTCCTCATCACGCACGAGCACTTCGACCATTTCGCGGCCGACCGCCTGCGCCGGGCGCTCGCCGACGACCCGGACCTCACCGTCTACACCTGCCGCGCCGTCGCCGCCGGCCTGGACGACCTCGGCGACCGGGTCCGGGCCGTCGGCGACGGCGACGCGCTGACCGTGGCGGGCTTCGACGTGGCCGTCGCCGGGCAGAAGCACGAGATCGTCCACCCCGACGTGCCCGCCGTGGAGAACGTCGGCTTCCTCATCGACGGCGAGGTCTTCCACCCGGGCGACGCCTTCACGGTCGTGCCGGCGCCGACGCTGCTGGTCCCCGGCCAGGCGCCGTGGATGAAGGCACCGGAGATGATCGACTACTTGCGCGCGGTACGTCCCCGGCGCGCGTACGCGATCCACGACGGCCTGCTGAACGACGTCGGGCTCGGCCTGATGAAGAGTCAGCTCGAAGGCGAGGGCGAAAGGCAGAACGCCGACTTCCGCCGCCTGAGCCCCGGCGAGTCCGTCGACGTGTGATCCCCGGGCGCGCCCCGGACGGACGTAGGCGAGGGCCGGCGCCGCGCCGGCCGGTCGGGCGCCGGGCAGGTGGAAGCCCGTTCGAGATACTCGCCGGTACAAGGGTGTGGCGGCGCGGCTCGTCCGCTGCTGGAACGGCACGGTCTTTGCCCTGCGCGGCCGGCTTCCCGACGGTGGCCGCGCGGGGCCGCCGGACCCGGCCAGCGGGTCACAGGCTCCAGACGACCGGGAGGGTCTTGGCGGCGCCGTCGCCGGAGTAGTCGTGGACGACGTCGAGGTAGCCGGCCATGCGCGCCTGCCAGGCGACGTTGACCGGCAGGTCCCGCAGAGACGCCAGCAGCGCGGCGTAGTCGTCGCAGTCGATGACGTGGAACAGGTCCAGGCCGCTGCGCCAGATGGTCCACTCCCGTGCGCCGCCGTCGCGGATGGCCTGGACCAGCTCGGCCGGGACCTCGCGGTGCGCCCGCTCGTACTCCTCCTCGCAGCCCGGACGGAGCCGGGTGTGCAGGGCGACGCGCATGCTCACTCCTCTTCCTCCGCCTGGCGGCGGACCCATTCCTCGACCGCGCCGATGTGCACGGCGGCGGCGGTGCGGGCGCCGTCGGGGTCGCGCTCGACGATCGCCCGGTAGATCTCCTCGTGCTCGTGCGCGGTGCGCCGGTAGACGCCCTCCACGCGGCGGCCGCGCCGGACGCGGGCCCGGAAGGTGCGGCTGTTCAGGCCGCCGAGGAGGGCGGTCAGCACCGGGTTGCCCGCGGCCTCGTTGATGATGCGGTGGAACTCCAGGTCGTGGCCGACCTTCTCCTCGTCCGTGGTGCCGCGGTCCATCGCGGCCATCTCGGCGCGCAGCCGGGCCAGGCCGGCCTCGTCGATGCGGGCGGCCGCGGCGGCAGCGGCGGCCGGCTCCAGGATCTTGCGCACCTGGACGAGGTGCAGCAGCGTGTCGCCGCGGGACATCTCCGCGACGGCGCCGAACGTCTCCAGGAGGTCGTCGGGTTCCAGCCGGGTCACGTAGATGCCGGCGCCGTGCCGGGCCTCCAGCACGCCGAGGACGGTGAGGGCGCGGATCGCCTCGCGCATCGAGTTGCGCGACAGCCCGAGCTCGGCGGCGAGGTCGCGTTCGGTCGGCAGCCGCTGGCCGGGCGCCAGCTCCCCGGCGGCGATCTTGGCTTTGATCTGCTCGATCGCCCGCTGGGTGACGGTGCGGCGGTTCGCGCCAACGGGGCCGGCCACGGGCGCTCCCTTCTGAGACGGCGACGCCATCATCGTCGGCGGCGAGTGATCCTACCAATGAGTTGTATGTAACAAGTGTATAACGGGGTATTGTCAGGTTTACGGCCAAGAATGTTCTTATGTCTCACGTAAGTGGTCCGATGAATGGACAAGAGGTCGGACCAACGCGCGACCCGAAAGGCACGCCCACGTGAAGCTCCTGCGCGTCGGACCCGAAGGCGCCGAAAGGCCCGCGGTCATGGCCGAGGACGGGACGCCGCTCGATCTTTCCGAGCTGACCCGCGACATCGACGGCGACCTCCTCGACGGCGGCCTCGACCGCGTCGCGGCCGCGTACGCGGCCGGCGAGCTGCCACCCCTCCAGGGCGGCGGCCGGATCGGGCCTCCGATCGCGCGGCCCGGCAAGATCGTCTGCATCGGCCTGAACTACCGCGACCACGCCGCCGAGACCGGTGCGGACATCCCCGCCGAGCCGATCATCTTCATGAAGGCGACCAACACCCTGGTCGGCCCGGAGGACGACGTGCGCATCCCGCCGGGCAGCACGAAGACCGACTACGAGGTCGAGCTGGCCGTCGTGATGGGCGGCCGGGCCCGGTACCTCGACTCGCCCGAGCAGGCCCGCCCGCTGATCGCCGGGTACACGATCGGCAACGACGTGTCGGAGCGGGAGTACCAGCTCGACCGCGGCGGCACCTGGGACAAGGGCAAGTCGTGCGAGACGTTCAGCCCGCTCGGCCCCTACCTCGTCACGGCCGATGAGATCGCCGACCCGCACGACCTGACTCTGCGCACCTGGGTCAACGGCGAGCTCCGGCAGGACGGCAGCACTAAAGACATGATCTTCGGCGTGTACCACCTGGTCTGGTACGTCAGCCGGTTCATGGTCCTCGACCCTGGCGACGTCATCCTGACCGGCACGCCCGCCGGCGTCGCGATGGGCCGCCCGGGCACGCCGTTCCTCCGCGCCGGCGACGTCATGGAGCTGGAGATCGACGGTCTCGGCCGGCAGCGGCAGAGGCTGGCATGAAGATCACCTCGCTTGACGTCCACGACGTCCGGTTCCCCACCTCGCGGGCGCTGGACGGCTCGGACGCCATGAACCCCGACCCCGACTACTCCGCCGCGTACGTCGTGCTGCACGCCGATGAGGCCGAGGGCCACGGCTTCACCTTCACGATCGGGCGCGGCACCGAGGTGTGCGTCGCGGCGATCGAGGCGTACGCGCCGCTCGTCGTCGGCCGCGAGCTGGACCCGGCCGACCTGGGCGAGTTCGCGCGGCGGCTGGTGCACGACTCGCACCTGCGCTGGCTCGGCCCCGAGAAGGGCGCCGTGCACATGGCCGCCGCCGCCCTCGTCAATGCCGCGTTCGACCTCGCCGGCCGGGTGGCGGGCACGCCCGTCTGGCGGCTGCTGGCCGGCATGACGCCCGAGCAGATCGTCGACCTGGTCGACTGGCGCTACCTCACCGACGCACTGACCCCCGCGGAGGCGGTCGACCTGCTGACGGCCGCCCGCGACGGGCGCGCCGAGCGCGAGGAAGAGCTCCTGGAGACCGGCTACCCCGCGTACACGACCACGCCCGGCTGGCTCGGCTACACCGACGACAAGCTGGTGCGCCTGGCGCGCGAGGCGGTCGCGGACGGGTTCACCCAGATCAAGCTCAAGGTCGGCGGAAACCTGGACGACGACATACGGCGCATGCGGCTGGCCCGCGAGGCCGTCGGACCGGACGTGCGCATCGCCATCGACGCCAACCAGCGCTGGGACGTCGGCCAGGCCATCGAATGGGTGAACGCGCTGGCCCCGTACGACCCGTGGTGGATCGAGGAGCCCACCAGCCCGGACGACGTCCTCGGCCACGCCGCCGTACGGCGCGGTGTGCGCCCGGTGCGGGTGGCGACCGGCGAGCACGTGGCGAACCGCGTCGTCTTCAAGCAGATGCTGCAGGCCGAGGCGATCGACATCATGCAGATCGACGCCTGCCGGGTCGCGGGCGTCACGGAGAACGTCGCGAACCTGCTGCTGGCCGCCAAGTACGGCGTGCCGGTCTGCCCGCACGCCGGCGGCGTCGGGCTGTGCGAGGTCGTGCAGCACCTGTCGATGTTCGACTACCTCGCGGTCAGCGGCTCGATCGAGGACCGCGTCATCGAGTACGTCGACCACCTGCACGAGCACTTCACCGACCCGGTGCGGATCCGCGGCGGGCACTACCTGGCGCCCGAGGCGCCCGGCATGTCGGCGCAGCTCCGGGCGGAGAGCCTGGTCGAGCACGCCTATCCCGACGGAATCGCCTGGAGGATGTGACGTGGAGTTCAGCGGCATCAGGGCAATCGTGACCGGGGGCGCCTCCGGCATCGGGCTGGCCACCGCGCGGTTGCTGACCGAGCGCGGCGCGACGGTCGCCGTGCTCGACCTGGGCGACCCGCCCGAGCCGCTGTACGGCGTGCGGGCCGACGTACGCGACGACGCGTCGGTCCGCGCCGCGGTGGCGGAGGCGGTCGAGCACCTCGGCGGGCTGGACGTACTGGTCAACAACGCCGGGATCGGCGCCCAGGGCACCGTCGAGGACAACGACGACGACGAGTGGCGGAACGTCTTCGACGTCAACGTGTTCGGCATGGTGCGGGTGAGCCGGGCCGCGCTGCCGCACCTGCGCCGCTCCGAGCACGCCGCGATCGTCAACACGTGCTCGATCGCGGCCACCGCCGGGCTGCCCGCCCGCGCGCTGTACTCGGCGACGAAGGGCGCGGTGCAGTCGCTCACGCTGGCGATGGCCGCCGACCACCTTCGCGAGGGCGTCCGGGTCACCTGCGTGAACCCCGGAACGGCCGACACGCCCTGGATCGGACGGCTGCTGGCGGCGGCCGGCGACCCGGAGGCGGAACGGGCCGCGCTGGCCGCCCGGCAGCCGAGTGGCCGGCTGGTCACTCCAGACGAGGTCGCCGCGGCGATCGCCTACCTGGCGAGCCCGCTGGCCTCGGCGACGACAGGAACGGCGCTGGCGGTCGACGGGGGCATGGCCGGCCTGCGACTTCGTCCAGAAAGGTAAGTGAAATGAAGCGCACGACCCTCGCGGCCGGAGCCGCGCTCGCCTCGGCGGCGCTGCTGCTGACCGGATGCAAGAGCAGCTCATCCGGGTCGTCCGGCGGCAGCATGGTCGTCGGAGTGGACTACCCCCGGTCCGACACCGACTTCTGGAACTCCTATATCAAGTACGTCCCGCAGTACGGCAAGCAGCTCGGCCTGACCCTGAAGACCACCAACTCCGAGAACGACATCGCCAAGCTGGCCGCCAACACCCAGTCGCTCATCGGCCAGGGCGTCAAGGGCGTCGTGCTCGCCCCGCAGGACACCGCCGCGGTCGCACCGACGCTGAACCAGCTCAAGCAGAAGAAGATCCCGGTCGTCACCGTCGACACCCGTCCCGACAGCGGCGACGTCTACATGGTCGTCCGCGCCGACAACATCGCGTACGGCCAGAAGGCCTGCCACTTCCTCGGCGACACGCTCAAGGGCAAGGGCAAGGTCGCGATGCTGGAGGGCGACCTGGCCTCGATCAACGGTCGCGACCGGACCACGGCGTTCGACCAGTGCATGAAGCAGAACTACCCGAACATGAAGGTCATCGGCCTGCCGACCGAGTGGAAGGGCGACGTCGGGGCGAACAAGCTGCAGACCACGCTGGCCGCCAACCCCGACCTCAAGGGCATCTACATGCAGGCCGGCGGCGCTTTCCTCGCCCCGACGCTGAACGTGCTGAAGCAGAAGGGCCTGCTGGTCCCGGCCGGCAACCCCAAGCACATCGCGATCGTCTCCAACGACGGCATCCCCGAGGAGATGAAGGCGATCGGCGCGGGTGAGATCGACGCGACCGTCTCCCAGCCCGCCGACCTGTACGCCAAGTACGCGCTGTACTACATCAAGGCCGCGATCCAGGGGAAGAAGTTCGCCCCCGGCAAGACCGACCACGACTCCACGATCGTGCAGCCCCGCCCGGGACTTCTCGAGGACCAGCTGCCGGCCCCGCTCGTCACCAAGGACGGGTCCTACCCGGGCTCGCTGAAGTACACCGACCCGCAGCTTTGGGGCAACCAGATCAAATGACCGCCGCTCCCGCCGACGCCGCGGCCGACCCCCGGCCGGTCGCGGCGGCACACCACATCACCAAGCGGTTCGGCGTGACCGTCGCGCTGGACGACGTCTCGCTGGCCGTACGGGACGGGGAGATCCATGCCCTCGTCGGCCGCAACGGCGCGGGCAAGTCCACGCTGGTGTCCGTGCTCACCGGCCTGGTCCCGCCCGACGCGGGGGCGGTGGAGTTCGGCGGCGCGCCCGCGCCGCCGCTCGCCGACCGCGAGGCGTGGCGGGCGCGGGTGGCCTGCGTCTACCAGAAGCCGACGGTCATCCCGTCGCTGTCGGTGGCCGAGAACCTCTTCTTGAACAGGCAGGGCCGGGGCCGCCAGGGCAGCGGCCTGATCTCCTGGGGCACCCTCCGCCGCAGGGCGCGGGAACTGCTGGACGCCTGGGAGGTCGACGTCGACGTACGGCTGCCGGCCGAACGCCTCACCGTCGAGCAGCGCCAGCTCGTCGAGATCGCGCGGGCGCTGTCGCACGGCTCGCGGTTCATCATCCTCGACGAGCCGACCGCGCAGCTCGACGGCCGGGCGATCGAGCGGCTGTTCGCCCGCATGCGGTCGCTGCGCGAGTCGGGCGTGACGTTCCTGTTCATCAGCCACCACCTCGACGAGGTGTACGAGGTGTGCGACAGCGTCACCGTGCTGCGCGACGCCCGGCACATCGTGACCTCGCCCGTCGCCGAGCTGGACAAGAACGCGCTGATCACGGCGATGACCGGGGAGGCGACCGGGCTGATCGACGTGGACGCCCATCGCCCGGCGCCCCGCGCCGAGGCGCCGCCCGCGCTCCGCGTCACCGGGCTCGGCCTGCCCGGCGTGTTCGAGGACGTGTCGCTGTCGGTCGCCCCCGGCGAGGTCGTCGGGCTGGCCGGCGCCGGCGGGTCGGGGAAGATGGCGGTCGGCGAGGTGATCGTCGGCCTGCGCCGGGCGGCGCGCGGCACCGTCGAGATCGGCGGCACGCGGCCGCGGCCGGGCAGCGTCACGGCGGCGCTGCGGGCCGGCGCCGGGTTCGTCCCGCAGGACCGGCACCACCAGGGCCTCGTGCCCGGGCTGTCGATCGCCGAGAACGCCACCCTCACCGTGCCGGAGCGGCTCGGCCGGTACGGGCTGGTCGCGCCGCGGCGGCGGGACGCGCTCGGCGCCCGCGCCATCGCGGACCTCGACATCAAGGCGTCCGGCCCGGAGCAGCCGGTCGCCGCGCTGTCCGGCGGCAACCAGCAGAAGGTCGTCATGGCCCGTGCCCTGGCGAGCGACCCGAAGCTGCTCGTCCTCATGCAGCCGACCGCCGGCGTCGACGTGCGGGCCAAGGAGACGCTGCTCGGCACCGCCTCGACCGCCGCCGCCGGCGGCGCCGGCGTGCTGGTCATCTCCGACGACGTGGACGACCTTCGCCCGTGCGACCGGGTGATCGTGCTGTTCAAGGGCGCCGTCGTCGCCGAGCTGGGCGGCGGCTGGACCGACCACGAACTGATCGCCGCCATGGAGGGTATCGGTGACTGAGACACAGACGGCCGTGGCCGCATCCGCGCCCGCCCGTACGGCCACGCCGCGGCTGGCGCGGCTGCGCGACCTCGCGCTGGTGCCGGCGATCATCGTGATCTGCGTCGTCGGCTACTTCGTCAACCCGGTGTTCCTGCACTGGGACAACCTGGTCAACGTGCTGCAGCAGCAGTCGGAGATCTCGCTGCTCGTGCTGGCCGAGGCGCTCGTGCTGATCGCCGGGCGGATGGACCTGTCGCTGGAGTCGACGTTCGGCCTCGCGCCCGGCGTCGCCGCCTGGCTGGTGCTGGCGCCCGGCGTCACGCACGGCCTCGGCTGGCTGTCCGGCGCCTGGTCGGTGCCGATCACGCTGGTCGTCGGCGTGGTCATCGGGTGGATCAACGGCCTGCTGATCGTGCGGTTCCGCCTCAACGGCTTCATCGTCACGCTCGGCATGCTGATCGTCCTGCGCGGCCTGCTGACCGGCATCACCGGCGGAAAGACGTTCTTCAACCTGCCGAACTCCATGATCTACCTGGGCAACGCCGTCTGGGCCGGGCTGCCCGCATCGATCTGGATCTGCCTGATCCTGTACGCGGCGGCGATCGCCGTGACCGGCTACACGCGGTTCGGCCGGTCGCTGTACGCGATCGGCGGCAACGCCGACGCCGCCCGCGCCGCCGGCATCCGCGTCGACCGCGTGCTGTGGGTGACACTGATCCTCGCCAGCGTGCTGGCCGCACTCGGCGGGCTGCTCATCACCGGCCGTCTCGCGTCGGTGGCCGCCGCGCAGGGCAACGGCGCCATCTTCACGGTCTTCGCCGCGGCGGTGATCGGCGGTGTGTCGCTGAACGGCGGGCGCGGCACGATCTTCGGAGCGTTCACCGGAATCCTGCTGCTCTACCTGATCCAGAACGTGCTGACCCTGGCCGGCGTGCCGGCCCAGTGGATCGGCGCGCTCGACGGCGCGATCATCCTGCTCGCCCTGATCATCAGCCGGATCACCTCCGGACAGGCGCAGGACACATGATGGCAGGACACATGATGGAACGCCGGAGGCTGGGCGGTTCGCGGGTCGAGGTCACCGCGCTGGGGCTGGGCGGCGCTCCGATCGGCGGCCTGTTCGCGTCCGTGTCCGAGGCGGAGGCGGCCGCCACCGTACGCCGCGCCTGGGAGCGGGGGATCCGCTACTTCGACACCGCGCCGCACTACGGCGCCGGGCGCGGCGAGCAGCGCATCGGCGCGGCCCTGGCCGAGGTCGCCGGCAAGCGTGCGGCGTACGTGCTGTCCACCAAGGTCGGGCGGCTGCTGGTGCCGCTGGCGCCGGGCGAGCCGCCGGAGACCGAGGGCTTCGCCGACCCGCCGCCGTACAAGCGGCGGTGGGACTGGAGCGCGGACGGCGTGCGGCGGTCGCTGGAGGAGTCGCTGGAACGCCTCGGCACCGACCATGTCGACCTGGTCTACCTGCACGACCCGGACGACCACGAGGAGGAGGTTTACGCGACCGCCTACCCGGCCCTGGCCGCACTGCGCGAGGAGGGCGTCGTCGGGGCGATCGGCGCCGGGATGAACCAGACCCCCATGCTGACGCGGTTCGTCGAACGCCTCGACCTGGACGTCGTGCTGTGCGCCGGGCGGTACACGCTGCTGGACCGCTCGGCCGAACGCGACCTGCTGCCCGCCTGCGCGCGCCGCGGCACGTCCGTCGTCGCCGGCGGGGTGTACAACTCCGGGCTGCTCGCCGGCGGCACCACGTACGACTACCGGCCGGCGCCGCCGGAGATCCTGGAGCGCGTGGCCGCGCTGGAGCGGGTGTGCGGGGCGTACGGCGTGCCGCTGCGCGCGGCGGCGCTGCGGTTCCCGTTCCGGCATCCCGCCGTGGCGAGCGTCCTCGTGGGCTGTCGCACCCCCGCCGAGGTGGACGACAATGTCGACCTGTACGCGATGGACATTCCGGACGCGTTGTGGACGGACCTGTTCGACGGTGAGGGAGGGCCATGACGGACGACGAGGCGTTCTCCGGTGGGCGGGCGCTGGTCGACGCGCACCACCACCTGTGGGACACCGACGCGCGCGACTATCCGTGGATGGACGGCCCGTGGGCCGACCCGCTGCGCGGCCGCTTCGACCACGACCGCTACGCCGGCGTCACCAGGCCGCACCGGGTCCGGCACTCGATCGTCGTGCAGGCGGCGCACGACGAGGCCGAGACGCTCGAACTGCTGGACGTGGCCGGCGACCCGGTCGAGACCGACTGGTTCGACGCGCCGGGCCCGGTCGCCGGCGTGGTCGGCTGGCTCGACCTCACCCGGCCCGGCGTCGCGGACCGGCTCGCCGCGCTCCGGGAGACGCCGTCCGGGCACCTGCTCGTCGGCATCCGCCACCAGGCGCAGGACGAGCCCGACCCGCGGTGGCTGGTCCGCCCCGAGGTGGTCCGCGGCGTCGCCGCCGTCGGCGCCGCCGGGCTCGTCTACGAGTTGCTGGTCAAGCCGCCGCAGGCGGACGCCGCGCTGGAGCTCGCGCGCCGCCTGCCGGAGGTATCGTTCGTGCTCGACCACTGCGGCAAACCGGACATCGCCGGCGGCGTCTGGGAGCCGTGGGCGTCGTGGATCACGTCGATGGCCGCGCTGCCGAACGTCACCGTCAAACTGTCCGGCCTGGTCACCGAGGCCGCGCCCGGCTGGAAACCGGCCGACGTCCTGCCGTACGCGCGGCACGCGCTGGACACCTTCGGCGCCGACCGCGTGATGTTCGGCTCCGACTGGCCCGTCTGCACGCTCGCCGCCACGTACGACGAGGTCTTCGCGCTCGCCGAGGAGGCCGTGCCGCCGGACGACCGGAACGCCGTATTCGGGGGGACCGCGCGCCGGGTGTACGGGATAGGTTGAGGCCCATGCGCGTCGCCCTGTTCGTCACCTGCGTGAACGACACGCTGTTCCCGAAGACCGGGCGCGCGGTGGTGCGCCTCCTGGAGCGGCTCGGCTGCATCGTCGACGTTCCGGCGTCGGCGACGTGCTGCGGGCAGATGCACTTCAACACCGGCTACCGGGCGGACGCCCGGCCCCTCGCCGGCCGCCTCACCGCCGCCGTCGAGGGCTACGACGCCGTCGTCGTGCCGTCCGGGTCGTGCGCGGCCATGGTCCGCGAATGGTACCCGTCTCTCGGCGTCACGCCGCCCGCCGGCGTGTACGAGCTGTCGGAGTTCCTCGTCGACGTGCTCGGGGTCACCGACGTCGGCGCGTACTTCCCGCACACGGTCACCTACCACCCGACCTGCCACTCGCTGCGCTCGCTCAAGGTCGGCTCGCGGCCGCTCGACCTGCTGGCGAAGGTGCGCGGCCTCACCCTCGTCCCGCTCGGCGGCGCGGACGAGTGCTGCGGCTTCGGCGGCACGTTCTCGCTGAAGAACCCGGCCGTCTCGGCCGCGATGTGCGCCGACAAGGTACGGGCCGTGCTGGACACCGGGGCGGAGGTGCTGTGCGCCACCGACAACTCCTGCCTGATGCACATCGGCGGTTCGCTGTCCCGCCAGCGCACCGGAGTGCGCGTCGCGCACCTCGCCGAGATCCTCGCCTCGACCGAGGAGGACGCCCTGTGATCACGCCGGAACGGCCGCGAGCGGGACGAGGGAGGCGGGCGCGATGAGCACGGGCGGCACGTTCATGGGGATGCCCGCCTTCCCGGCGGCGTCGGCCGCGGCGGTCGGCGACGCGCAGCTGCGGCACAACCTGCGCAAGGCCACCCACACGATCCGCGCCAAGCGCGCCGCCGTCGTCGGCGAGCAGCCGGACTGGGCGGCGCTGCGCGCGGCCGGCGCGGCCATCAAGGACCGCACGCTGCGGCACCTCGACGTCCACCTGGAGAGGCTGGAGGCGGCCGTCACCGCGGCCGGCGGCCACGTGCACTGGGCCGAGGACGCCGCCGAGGCGAACCGCATCGTCGTCGACCTGGTGCGGGCGGCCGGGCAGGACGAGGTCGTCAAGGTCAAGTCGATGGCCACCCAGGAGATCGACCTCAACGGCGCGCTGGAGGCCGCCGGCATCCGCGCGTACGAGACGGACCTGGCCGAGCTGATCGTGCAGCTCGGCGACGACCGGCCCTCGCACATCCTCGTCCCCGCGATCCACCGCAACCGCGCCGAGATCCGCGAGATCTTCATGCGCACCATGGCGGAGTGGGGCCGCCCCGCGCCGGAGCACCTGACCGACGACCCGCGCGCCCTCGCCGAGGCCGCCCGGCTGCACCTGCGCGAACGCTTCCTGTCCGCCAAGGTCGGCATCTCCGGCGCCAACTTCGCGGTCGCCGAGACCGGCACGCTCGTCGTGCTGGAGTCCGAGGGCAACGGCCGCATGTGCCTCACCCTGCCCGAGACGCTGATCTCCGTCGTCGGCATCGAGAAGCTGGTGCCGACGTGGCGGGACCTCGAGGTCTTCATGCAGCTCCTGCCACGCTCGTCCACCGGCGAGCGGATGAACCCGTACACGTCGATGTGGACCGGCGCCACCGAGGGCCAGGAGTTCCACCTCGTGCTGCTGGACAACGGGCGCACCTCCGTGCTCGCCGACCGGGCCGGCCGCCAGGCGCTGCGCTGCATCCGCTGCTCTGCCTGCCTGAACGTGTGCCCCGTGTACGAGCGGGCGGGCGGGCACGCGTACGGCTCGGTCTACCCCGGCCCGATCGGCGCCATCCTGACCCCGCAGCTGCGCGGGATGGCCGGCCCGCTGGAGGAGTCGCTGCCGTACGCCTCGACGCTGTGCGGCGCCTGCTACGAGGTGTGTCCCGTCGCGATCAACATCCCCGAGGTGCTGCTCGACCTGCGCGCCAAGGCGGTGACACGCGGCCATGTCATCGAGCGGCTGGCGATGGGCACCGCCCGGCGGGTCTTCGACTCGCCGCGGTGGCTGTCGCTCGCGCAGCGCTCCGCCGCCCGGTTCCGCCGCTGGACGCCCCGCCGCCTGCCCGGCCCGCTGTCCGCCTGGTCCGACACCCGCGACGTGCCCGTCCCCCCGCGCGAGTCCTTCCGCGACTGGTGGGCGCGTGAACACGCCGCCGGCCGCGTCGGCACCCGCGGCGACGGCACGCCGCACGCCGGCGCGGACGGCGTTCCGGACCGGAACGCCGGAGGCGAGCCCGGTCGCGATGGCCCGCGCGCGAACGGCGACGCGGGTTCGGATTCAGGGGGTGACCGATGAGCTCGCGCGAGCGAATCCTCGCCCGGGTCCGTGCGGCGCTGGCCGACGTGCCCGCCACCGAACCGGCCGACGACACCGGCGTGCCACGCGCGTACGAGCGCACACGATCCGGCCCGGACCTGGTCGAGCTGCTGGTCGACCGCCTGGTCGACTACCGGGCACAGGTCCGCCGGGTCACCGACGTCGCCGCGGCCGTGGCCGAGGCGCTGCGCGCCCGGCAGGCCCGCCGCGTCGCCGCCCCGGCCGGCATCGCCCCCGAATGGCTGGGCGACGCCGAGGCCGTACGCGACGATCCGCCGCTGTCCGCCGCCGGCCTTGACGCGCTGGACGGCGTCGTCACCGGCTGCGCCGTCGCCATCGCCGAGACCGGCACGATCGTGCTCGACGCAGGGGAGGACCAGGGCCGCCGCGCCCTCACCCTCATCCCCGACTACCACCTGTGCGTCGTCCGCCGCGACCAGATCGTCCGCACGGTTCCCGAGGCCCTGGAACGCCTCGACCCGTCCCGCCCGCTGACGTGGATCAGCGGCCCGTCGGCGACCAGCGACATCGAACTCGACCGCGTCGAGGGCGTCCACGGCCCCCGCACCTTGGAAGTGCTTATCATCGCGCCCTGATCCGGACGGGCTGCCCGCACCCGCTCCCGCGACGGACGGACCGCCACGTAATCGGCTCCCCTCATGGCAAGGTGGTGCCCGTCCGGAGCCCGCCCCGGCCCTGCGCTATGCGGATCTGTCTGCGCATGATCCGCTTGCCTCAGTATCGCCTCGCCGGCGTCCTCATCGACGCCGATCACGCCTTCGGCCGGCCGCGGTTCGCTCACGGGGGCGCCGAATTGGAAGACGTGATCGATCTGTTCCAAGCGGGAGAACCCATCCAGACGGTCTGAAGGGGCCATCTTCAGGCCGGCGGTCGCGACAGGACCGTTCATCTACGCGGTACACGTCGACCGTCTCGAACCTCTGTACCCGAATCGCAGCCGGTAAAGGCGGTCGGTTGGCGCCGGTGCTCGCCGGGACGCGATGGGCGAACGGCCGAGCGCGGGAGCGGCGCACCGGGATGGCCGGTGGGATCCGCCGCCCCCGCGTCCTTGATTCGCCTACTCGGTGTGGCAGATCGTTCCGTTGAGGGTGAAGACGGTCGGGAGGACGTTCGGGCCGCTGTACGAGGCGACGAAGCCGATGCTCGTGGTGCTCCCGGCGGCGATCGATCCGCCGGTGTCGAGGACCGTGGCCTTGACGTTCCGGCCGTCCTGCGACCAGTTGGCGTTCCAGCCGCTGCTCACCTGCTGCCAGCCGGTCGGCCAGGTGAAGGCGAGGGTCCAGCCGCCGAGCGGGGCGGTGCCGTTGTTGGTGATGTCCAGGTTCGCGACGTAGCCGTTGCCCCAGTCGTTGGTGTCGGTGAACTTGACGGTGCAGGGGCTGTCGGCCGGGGTGCCGGTCGTGAAGGTGAGCGGCGGGGGAGAAGGGGGGGAGTATCACGAGTCTCCC
>JBEHYF010000038.1:0-38733 GCA_048498315.1 Actinomycetota bacterium
GCCCGGTGTCTCTCGCTTCCTTTGCGGCGTGCGCGGCGGCGCCGGCCGGGTGCAGAGCGGCCGCACCCGCACGCCGCCGCCGCGTTCCGGCATGCGCGGGGGCGCCGCCGCGCCCCCCGCCCGGCGCGGCCGCCCTGCGCCGGCCCGCCGTCCGCCGCAGCGGCCCCGGCGCCGGATGGTCCGCCGCGACCCGATGAAGCGGCTGAACGTCGGCCTGCTGCTGGTGGCGTTCGTGCTGTCGCTGTTCGCCGGCCGGCTGGTCCAGCTCCAGGGCATCGAGTCGAAGGGCTACGCCGAGGCGGCCATGCGGCAGCGGCTCAGCCGCATCCCGCTGCCGGCGGTGCGCGGCCCGATCACGTTCGCGCAGGGCCGGCCGCTCGCGATGACGGTCGAGGCCCGGCTGATCTACGCCGACCCGGTAATGGTCGACCCCTCCCAGCGGGCGAAGATCGCCGCGACGTTGAGCTCGATGTTCGGCGTCGACCAGGCCGACCTGCTGAAGAAGCTCACGCCGAAGTCCGGCACCAACCGCTATGTCGAGCTGATCCACCACGTCGAGCCCGACCGCGCCCGCATGGTGACGGCCATGAACTTCCGCGGCATCGGCACCCAGAAGGAGTACCGCCGGGTGTACCCGAACGGCTCGCTCGCCGCGAACGTGGTCGGCTTCGTCAACAGTGACGGCGATGGCGGCGCGGGCCTGGAGTACAGCATGAACGAGCTGCTCAAGGGCCGCAGTGGCTGGCAGAAGGTCGAGCTGAGCGAGAACGGCCAGCGCATCCCCATGGGCGAGGACGAGCAGAGCAGGCCGATCCCCGGCCGGGGCGTGCGCCTCACCCTCGACCAGGACATCCAGTGGAAGGCCCAGGACGCGATCACCAAGCAGGTCAAGGCCACCAAGGCCGACAGCGGCAGCGTCATCGTGATGGACCCGCGCACCGGCCAGATCCTCGCGATGGCGACCGCGCCGACCTTCGACCCGGAGCACTACTGGCAGGGCGGCGACCTCGGCAACCGGGTCGTGCAGGACGGGTTCGAGCCGGGCAGCACCAGCAAGGTGATCACGGCCGCGGCGGCGATGGAGGCCGGCGGCGTCACGCCCGACACGGCGTTCACCGTGCCCGACCACATCACGCGGTTCGACCGCACCTTCCACGACGCGGAGAACCACCCGACCAAGCGGCTCACCCTCGCCGGCGTGCTGGCCGAGTCGAGCAACGTCGGCGCCATCCTGGCCGGCGAACGCGTCACGCCCCAGCAACTGTACGACTACATGCGGGCGTTCGGGTACGGGCAGGTCACCGGTGTCGGACTGCCCGGGGAGAGCCCCGGAGTGCTCAAGCCGCCGGCCCAGTGGTCGGGCACCGACCGCTACACGATCGCGTTCGGGCAGGGAATGTCGGTCAACGCCCTGCAGGTCGCCAGCGTCTACGCCACGATCGCCGACGGCGGCGTGCGGGTGGCACCGAACATCGTCGCGGGCACCACCGACGACCACGGCGCCTTCACCCCGTCGGCACCGCCGGCCCGGCGCCGGGTGATCAGCCGCACCACGGCCGAGGAGCTGACCAGGATGCTCGAAGGCGTCATCTCCAAGGACGGCACCGCCCCGGAGGCGCAGATCCCCGGCTACCGCGTCGCCGGCAAGACCGGCACCGCGCAGAGGGTCAACCCGGCCTGCGGCTGCTACCGGGGCGGCGGCTACACCTCCACGTTCGTCGGCTTCGCGCCGGCGGAGAACCCGCGCCTCGTGGCGCTGGTCGTCCTGCAGCGGCCGCGCACCGCCTACTACGGTGGCCAGGTGGCCGCGCCGGTGTTCAAGGACGTGATGAGCTTCGCGCTGCAGAGCCGGCACGTCCCGCCGAGCACCGGAAGGCCGCAGAAGATCCGTATCTCCGCAGACCACGGGTGACCAGCGATACCCTCTCCGCCGTGTCCAACAGAGCCGACCCCATGCGTCCCAAGACCGTCCCCGCCCGGCCGCTGTCCGGGCTGGTGAGCCTGCTCGGCCTGAGCGAGCAGGGCCGGCCGGTCCGCGGGGTGGTCACCGGGGTGACCCACGACTCCCGGCGGGTGCGGCCGGGCGATCTGTACGCGGCGCTGCCCGGCAGCCGTTTCCACGGCGCGGTGTTCGCCGCGCAGGCCGCCGACTCGGGTGCCGCGGGAATCCTCACCGACCGCGAGGGGCGGGTGAAGGCGGAGGCCTCGGGGCTGCCGGTCCTCATCGTCGACGACCCGCGGTCGGTGCTCGGCCGGGTCGCCTCATGGGTGTACGGCGAGCCGGCGCGCGACCTCACTCTGCTCGGGGTGACCGGCACCAGCGGCAAGTCGACCACGGTATTCCTGCTGGAGGCCGGGCTGCGCGCGGCCGGGCACGAGACCGGCCTGGTCGGCGGCATCCAGATCCGCGTCGGCGACGAGGTGCTGCCGAGCGCGCTGACCACGCCGGAGGCCACCGACCTGCACGCGGTGTTCGCGCTGATGCGCGAGCGCGGCGTGACGGGGGTGGCGATGGAGGTCTCCAGCCACGCCCTCGACCTCGGCCGGGTCGGCGGGGCCTTCTGCGAGGTGGCGGTGTTCACCAACCTGTCCCAGGACCACCTCGATCACCACGGCACGATGGAGGCCTACTTCGCCGTGAAGGCGCGGCTGTTCACGCCCGAGTACAGCCGGGTCGGGGTGGTCAACGTCGACGACTCCTGGGGCCGGAGGCTGACCCACGTGGCGACGGTGCCGGTCACGACGTTCTCGGCGGACGGCGACCCGGGCGCCGACTGGCGGGCCGAAGACATCGCGTGCGAGCCCGGCGGCAGCGCGTTCCGCGTGGTCGGGCCCGGCGGCGTCGAGGCCGAGGCCCGGGTGCCGCTGCCCGGCCCGTTCAACGTCGCCAACGCCCTCGGCGCGATCGTCGCGCTGGTCGAGTCCGGCATCCCGCTGCAGACCGCTGTGCGCGGCGTGGCCGGCGTGCGGGGCGTGCCCGGCCGGCTGGAGCGCGTGGAGGAGGGCCAGGACTTCACCGTCCTCGTCGACTACGCGCACAAGCCGGGTGCGGTGCGCGCCGTCCTCGCCGCCCTGCGGCCGCTCATCGCGGCCGGAGGCGCCGGCGGCCGTCCGGCCGGCGAGGCCGGGCGGTTGATCATCGTGCTGGGCTGCGGCGGCGACCGCGACACCGGCAAACGCCCCATCATGGGGGAGCTGGCCGCCCGCCACGCCGACGTGGTCGTCCTCACGAACGACAACCCGCGCTCTGAGGACCCCTGGTCCATCCTCAGCGCTATGGTCGGGGGGATACTCACCGTGCCGGAGAACGAACGGGCGCACGTGATCGTGGAGCCCGACCGGGCGGCGGCCATCGCCCTGGCGATCGGCCGCGCCCGGCGCGGCGACGTCGTGGTCGTCGCCGGCAAAGGTCATGAACAGGGGCAGTATGTCGGCGGCGCGGTCCTCCCGTTCGACGACCGCGAGGTCGTCAGGCGGGTCCTGCGCGAGCGCCGGGAGAGGCGAGATGGCGACTGAGCGGCGACGACGCATGAGACCGGCGGCCGGCGAGGAGCTGACGTGATCCCTCTCTCGCTCGCGCGGATCGCCGAGATCACCGGAGGCCGCCCCGACGGCGCCTCCCCCGACACGGTGGTGCGCGGCCCCGTCGTGATCGACTCCCGCAAGGCCGAGCCCGGCGCGCTGTTCGCCGCGTTCCGCGGCGAGCGCGCCGACGGGCACGACTTCGCCGCCCAGGCCGTCACCGCGGGCGCGGCGGCGGTGCTCGCCGAGCGGCCGGTCGGCGTGCCGGCGGTCGTGGTCGACAACGTCCCGGCCGCGCTGACCCGGCTGGCGCACGCGGTGCTGCGGCTGCTGCCGCAGGTCACCGTGGTCGGCATCACCGGCTCGGCCGGCAAGACCTCGACCAAGGACCTGCTGGCGCGGCTCGCCGACCGGCTCGGCCCGGCCGTCGCGCCGCCGGGCTCGTACAACAACGAGATCGGCCACCCGCTCACCGTGCTGCGCGCCGACGAGAAGACCCGCTACCTCGTCCTGGAGATGGGTGCGCGCGGCATCGGGCACATCACGCACCTGGCGCGGATCGCGCCGCCCGACATCGGCCTGGTCCTCAACGTCGGCAGCGCGCACATCGGCGAGTTCGGCAACCGCGAGGTGGTGGCGAAGGCGAAGGGCGAGCTGGTGGAGGCGCTCACGCGCGACGGCGTCGCGGTGCTCAATGCCGACGACCCGCTCGTGCGGGCCATGGCGGCGCGCACGCCGGCGCGCGTCGTGACGTTCGGCCGGGTGCCCGAGGCCGACGTGCGCGCGACCGGCGAGGGGCTGGACGAGCGCGGCCGCCCCCGGTTCACCCTCGTCACGCCGGAGGGTTCGGCCGAGGTGGCGATGCGCCTGTACGGCGCGCACGCCGTCGGCAATGCGCTCGCCGCCGCGGCGGTCGCCCGCGAGCTGGGCATGCCGGTGGCCGAGGTCGCCGAGACGCTGTCGCAGGCCACCCCGGCCAGCCGCTGGCGCATGGAGGTCGCCGATCGCCCCGACGGGGTGACCGTGATCAACGACGCCTACAACGCCAACCCCGAGTCGGTGCGCGCGGCGCTCGACACGCTCGCCCACATGGCCAGGGGCCGGCGCGCCCTCGCCGTGCTCGGTGAGATGGCGGAGCTGGGCGCGGTGACGACGGAGGAGCACGAGAAGATCGGAGCCCACGCGGCCCGGTGCGGCGTGGCGGGTCTGGTCGCCGTCGGCGAGACCGCCGCGTCCGTGCTGAAAGGGGCGGGCCAGGTGGGTTCGTGGACGGGAGAGAGTGTGCGGGTCGATGACGCCGTGGCGGCGGTCGCGGCGCTGGAGAACATGCTGCGCCCGGGCGACGTCGTACTGATCAAGGGGTCGCGCGTCGCCGGGCTCGAGCGCGTCGCGCAGGCCGTGCTGTCGGTTTCCGAAGGGAGTCACGAAGCGTGAGGACGATCCTGGTCGCCGGGGCCCTCTCGCTGATCATCGGCTTGCTCGGCACGCCGGTGTGGATCCGCATCGTCCGCCGCCTCGGCTACGGCCAGATGATCCGTGAGGAGGGCCCGCAGGCCCACCTCAACAAGCGGGGCACCCCCACCATGGGCGGCACGGTCTTCATCGTCGGCTCGCTGGTCGCCTACTTCGCCGGCCACCTGGCGACCGCCACGCCGCCCACGGTGTCCGGCGTGCTCGTGCTGTTCCTCATGACCGGCCTGGGCGTCGTCGGCTTCGTCGACGACTACATCAAGGTCTTCAAGCAGCGCAGCCTCGGCCTGCGCAGCGGCGCGAAGATGATCGGGATCGTCATCGTCGGCGTCGTGTTCGCGCTGATGTCGCTGCGCTTCCCCAACCCGTACGGCGCCACGCCGGCGACCACGCACCTGTCGTTCCTGCGCGACTTCGGCCCCTCGATCGGGCCGTGGCTGTTCGTGCTCTGGGCGCTGCTGATGATCGCCGGCGCCTCGAACGCGGTGAACCTCACCGACGGCCTCGACGGCCTGGCCGGCGGCGCGGTCGGCACGGTGCTCGGCGCCTACGTGCTGATCGGCAACTGGCAGCTGCGCAACAGCTGCTTCTACGTGGCGCTCGCGCCGAGCTGCTACACCGTCCGCGACCCCCTCGACCTCGCCGTCGTCGCCGCCGCCGTGCTCGGCGCGCTCGTCGGGTTCCTGTGGTGGAACGCCCCGCCGGCCCGCATCTTCATGGGCGACACCGGCTCGCTCGGCCTCGGCGGCGTCATCGTCGGCCTGGCGGTGATGACCCGCACCGAGATGCTGTTCATCATCCTCGGCGGCCTGCCGGTGATCATCACGCTGTCCGTGATCATCCAGGTCGGCTTCTTCAAGATGACCCGTAAACGGGTGTTCAAAATGGCCCCGCTCCAGCATCACTTCGAGCTGTCCGGCTGGGCCGAGACCACCATCGTCGTGCGTTTCTGGCTGATCTCCCTGCTGTGCGTGGCCACCGGCCTGGCGCTGTTCTACATCGAATGGATGCCCAAGTCATGACGGGCGCCTGGGCCGGCCGGCGGGTCTGCGTCGCGGGTGCCGGGATCTCCGGCCGGGCGGCCGCCCGCGTGCTGGCCGAGCGCGGCGCGCACGTCACCCTGGTCGACGCGCGCGACGACGAGGGCCTGCGGACCCTGGCCGCCGTGCCGGGCGTCACCCTCCGGCTCGGCGACGGCGAGACGCTGCCGCCCGACGCCGAGCTGGTCGTGACGTCGCCGGGCTGGCGCCCGACCGCGCCGCTGCTGGAGGCGGCGGTCAAGACCGGCGTCGAGGTGATCGGTGAGGTGGAGCTGGCGTGGCGGCTGCGCGGACCCGACGCCCCGCCGTGGCTGGCCGTCACCGGCACCGACGGCAAGACCACCGTCGTGCGGATGCTCGCCCGCATGCTGGAGGCCGCCGGCCACCGCACGATCGAGGTCGGCAACGTCGGCACGCCCATCGTCGAGGTCGTCGCCGGTGTCGGCGGCTCTGGCCCGGCCTCGGGTGCCGGCCCCGGGGAGGCCGCCGGCGCGCCGTACGACGTGCTGGCCGTCGAGCTGTCCAGCTTCCAGCTGCACTGGTCCTCCACGGTGACGCCGCGGGCGGCGGCCGTGCTCAACGTCGCCCCCGACCACCTCGACTGGCACGGCTCGCTGGAGGCGTACGCCGCCGACAAGGGCAAGATCTTCGCGCCGGGCACGCTCGCCGTCGTGAACGACGACGACGAATGGTCCAGGCGCCTCGGCGAGCGTGCCGAGCGCTCCGTCGGCTGCACCCTCGGCATGCCGGCCCCCGGCAGGCTCGGCGTGGTCGACGACCTCCTCGTCGACCGCGCCTTCACCGCCGACCCGGTGCGCGAGGCCGCCGAGCTGGCCCGGCTGGACGACGTCCGCCCGTTCGCCCCGCACAACGTCGCCAACGCGCTGGCCGCGGCGGCGCTGGCCCGGGCCTACGGCGTGCCGCCGGAGGCCGTCGGGGAGGGGCTGCGCCGGTTCCGGCCCGACCCGCACCGCATCGAGCACATCGCCACGATCGGCGACGTCGACTACGTCAACGACTCGAAGGCCACCAACCCGCACGCGGCCGCCGCGTCGCTGGCGGCCTACCGCTCGATCGTGTGGATCGCCGGCGGCCTGCTCAAGGGCGCCGACGTGGACGAGCTGGTGCTCTCGTGCGCCGACCGGCTGCGCGGCGTGGTGCTCATCGGCGCCGAACGCGGGCGGATCGCGGAGGCACTCGCGCGACACGCGCCGAATGTCCCGGTCGTCGACGTCGCCGAGACCGACACTGGTGCCATGGACCTTGCCGTCACCCGGGCCGCCCAGATGGCGCGGCCCGGCGACACCGTGCTGCTCGCGCCGGTCGGTTCCTCCTTCGACATGTTCAGCGGCTATCCGGCCCGGGGAGAGGCGTTCGCGGCGGCGGTCAGGCGGCTCGGCGGCTGACGCGCGCCGGGAGATGGGCGTACGCGGGCGTGCCCGCCGGTTCCCGCCCGCCTCCCGCACGGTGATCGAGGAGGACAGTCGCGATGAGCAGCGGCGGATACGACGACGAGCCGCGTTCGGGGCCGCGGGCCTGGGCATCGGCCGTGGCGGGCCTGCTCGACCGCCCCCTCACCTCGTACTACCTGGTGCTGGGCTGCTCGATCCTGCTGCTGGCGCTCGGCATGGTCATGGTGCTGTCGGCCTCCAGCATCCGGCAGTACCAGGACACCGGGTCGGCGTTCACGCTGTTCGACAAGCAGGCGTTGTGGGTGGCGATCGGCCTGCCGCTGATGTGGCTGGCCGCCCGCATGCCGCCCCGGGTGTTCCGCACCGTCGCCTACCCGTTGATGCTGCTGGCGGCCGGGGCACTGGCGGTGGCGCTGGTGCCGGGGCTCGGCCGCAGCGCGAACGGCGCACAGCGCTGGATCAGCTTCGGCGGCCCGTTCCAGTTCCAGCCCTCCGAGCCGGCCAAGCTGGCGCTGGTGCTGTGGGGCGCCGACCTGCTGGCCCGGAAGGAGAAGCTCAAGCAGCTCACCGAATGGCGCCGGCTGCTGATCCCGCTGCTGCCGGGCACCGGGGTGATCGTGCTGTTGGTCATGCTCGGCAGCGACCTGGGCACCACGTTCGTCCTCATGACGATCTTCCTCGCGCTGCTGTGGGTGGTCGGCGCGCCCGGGCGGCTGTTCGTCGGCATGGCGGGCGTGACGAGCGTGCTGGTGGCGATCCTGATCGTCGTCGAGCCGTACCGCGTGCAGCGGCTGACCGGCTTCCTCGACCAGTCGGGCAACCAGCTCACCCTGAACTACCAGGGCATCCAGGGGCTGTACGCGATCGCGTCCGGGGGGTTGCTCGGCACCGGTCTGGGTGAGGGCCGGGCCAAGTGGAACTACCTGCCCAACCCCGAGACCGACTTCATCTTCGCCATCATCGGCGAGGAGCTCGGGCTGATCGGCACGCTCCTCGTCCTCGGCCTGTTCGGGCTGCTCGCCTACGCGGGGCTGCGGATCGCCAAGCGGGTCAAGGACCCGTTCATGCGCCTGGCGGCGGCCGGCGCGACCGCCTGGATCACCGTCCAGGCGATCGTCAATATCGGCGCGGTGATCGGCGTCCTTCCCATTACGGGCATCCCGCTGCCACTCGTGTCGTACGGTGGGTCAGCACTCATACCGACGTTGATCGTGCTGGGCATGCTGCTGTCGTTCGCGAAGCTCGAACCCGGCGCCCGTCAGGCCCTCGCCGCGCGTGGTCCCGGACCGGCCGCGCTGGCTCTAAGCTGGCTGGGCCTGGCTAAGCGCTGAGAGTGCATGGCCGGTGAACTGAAAAGTCAATGAGCAGGAGCGCGAGCATGAGGGTTGTCCTGGCCGGTGGCGGCACAGCCGGACACATCGAACCCGCCCTGGCCCTTGCCGACGCGTTGCGCCGGGAGGATCCCGGCGTGCAGGTGACCTGCCTGGGCACCGAGCGCGGGCTGGAGACCCGCATCATCCCGCAGCGCGGCTACGAGCTCGCGCTGATCCCGCCGGTTCCGCTGCCGCGCACGCTGACGCCGCGGCTGCTGACCGTGCCCGGCCGGCTGGCGGGCGCGATCAACGCCGCCTCGGCGATCCTCGACCGCACCCAGGCCGACATCCTCGTCGGCTTCGGCGGGTACGTCGCCACGCCCGGCTACCTGGCCGCGCGGCGGCGTAAGATCCCGATCATCGTGCACGAGGCCAACCCGCGGCCCGGTCTGGCCAACCGCCTGGGCGCGCGGTTCACCGAGCACGTCGCCGTGGCCGCTCCCGACACGCCGCTGCCGCACGCGCAGCCGGTCGGCATCCCGCTGCGCCGCGAGATCTCCACGCTCGACCGGCTCGGCATGGGCGACAAGGCGCGGGCGCACTTCGGCCTGCGCTCCGACCTGCCGACACTGCTCGTCTTCGGCGGCTCGCAGGGCGCGCGGTCGCTCAACCGCGCCGTCGGGGAGGCCGTGCCGCAGCTGCGCGCCGCCGGCATCCAGGTGCTGCACATCGTCGGCCCGAAGAACCTCGCAGAGCCGGAGTTCACCCCCGACGACCCGGCCTACATCATGCTGCCGTACTGCGACCGCATGGACCTCGCCTACGCGGCGGCCGACTTCGCGATGTGCCGTGCCGGCGCGATCACCTGTGCCGAGCTGACCGCGGTGGGGCTGCCCGCCGCGTACGTGCCGCTGCCGATCGGCAACGGCGAGCAGCGGCTGAACGCCGAGCCCATCGTGAAGGGCGGCGGGGGCCTGCTGGTGGATGACGGTGAGCTGACCGCCGACTGGATCCGCGCGAACGTCGTCCCCATCCTCGGCGACGCCGAGCAGGTCGCCCAGATGTCCGAGGCCGCCGCCCGCATGGGCCGCCGCGACGCCGACGTCGCCCTGGCCCGCATGGTCTTCCGCGTCGTCGCCGAGCACCGGAACCGGCCCGGGGCGCCCGCATGAGCCTCGTCACGCCGGTCGAGGTCGTGCCGGCCGACCGCCTCGGGCGGGTGCACTTCGTCGGGATCGGCGGCGCCGGCATGTCGGGCATCGCCCGCATCATGCTGGGCCGCGGCATGACGGTGTCCGGCAGCGACGCGAAAGACTCCGACCTGCTGCGGGAGCTGCGCGAGCTGGGTGCGACGACGTACGTGGGCCACGCCGCCGAGCATGTCGGCGACGCCGACACGGTCGTGGTGTCCACCGCGATCCGCGCGGCCAACCCGGAGCTGGCGGCGGCCCGCGAGCGCGGCCTGCGGGTGCTGCACCGCGCCGCCGCGCTCGCCTCCCTCATGGCCGGGCGCCGCGTCGTCGCGGTCGCCGGCACGCACGGCAAGACGACGACGACGTCGATGCTCACGGTGGCCCTGCAGCACGCGGGAGCCGACCCGTCGTACTGCATCGGCGGGCAGCTCGTCACCACCGGCCTGGGCGCGGGCGAGGGGTCGGGCGACCTGTTCGTCGCCGAGGCCGACGAGAGCGACGGCTCGTTCCTGATGTTCCGGCCGCATGCGGCGGCGGTCACCAACGTGGAGGCCGACCACCTCGACAACTACGGCGGCATCGACGAGGTCAAGAAGACGTTCGCGGAGTTCGTCGGCCGCGTCGAGCCGGGTGGCCTGCTCGTCGTGTGCGCCGACGACCCGGGCGCACGGGCGCTGGGCGAGACCGGCGCCGCCCGCGGCCTGACCGTGCGCACGTACGGCGAGTCGGCCGATGCCGACTACCGCGTGACCGGCTTCACGCCGCGGGGCCTCGGGTCGCGGTTCACCGCCGCGGGCCGGGAGTTCTCGCTCGCGGTGCCGGGGCGGCACAACGCGCTGAACGCCACGGCGGCCTACGCCGTCGCCGTCGAGCTCGGCGTGCCCGGCGACGCCGTCGCCGAGGGGCTGGCCGGCTTCGCGGGCGCGCGGCGGCGCCTGGAGCCCAAGGGCGAGGCGGCCGGGGTGCGGGTCTTCGACAGCTACGCGCACCATCCGACCGAGCTCGCCGCCGACCTGCGCGCCACCCGCGAATACCTGGGCGAGCTGAGCGGCGGCCGCGTCGTCGCGGTGTTCCAGCCGCACCTGTTCAGCCGCACCCGGTTCTTCGCGACCGAGTTCGGCGCGGCGCTCGGGCTGGCCGACGAGGTCGTCGTCCTCGACGTCTATCCGGCCCGCGAGGACCCGATCCCGGGCGTGACCGGCGAGCTGGTCGCCAAGGCGGTGCCGCACGGCCGCGTGACGTACGAGCCCGACGACGGCGCCGTGGCCGGGCGTGTCGCGGCGCTGGCCGCGCCGGGGGACGTCATCATCACCATGGGCGCCGGTGACGTGACCGCGCTCGGGCCGGAGATCCTCCGGCTGCTCGGCGGCTGACGACCGTCCAGAGGCGGTCCGGGGCGGTCTTGAGTCGGTACGAGGCGGCCCGAGGGCGGCCCGCGCGCCGACCCGGTGCCACCGGCGGAAGGCGGCGGGCGCGAGCGCGGAGTGAGGAGATGAGCGTGACCACGCACGGCGAGGCCGGCCCCGGCGCCGTCCCGGCCGCCGATCGCGTGCCGCGGCCCGGCCGCCGCGGGGGCAGCCGGTGGAAGGTGGCCTTCGTCGGGCTCTTCGTGGCAGCGGTGCTCGGCATGGCCGCCTGGATCCTGCTCGGCTCGCGGCTGCTGGTCGTGCGCCGGATCGACGTGACGGGCGAGCACATGATCACTCGTGACCGGGTGCTGGCCGCCGCGCGGATCCGGCTCGGCGAGCCGCTGGCCCGGCTCGACCCCGCGGCCGCGCGCGACCGGGTCGAGGCGATCCAGGAGGTCGAGACGGCCCGCGTCGAGCGGCGCTGGCCGACGACGGTCCGGATCGCGATCCGCGAGCGCGTGCCGATCGTGGTGGCGCAACGTGGCAACCGGTTCCTGCAGATCGACCGGTACGGCGTGACGGTCGTCACGTCGACAACGCGGCCGCGCGGGCTGCCGGTGCTGACCGTGGCCAACCCCGTACAGAGCGACCCGTCGCTGCAGGCGGGGCTCGCCGTCATCCGGGGGCTGCCGTCGTGGTTCGGTCACCGTGTCGCCGAGGTGCAGGTGCCCTCACCGGAGGCGGTCACCCTGCGGCTGGACGACGGTCTGACCGTCGTTTGGGGGGCGCCCGAGCGTGCGCAGGAGAAACTCCGGCTGTTGCACGGCCTGTTGAGTGAACCGCCGCAGCATGACGTACGGACGATCGACGTCAGTTCCCCGGAGGTCGTCACGGTCAAGTAGCGAACCGGTCCCCGGGCGCGGGACACTTGTCACCGGGCATGGATCCCGGGGCGGCACCCGGACCGGATGAAACGGGATGACTGGGATGTCGCGCGACACGCCGGTGCGCTCAGGGCCGGGTTAGTTGACCCTGCAGTGGGCCGCCCCTACTGTCCGTATCAGCCTTAGGTTGACATAACTCTAAGTCTCAACTTGAGGGTGAGGGTTCCGGCCCGACATGAACGTACTTCAGGCAGAAAACCGATCCGGCGCACGCCGGCCGGTTCGATAGAGCGAGCGGAAGGGCCCCTCGTCGTGGCAGCACCGCAGAACTACTTGGCGGTCATCAAGGTCGTCGGCATCGGCGGCGGCGGCGTCAACGCCGTCAACCGGATGATCGAAGAGGGGCTGAAAGGTGTCGAATTCATCGCGATCAATACCGATGCCCAGGCGCTGCTGATGAGTGACGCCGACGTCAAGCTCGACGTCGGCCGCGAGCTGACCCGCGGCCTGGGCGCGGGCGCCAACCCCGACGTCGGCCGCAAGGCGGCCGAAGACCACCGCGAGGAGATCGAAGAGGTCCTCAAGGGCGCCGACATGGTGTTCGTGACCGCCGGCGAGGGCGGCGGCACCGGCACCGGCGGCGCGCCGGTCGTGGCCAACATCGCCCGTTCCCTCGGCGCCCTGACGATCGGCGTCGTGACCCGGCCCTTCAGCTTCGAGGGCAAGCGGCGCGCGATGCAGGCCGAGGCCGGCATCGAGACGCTGCGCGACGAGGTCGACACCCTCATCGTCATCCCGAACGACCGGCTGCTGTCGATCTCCGACCGCCAGGTCAGCGTGCTCGACGCGTTCAAGGCCGCCGACCAGGTGCTCCTGTCCGGTGTTCAGGGCATCACCGATCTGATCACGACGCCGGGCCTGATCAACCTCGACTTCGCCGACGTGAAGTCCGTCATGTCCGGCGCCGGTTCCGCACTCATGGGCATCGGCTCGGCGCGCGGCGACGACCGCTCGGTGGCCGCCGCCGAGATGGCGATCTCCAGCCCGCTGCTGGAGGCCAGCATCGACGGCGCCCACGGTGTGCTGCTGTCGATCTCCGGCGGTTCCGACCTCGGCCTGTTCGAGATCAACGAGGCAGCCCAGCTCGTGTCCAACGCCGCCGCGCCCGACGCCAACATCATCTTCGGCGCCGTCATCGACGACGCGCTCGGCGACGAGGTCCGGGTCACCGTGATCGCCGCGGGCTTCGACGAGATCCGCCCGCAGAACGCCCCGGGGCCGCAGGCGGAGCCCAAGCGGATGCCGTCCGGCCGCCCCGCCGTGGCGACGCCGCCGGTGGCTCCGCCGCGCCCGGTGACGCCGCCGGCATCGGCGCCGCCGGCTCCGCCTCGGGTGACGGCGGTGCCCGCGCCGCCGACGCTGCCCGCGCCCACGCCGCACCGCGACAACGCCCCGGCGCAGCCGTCGGCCCACGGTGCCACCGACGACCCGGCAGAGCCGGCACAGCCCGCCGAGGCGAAGCCGGCCAAGCCCGAGGCGGCAAAGGCCGACGAGCTCGAATCGGAGGCCGCCGGCCCGGCCAAGCCCGCCGACGCGAGGCACGAGGGAGCCACGCCACCCCGCCCCGCGTCGGGCGAGGCCGCAGCGCGCCCTAAGGTGCCGCGGCCGGCCTCCGAGCCGACCGCGGCGAGCCTGAACAATGACTCGGTGCGCCGCCGCCCCGTCGTGTTCGACGAGGACGACGACCTCGACGTCCCGGACTTCCTGAAGTGACCATGAGCCGCGAGGATGACCTGGCCGCGAACCTGGCCGCCGTGCGCGAGCGCATCGCCAAGGCGTGCGCCTCCGCCGGCCGGGCCGCGGACGAGGTCACCCTCGTGGCGGTGACGAAGACGTTCCCGGCCTCCGACGTGCGCCTGCTGGCCCGTCTCGGCGTCACCGACATCGCCGAGAACCGCGACCAGGAGGCCGCGCCGAAGGCGGCCGAGTGCGCCGACCTGCCTTTGACCTGGCATTTCATCGGGCAGCTGCAGACCAACAAGGTCCGCTCCGTGCTGCGCTACGCCGACGTCGTGCACTCGGTCGACCGCGACCGTCTCGTGCGGGCGCTGTCCCGCGAGGCGGTCCGGACCGGCCGCACGCCGCGCTGTCTCGTCCAGGTGTCGCTGGACGACGCCGAGGGGCGCGGCGGCGTCCGGCCGGAGGGCGTGCCCGCCCTGGCCGAGGCGATCGCCTCGGCGCCCGGCCTGCGGCTTGCCGGCGTCATGGCGGTCGCCCCGCTCGGCGCCGACCCGGCGCCGGCGTTCGCTCGGCTGGCCGATGTCGCCGCATCCGTCCGGGCCGCCCATCCGGAGGCGACGGTGATTTCCGCCGGAATGAGCGGTGATCTCGAACAGGCGATCGCGTGCGGCGCGACACATGTGCGCGTTGGTACGGCGTTGCTCGGAGGCCGACGGGCAATCGTCAGGTAATGTCCCCCCCGTGGACCTTGGCGTCAGTGTTTGAGCGAATCGATCGACGAGCGGAAGCTTCCCGTAGGGATCTCCTGTCGGCGGACGACGGAGGGGGCGTATGGCCAGCGCGATGCGCAAGATGGCGGTCTACCTCGGCCTCGTGGAGGACGACCGCTACGACGACGATTACGATGACTACGACGTCTACGACGACGAGGTGACAGACCGCCGCCGGGTCGAGCGCGCATCCGGCGAGACCGCCGACTCCGGCCAGCCCGCCGGAGTCCAGGAACCCGCTGGCGACGATGCCAAGCCGTTCGGCCCCGAACGGCGGCCCCCAGTTACGGAGTCGGCGGTATCCGACCTTGCTCGTATCACTACGCTTCATCCCAGGACCTACAACGAGGCCCGCACGATCGGAGAGCACTTCCGGGAAGGGACCCCGGTGATCATGAATCTCACCGAGATGGTCGACAGCGACGCCAAGCGTCTCGTCGACTTCGCCGCCGGTCTCATATTCGGCCTGCACGGAAGCATCGAGCGTGTTACGAACAAGGTGTTCCTGTTGTCCCCAGCCAACGTCGAGGTGACCGCCGAGGACAAGGCTCGTATAGCAGAACGAGGGTTCTTCAATCAGAGCTGACAGCCACATGCGAGAGTGTTCGTGAACGTTGGAAACTACCTGAGCATCCCGCTGTACCTCTTCCTGCTCTTCCTCATCGGCAGGCTGGTACTCGAGACGCTTCAGGCGTTCGCCCGGTCGTGGCGGCCCAGAGGGGTGGTGCTGGTGCTGGCGGAGGCCACATACACCGTCACCGATCCACCTCTCAAGCTACTGCGGCGTTTCATCCCATCGGTCCGGCTGGGTAACGTTGCACTCGACCTGAGCTTCACGGTTCTCTTCTTCGTGGTCTGGTTCTTGATCATCATCGTCCAGCCGCTCTGATCGGGTACCGTCCGTTCGGGGACAGACTCCAAGCGCGCCAAGGAGACCAGATGCCGCTGACACCCGCCGATGTGCGGAACAAGCAGTTCAGTACCACCCGGCTCCGGCCGGGGTACGACGAAGAGGAGGTCGACGCCTTCCTCGACGAGGTGGAGGCCGAACTCGACCGGCTGATCCAGGAGAACGAAGAGCTCCGCGCCAAGCTGGCCGAGTGCCTGCGCGGCAAGGTGCCTGCCATGGCCGCGCCGATCGTCGAGCCCAAGCCGGAGATCACGCATCTGCCCGAGCCGCCGAAGCCCCCGGAGCCCAAGCCCGAGCCCGAGCCGATGCTCGGCGGTCCCCTCGGCATGCCGCCGGCGCCGCAGCAGGTCGCCCCGGTGGTCGGCCCCGGCGAGGACAACATGGACACCGCCGCCCGCGTGCTCGCGCTGGCGCAGCAGACCGCCGACCAGGCGATCGCCGACGCCCGCCGCGAGGCCGACGAGACGCTGGGCCGTGCCCGCCGGGAGGCCGAGGAGATACTCGGCAAGGCCCGCCGGCAGTCGGACCAGATCATCAGCGAGGCCCGCGCCCGCGCCGAGTCGCTGGAGCGCGATGCGCAGGAGCGGCACCGCCAGGCGATGGGCTCGCTCGTGCAGCAGCGCGAAGAGCTCGAGCGCATGGTCGACGACCTGAACGCCTTCGAGCGCGAGTACCGCAGCCGCCTCAAGGCCTACCTCGAAGGGCAGTTGCGCGAGCTGGAGGCGGGCGCCAACCACGCCGGGCCGTTCGGCATGGGCCCGGGAGGCACCGGCCCGCAGCCGGCCCAGCCCACGGTGCCACCGCCCCCGCAGCAGCACCCCGAGGCCCGCAACGGCCAGCCGTCGGTCGGCCCGGGCAACACCGGCGGGAACCCGTTCCCGCAGCCGCAGCCCGAGCCACAGCACGCACAGCGCTCGGCCACCGGCAGCTTCCACGCCGAGACCCCGCACGACCGTCGCTGACCCGGCGCCTCCGCGCGTCGGGGCCGGACCGCCGGCCCCGAACGAAGAGCCGAACCGGCCGCAGGCGGCCGAACCGGCCGAAGTTGCGCTAGCGTTGCCGCACATCTCCGGCACGACGGTAGGTAGAGGGAGACCTGCGTGATCATCCTGGCTGGTGTACTCGTCGTCCTGGCGATCGCCCTCCTGGTGACGGGTATCGTCATGGGCAACACCGGGCACGAGATTCTCGGCCTCGAGGGGCTGAAGCTGATCTACGTGTCCATCGGGGTCAGCATCGTCTCCGCCCTGTTCCTGGCCGTCGGGGTGTTCCTCCGCCGCAAGGAGCTGTTCGGAACCGCCCCGTCCCTGGCGGCGCAGGCGGCGGGCGGCCGTATGACCACCAGGCCGGTGAAGGCCAAGGCCCGGGTCGGCGCCGGCGAC
Source organism: Actinomycetota bacterium (assembly GCA_048498315.1). Classification (GTDB taxonomy): domain Bacteria; phylum Actinomycetota; class Actinomycetes; order Streptosporangiales; family Streptosporangiaceae; genus Actinoallomurus. Next base: position 16,986 of record JBEHYF010000038.1, read on the forward strand.
GACGCGCCGACCATCCCGGCGACGTCCGCGACGGCCACCGACGTGCCCGCGGAGACGACCGTCTACGTGGTGCCCGGCCGAAAGCGGTACCACCTGGAGACGTGTCGCCAGCTCGCCGGCCGTGACAAGGAGGAGCTGACCTTCGTCGAGGCGCGCGAAGAAGGTTTCACCCCCTGCACGGCCTGCCTGCCCGACACCGCTCTCGCCGCACGTGCCTCGTTCACCGAGCCCGCCACCCGGCGTCCCGACGAGTCCGCCGGCTCGCCCGTCGAGGTGACACGCACCGACATCCCCGCCGCACGCCTGCCGGTCGAGCCGCAGCCGTCCGCCGACACACGCGACGACCTGCGCGAGACCGGCCGCACCCGAGAGCTGCCCGCCGAGAGCGCGGCGCCCGCGGCCGGGGCGGCGGCCGGGCGCGCGACGCCCGGCACCCGCGAGCCCGAGGCGGCCGAAGAGACCGTCGCCGCCGAGCGGCCGGCCGAGCCGCCGAGGCGGTACCGGTCGATGTTCGAGCCGCTCGACCGCTCCGGCACCGAGGCCGCGGCCGCGCGTACCACGTCGGGTCGCCGCGACGACGAAGACGAGACCACCGCCGCCGAGCGCGCGGGCACCGCCTCCCGGGCCGGTGCCGAGACGGAGACCGCCCGCGACCAGGCTCGCACGGCGGCCGGCGAGAGCTCTCGGCGTCCCCACGAAGACGAGGGCACCGCTGAGGATGCCGCCGCGGCCGGCGATGCGGAGACGGGTGGCCGGACCACCGTCGCCGGGGCCGACGCCGCCGAGGGCGCCGTGACGAGCGCCGAGGCGGCGGCGTCCAAAACGACCGGCGCGGGCGAGGAGACGCGCGCCGGCGAGCCGGAAGCGGCAGAGCCCGCTGGCGAGACGCCCAGCGCCACGACCGCCCCAGAGCGCGAAGACGCCCCCGGCGAGGCGGCCGACGGCGAGACCCCCGGCACCGACACGGCCGGCACCGGAGCGGCCGATGCCGGCGACATCGACGAGGCGGACGCGGGTGCCGATGACCGCGCCGAACCGGCGGACGACGGCGGCTCCGACGCGACCACGGACGACGACACCTCAGACGCGGCCGCGGCGCACGATGCGACGGCCGACGCCGAGGCCGGGCACCACACCGCCGGCCCGGCCGATACCGACGAGCGAGCCGCCGGAGACGACGAGGCGGAATCCGGCGCGAGCGGCCCGGTCGTCCGTGTGCTGAGCGGCACCAAGCGCTACCACCGGCCCGACTGCGCCCTGATCGAGGGCATCGCCGACGACGCCGGCGACCTGGAGTCGCTGCCGCGCGCGGAGGCCAAGGACCGCGGCTGCACGCCGTGCCTGGTCTGCCAGCCCGACGACGATTGAGTCCCGAGCCGCGCACCGCTTCTCCGCCCGGCCGCGCCGGTGGCCATCACCGGCCCCCTGCGGCCGGGCCGACGGCGTGGAGCCGTACCGATCGACCGCCCGCAGCGACGCCCGGCGACGCCGTACGGCCGCACCGCTGACCCGCCCGGTGCCGTCGGCGCGGCAACGGGTCGTGACCGCCCGCCGCGGCGACGCCGTCGCTCCTTCGGCCGCCACCGCTGACATGGCCGGTGCGGCCTGGTGCCGTCGGCGCGACTCCCTCGCCGCTGGTCCCTCGAACCCGCCCGCCGCGATCGCCGACGCCGACGAGGCCGCTGCGCGGCGTCACCGGTGGCGACCATGCGGCGGGACCCTGGGGTGACGGGACCCCGGTGCCGCCACCAGAGGCGCGCGGTCAGCCGCCGCGGCGGCGCATGCGGCGCAGCTCGCGCTGCTGCTCGCGGAACTCGCGGTGGATGGCGCGCTGCCGGTGGCGGAACTCGCGGTGGATCTCGCGGCGGCGCCCGCGGAACCCGGCGGCGTCCAGCGCGGCAGTGTCGTCCGCGGCGCGGCGCCGGACGTCGAGCCCGCCGAGCAGCACCATCCCGGTGAGCCGGATCACCGGGGCGTCGGGCGCGACGGCGTCGTCCGGGGGCGTGGTGCACCCGCCCAGCACGCAGGCGACCGAGCTGATCACCCGTACCCCCGGCGGAACGGTCACCGAGACGCCGCCCAGGATGTTCGTCACGTTGATCGTGACCTCGCGCCGTGACAGCACCGCCTGCCGTAGGTCCAGCTCGACGCCGCCTATCACCGTGACGACGGTGACCTCCGGGTCGACCAGCCACCGCCCCTTGCGCTCGGCGCCGCTGATGATCGCGATGATGTTCGGCGACTCCGCGCGCGGTGCCGGCAGGTCGTCGCGCACCACGGCCGGCGTCCCGGCCGGGTCGGGCAGGTCGGCCACGACGGGGGTGAGCTCGGCGTACGTCTTGGCCCGGTAGACGGCGTCGATGCGTTCGGCGTGCTCCTCCGGCGTGAGACGACCCTCTGCCAGTGCCTCGCGGAGCCGGTCGGCGATGCGGTCGCGGTCGGCGTCGGACGCCCGCATCCGCGCCGGGTCGGTCTGGCCCGGAGTCTCGGAAAGGTCCACGCCCACATCATCGCGTAATGCCGCGAGTCGGACCAGCGGGCGGCGGTATGTCCGTGGCGGCGAGAACGGACGGCACGGCGGCGCATGTCGTCATGCCGGGCGCGGCGACGCGAGGCGCGGCGGGAGGCGCCGGCCCGGTCGGCGCGCGAACCGCCGGGCCGGCGCCGGCGTCATACCCTTCGCAGCCAGAAGGTGAGGCGCAGGTCGTCGTCGCGGACGGCGGGCAGGTCGGCGTCGGGCTCGCCGTCCCGCCACGCGTCGGCCAGCACCTCGGCGGCCACCTCGGCGCCGTGCTCGCGCAGCGCCTCGGCCAGCTCGGCGTCGGTGGTGCGCCACCACAGCTCGATGCGGTCGCTGATGTGCAGACCGGTGTTCTTGCGGGCCTCCTGCACCATGCGGATGACCTCGCGGGCGAGGCCGGCGCGGCGTAGCTCCGGCGTGACCGTCAGGTCCAGCGCGATCGTCTCGCCGCCGGCGCTCTCGACGGCCCAGCCGCTGCGCGGCCGCTCGGTGACGATCACGTCGTCGGCGGTCAGGATCACCTGGCCGACCTCGTCCGCCTCGACCGGAACCGAGCCCGGCCCGCGCAGGGCGCGCACCAGCTCGGCCGGGTCGGCGGCCCCGATCGCGGCCGCGACCTTCGGGGTCTGCTTGCCGAACCGCTTGCCGAGCTCGCGGAAGTTCGGCTTGACCTGGTATTCGACGAGGTCGCCTCCGATGGAGGCCAGGGTGTCGAACTCCTGGACGTTCAGCTCGTCGGCGATCTGCGCGCGCAGCTCCTCGGGCAGCGACGCCCAGCCGGGCGCGCCGACGAGGGCGCGGCCGAGCGGCTGGCGGGTGCGCACGCCCGACGCGGCGCGGGCGGACCGGCCCAGCTCGACCAGGCGGCGCACGAGCGCCATGTGGGCGGTCAAGCCGGCGTTGAGCAGCGACTCGTCCACCTGCGGCCAGGTCGCCAGGTGCACCGAGTCGGGCGCACCCTCCTGGCGCAGCACGTCCCACAGGTAGTCGGTGATGAACGGCGCGATCGGCGCCATCAGCCGGGTCAGCGTCTCCAGGCACTCGTAGAGGGTGGCGAACGCGGCGGCGTTGTCGCCGTCGCCGCCCGGCTCCGGGCCCTCCCAGAAACGCCGCCGCGACCGGCGGACGTACCAGTTGGACAGGTCGTCGATGAACTCGGCGAGCCGCCGCCCGGCCGCCGCCGTGTCGAAACCCTCCAGCGCGGCGTCGACCTCGCGGATCGTGCGGTGCAGCTCGGCCAGCACCCAGCGGTCCAGCAGCGGCCGGCCGGCGGGCGCGGGGGCGGGGTCGCCCGGCGCCCAGCCCGAGGCGTTCGCGTACAGGACGAAGAACGACGCGGTGTTCCAGTAGGTGAGGAGGATCTTGCGGACGATCTCCTCCAGCGCCGCGTCGCCGACCCGGCGGGCCGCCCACGGCTGGCCGGCCGCGGCCATGTACCAGCGCAGCGCGTCGGCGCCGTGCTTGTCCATGAGCGGGATCGGCTCCAGCACGTTGCCGAGGTGCTTGCTCATCTTGCGGCCGTCTTCGGCGAGGATGTGGCCGAGGCAGACGACGTTCTCGTAGGAGGACCGGTCGAAGACCAGCGTGCCGACGGCCATGAGCGAGTAGAACCAGCCGCGGGTCTGGTCGATGGCCTCGCAGATGTACTGCGCCGGGTAGGACGCCTCGAAGGTCTCCTTCGCCCGGTGCGGCGCGCCCCACTGCGCGAACGGCATCGACCCGGAGTCGTACCAGGCGTCGATGACGTCGGGCACGCGGCGGGCCTCCTTGCCACACTCGGGGCAGGCGAACACGATGTCGTCGACGTACGGGCGGTGCGGGTCGAGCGTGCTCAGGTCGCGCCCGGCCAGCTCGCCGAGCTCCTTGAGCGAGCCGACGCAGGTGGCGTGGTCGTCCGCGCACAGCCACAGCGGCAGAGGAGTGCCCCAGTAACGGCTGCGCGACAGGGACCAGTCGACGTTGTTCCGCAGCCACTCGCCGAACCGGCCCTCCTTGATCGTCGGGGGGAACCAGTTGGTGCGCGCGTTCTCCTCCAGGAGGCGGTCCTTGATCGCCGTGGTCCTGATGTACCAGGCGGGCAGCGCGTAGTACAGCAGCGGCGTGTGGCAGCGCCAGCAGTGCGGGTAGCTGTGCTCGTACGGCTCGGCGCGGAACAGCAGGGACCGCTCGCGGAGGTTCGCCACGAGCCGCTCGTCGGCGTCCTTGAAGAACACCCCGCCGACGAGCGGCACGGACAGCTCGAACCGGCCGTCGGGGTTGACCGGGTTGACGACGGGCAGGCCGTGCGCGCGGCAGGCGGCGAAGTCGTCCGCGCCGAAGGCGGGCGCGAGGTGCACGAGACCGGTGCCGTCTTCGGTGGTGACGAACTCGGCGGCCAGCACCCGGTGCGCGTCGGGGATCTCGACAAGCTCGAACGGGCGGCGGTACGCGGTGCCGGCCAGGTCGGCGCCCTGGACGCGGGACCGGATCTCCCAGCCCTCGCCGAGCACGCTCGCGAACAGCGGCTCGGCCACGACGACACGCTCGTGCTCGCCGGTGCGGGCGGCGACGACGTAGGTGACGTCGGGGTGCACCGCCACGGCGGTGTTGGAGACCAGCGTCCACGGGGTCGTCGTCCACACGAGCAGGTCGGCGCCCTCCAGCGGTCCTCCGGCGATGGGGAAGCGGACCGTCACGGAGGGGTCCGTGACGGTCTCGTACCCGCCGGGCTGGCCGAGCTCGTGGTCGGACAGCGGCGTGCCGCAGCGCGGGCAGTACGGGCTGATGCGGTGGTCGCGGACGAGCAGACCCTTGTCGAAGACGACCTTGAGCGACCACCACACCGACTCGACGTACTCGGGGTCCATCGTGCGGTAGGCCTGGGCGAGGTCGACCCAGTAGCCCATGCGCTCGGTCATCGCCTCGAACGCGTCGACGTGCCGGAGCACCGACTCGCGGCAGCGGGCGTTGAACTTGGCCACGCCGTAGGCCTCGATGTCGCGCTTGCCGGACAGGCCGAGCTCCTTCTCGACGGCGACCTCGACCGGCAGGCCGTGGCAGTCCCAGCCGGCCTTGCGGCGGACACTGTAGCCCTTCATGGTCTTGAAGCGCGGGAACAGGTCCTTGAACACGCGGGCCTCGACGTGGTGCACGCCGGGCATGCCGTTGGCGGTGGGCGGTCCTTCGTAGAAGACCCAGGACGGCCCGGCCTCGGTCTGCTCCAGCGACCGCTGGAACACCTTGCCCTGCCGCCATCGGGCGAGCACTTCGCGCTCCAGCGCGGGCAGGTCTACCTGGGCGGGCAGGCTGCGCAGCTTCGCCCGGCCGGGCGTGGCCTGCGGCTCGTCGGGCATCTCGGGTGCACCTCCGGCATCACGGAAAACGGCATGTGGACCGGAGGGACGAGGCCGTGGGCCCCGCGGTACCACCCTCCTTGGCCGCCTGGAAACGGGGCGGCCCGCTCATTGTGTTCGGCTGCCGGATCTACTAGGCCTCGACGGCCGTTCTGCCGGCGGCTCCGGGGTGATCAGACCGCCGGGCACGCCCCCGGACTCGCACCGTCTCCGGGTCGCTCAAGACTGCGTTCGGCGGCAGGTGTCCCCATCAACGCCCTGCCGATAGCGACGATAACGCACCGGGGCGGGTGAGTTCTTCCCGTTGCCGGGGACGGGCCAGGCACGGTAGGGGTCCCGACCGGACGGCGGTAGGGGTCCCGACCGGACGGCAAGGGTCAAGAAACGGCCAGGACACGCCAGGAAGAACGCCGTCACTATGTCGTATCGACCCATATGCGGAGTGTGACAACTCCTGGTCATTTGCCGTGCGGCGAACCACGACCTATGCTGCCCGCACTGCGTGTGGAACAAGATCGGCGCGAGGGGGGCCAGATGGACGGTACCACTGGTGCGGGGGACAAGAATCGCACAGCCGCGGCGCCCCGCACAACACGAACGGGCGCACGCAGGCGGCCGGCCAAGGCCCAGCCGGTGTCCACCGCCACGGCGCAGCGGCTGCCGGTCCGCGAGGGCGAGGAGTGCTGGACCGGCAGCGAGCTGTCCGAGGTACGCGACCGGCTGCAGGCCGAGATGGCCGACCTGACCGCCGAGATCGCCACGGCCGAGTCGCGGATCGCCGAGCGCATCGGCGACGCCGCCGAGGGCGCGGGCGATGACCAGGCCGACGCGGGGGCGAAGACGTTCGAGCGGGAGCAGGAGCTCGCGCTCACCTACAACGCCCGTGACCTGCTCGCCCAGAACGAGCGCGCGATCATCCGGATCGACCAGGGCACTTACGGGGTGTGTGAGTCGTGCGGCCAGGCGATCGGCAAGGCGCGCCTGCAGGCCTTTCCGCGTGCGACCCTATGTGTGAGATGCAAACAGCGCGAGGAGCGTCGCTGAGCGACGCCATGAACACAACGGAAGAGGCCGCGGCGCGGCCACGGCGCATCGGGGTGCTCGTCGCGGTCGCGGCGGCCGCCCTGGCCCTCGACGCGATCACCAAGGTCGTCATCGTGGCGTTCCTGCAGGACAGAGCACCCGTGGTGCTGCTCGGGGGGCTGCTGAAGCTCCGCGTGCTGCGCAACAGCGGCGCCGCCTTCAACATCGGCACGGGCACCGGCATGACCATCGTGTTCACGGCGATCGCGGCCGGCGTGGTGGTGGCGATCCTGCGGTACGCCCGTCGGCTGCGCAGTCTTCCCTGGGCGATCGCGCTCGGGCTCCTGCTCGGCGGCGCCCTCGGCAACCTGGCCGACCGCGTGCTGCGCGCTCCCGCCCCGCTCCAGGGCAACGTCGTCGACTGGATCGAGCTGCCGCACTGGCCCGTCTTCAACATCGCCGACTCGGCGATCGTGTGCGGCGGCGCGCTCGCCGTGCTCCTGGCCTCCCGCGGCCTGCAGGTCGACGGCACCGTCTACCGCGACGGCGCCGATGCGTCGTCGGACGCCACCAAGGGCGCCGGGCACGCCCGGCGTGCCGAGAGCGCCGACGGCGCGCAGCGTGCCGACGACGTCCGGCGTGCCGACGGTGCCGGCGATGCCGGCGATGCCGGCGATGCCGGCGATGCTGAGGACGCCGAGGGCGCCGCCGGGACTGCCGGCGCGGAGCGTGCCGGCGCCGCCGAAGGTCCCGATGGCAAGGGTGCCGCCCCGGCCGGAACCGCCCCGGCCGGCGACGGCCTGACGGCCGGGCGAGCGGGCGGCACGACCGGCGCGCCTCCACAGGAGGACGAGGTCCCCCAGGCCGGCCCGGTACGGGACACCGGTCGCTGATGGGCGAGCAGCGCAGCCTTCCGGTCCCCGACGGCCTGGAGGGCGAACGCCTTGACGCGGCCCTGGCCCGCCTGTTCGGGCTCTCGCGCACCCGCGCCGCCGAGGTGATCGCCGCCGGTGACGTCCTGGTCGACGGCCGCACCGCGGCCAAGTCCGACCGCATGCAGGCGGGTTCCTGGCTGGAGGTGACGCTCCCCGCGCCGCCGTCCGCGCCGGTGCCCCGGCCGCAACCTGTGCCGGGCATGTCGATCCTGTACGAAGATGCCGACATCGTCGTCGTCGACAAGCCGATCGGCGTCGCCGCCCACCCCACCACGGGCTGGACCGGCCCGACCGTCCTGGAAGGCCTGCTCGGTGCCGGGCACACGATCGCCACCAGCGGCGCCGCCGAGCGCCAGGGCATCGTGCACCGTCTCGACGCCAACACCACCGGCGCCATGGTGGTCGCCAAGAGCGAGGTGGCCTACTCGCGGCTGAAGCGCGCGTTCAAGGAACGCGCCGTCGACAAGCGCTACCACGCCCTGGTGCAAGGTCATCCGGATCCGCTGCGCGGCACGATCGACGCCCCCATCGACCGGCACCCGTCCGGCGACGGCCGGTTCGCGGTGGTGGCGGGCGGCCGGTCCTCGGTCACCCACTACGACACCATCGAGGCGTTCCGGGCGGCGAGCCTGCTCGACATCAAGCTGGAGACCGGGCGCACCCACCAGATCCGCGTGCACATGGCCGCGGTGCGGCACCCGTGCGTCGGCGACCTGCTGTACGGCGCCGACCCGACGCTGGCGGCACGGCTGGGGCTGAAGCGGCAGTGGCTGCACGCCGTACGCCTCGGCTTCGAGCACCCCGCGCACGGCGGCTGGGTCGAGTTCGCAAGCCCGTACCCGGCCGACCTCGCCCATGCCCTCGACGTCCTCGCGGACGAGTCCTGACCGCCGCCGACCGGCGGTGCCGCCCGCGCATGGAGTACCGTGCACGGAGAACGAGGTGGCGCGGCCTCGCCGGGGATGCGCCCCCGCGGCGGTCTGTGCCGCCGGCGGCAGGCTCGCACGGCGCGGTCCACGCCCACGGGTGAGGCCGGTGCGGGCCGGGTCACAGGCCGCACGCGCGCAGCCCGGCGGTGACGACCGCGGCGACGACGAGAACGACGAGGAAGGGCGCGCGCAGGAGGAGGGCCACCACCGCGGCTCCCAGGCCCGCCAGCCGCGGGCCGTCCAGCGCCAGGGCGCGCCCGTGCGCGAGTGCCTGGACCGCGACCAGCGCGGTCAGCAGCGCCACCGGCACCAGCTCGCTGAACCGCCGCACCCGCGGGTCGGCGAGCATGCGCCGCGGCGCGACCAGCCCGGCCAGCTTGAGCGCGTAGCAACCGGCGGCGGTCGCGGCGATGGCGATCCACAGCGTCATCGCTCCACCGCCCGGGGCCGGCCGCCGGGTCGCCACCCGCGGCGCAGGCGCAGGCCGCCGTCCGGCGACGGCGAGGCGGCCCGGCGTCCCGCCTGCGTGGGAGGCGGAGTGGCCCGCCCATCCGGCGGGCCACCGCCGGCCCGCGGGCGCCTCCCGGCACGCGGCGTACCGGCAAGCGCGGCCACCGCGGCCAGCATGACGGGCACGCCGGGCGGCAGCAGCGGTGTCGTGGCCAGCGCCAGCGCCGCCGCGAGGAGCGCCACCAGCCGCTCCAGGCGGCCGGCGGCCAGCCTGGGCCACAACAGCGCCAGGAACGCCGCAGGCCCGACCGCGTCGAGGCCGTACGTCCGTGGGTCCCCGAGGCCGGACGCCCCGGCGGCGCCGAGCAGCGTGCTGAGGTTCCACATGGCGAACAGGCTGATCCCGGTGGCCCGGAAACCGGCGCGGGCCGCCGCGGGATCCGCTTGCGCCGTCGCCACCGCCGTCGTCTCGTCGATGACCACGTGCGCCGCGGCCAGCCGCCGCCCGCCGCGCACCCGCAGCGTGTCCGCCAGCCGCATGCCGTACAGCGCGTTGCGCCCGCCGAGCAGCACGGCGCCCAGCACGCCCGCGACCAGGTTGCCGCCGCCCGCCACCACCCCGACCAGCGCGAACTGCGACGTCCCCGTGAAGGCGAGCAGGCTCAGCGAGCAGGCCCGCGCCACGCCCAGTCCGGCGGCGACGGCCGCGGCACCGAAGGCGACCCCGGACAGGCCGACCGCGATGCCGACGCCGAGTCCGTCCCGGACCGCCGAACGCGTCCCCGTCGAATCCATGGTGAGCGGAACGCTAGGCGGCGGCGAGGCGAGCGGTCTTGCACGAAATTGCACGCCGCGGCCAGGGGCGGCGGTCAGGCGGTGCGGCCGAGCAGGTAGGCGCCGGGTGGCACGCCGATCGCGCGCTTGAAGTGCCGGGTCAGGTGCGCCTGGTCGGTGAAGCCGACCTCGGCCGCGACCGCGGCCGGTCGCATGCCGTGGTCCAGCAGCGCGCGTGCCCGCCGGACCCGCACGTCGATCAGGTAGGCGTGCGGCGGCAGCCCGTAGGCGGCGCGGAAGGCGCGCAGCAGGGCGTGCGGCCCCATGCCGACGGCCGCGGCCAGGCCCGGCAGGGACGGCGGCGCGGCGAGGTCGGCGTGCAGCATGTCGCGGCGGCGCGGACCGCGCGGGACGCCGCCGCACGGCCGGGCGTGCCGGGCCCGGCGGCCGGCCCGCGGGCGGCGTGGCGGCGCAGCAGGCCCGCCAGGGCGAGGCGCAGCAGCGACGACGAGGCGAGCGCGTCGGCCCGTTCGGTGCTGCGGTTGGCGGCGCGCAGCAGCCGGGCGGCGGCCGGGTCGTCCACGACGGCGGCGGGGAAGTGAGGTGTGCCGCGCGGCCCGCCGACCTCGGCGGCGATCTCCCGCATCAGGTCGACCGCCGGGTAATCTGAGCACGTGGATCGTCGCTATTTCGCGTTTATGCCGCCGGCTCCGGGTGAGCCGGTCGGCGTGACCTGAGCGACGATCCCGAGCCGGCCAGAGGCAGAGCCCATGGGCTCTGCCTTTTCGCATTCTCACCGCGTGCGGGCGGCTCGGCAGCGAGTCCGCCCCGGGAAGGGGGAGGACCCGATGCACCTGTACGACGAGGGCGCGGCTGTCATGATCGCAGGACCGGCGGCCGGGCCGGACGTGGCGGTGATCAGCCTGCGGCGCCGGCACGGGCGCGTGGAGGCCGCCGAGGAACTGGCGCGGCTGCGCTCGGCGTACGCCGGCCCGTTGCTGGTCGAGCCGTTCTCGGCCGGCGACCTGCCCGCCATCGTCGCGCACGCCCAGGGCGTCGTGGTCGGCGGCGCGTGGATGCAGGACTTCCGGCTGCTGCGCGCCGTGGCCCGCACCGGGCTGCCCGTGGTCGTGCAGCGCGGCCCGGCCGCGACGCTGGAGGAGTGGCTGTCGGCGGCCGAGTACTGCGTGGCGGAGGGCAACCGCGACATTCACCTGTGCGAGACCGGGACCCGCACCCACCTGCCGCATGCGACGATCGACCTGGCTCTCGTCCGGGAGGCCGGCCGGCGCTGGCCGATTCTCGTGGACGTCTCCGCGGCTCCCGACCTGGCGGTGGCGGCGCTGGCGGCGGGCGCCGACGGGCTGTTCCTCGGCGAGGACGCCGACGCCGGGCTGGTCGCGCGGGTACGGGCGAAGGCGACCCTGCTGGCGCCGCTGATCCGCGAGGAGCGCGCGGAGACGATCGCGGACGCGCGGGCGGCCATCGACCGGATCGACGCGGCCCTGGCCACCCTGCTCGAACGCCGCGCCGAGCTGGCCGGCACCGTGCAGCGGCTCAAGCCGGTCGGCGGGTTCGCCGGCCGCGACCTCGAACGCGAGCGCCGGATCGTGGAGGGCATGGCGCGCCGCGCACCCCGCCTCGGGGCGGCCCGGCTCGGCCGGATCATGTCGGCGGTCATCGAGGCCGGTCTGGAGCTGTCGGAGGAGCGCGACCTGTCCCCGGCCTGATCCGCCGCCCCAGTGACCCGACCTGCCGCCCCTACCGGGCGAAGATGCGGGACGCCGAGGCCGTCACCGCCCGCCCGGCCGGCCGCCCCCGCCCCGCCGACGGGCCCGGCCGGGTACGGGTGTGCTCAGGCACGGGCTCGGGAGCGGACGATCCGCCAGCCGGCGAACAGGACCGCGACGACGGCGGGCAGGCACCAGAACGCGACCTCGGTGGCCACGTCGGCGAACGCCATCAGCACCACAACGACGGCGAGGAAGCCCAGCGTGAGCCAGTTGGTGACCGGCGCACCCGGCATCCGGAACGGCGGCCGGTCGACCTCGCCCCGGCGCGCGGCGGCGCGCAGCCGGAGCTGGCAGTACACCAGCGTCGCCCAGACCGCCACGACTCCGAGCGAGGCGATCGATGTGGCGATCTCGAACGCCATCTTCGGCACGACGTAGTTCAGCACCACGCCGAAGACCAGAACGATCGAGGTGAACAGGATCCCCCCGTACGGCACGTGCCGGGCGTTCATCCGGCCGACGAACTCCGGCGCCTCGCGCCGCAGCGCCAGGGCCCGCATGACCCGGCCGGTGGAGTACAGCCCCGAGTTGCATGACGACAGCGCGGCGGTGAGCACGACGGCGTTCATGATGTCGCCGGCACCCGGCACGCCGAGCCGGGAGAAGACGGTGACGAACGGGCTCTCCCCGCCGCTGTAGGCGGTCCACGGCAGCACCATGGCCAGCAGCAGCACCGAGCCGACGTAGAAGACGCCGATCCGCCAGATGACGCTGTTGACCGCCCGGGGCAGCACCCTGCGGGGGTTCTCCGTCTCGCCCGCCGCGATGCCGACCAGCTCGATGGCCGCGTAGGCGAACACGACGGACTGCAGGCTCATCAGCACCACCGGCACTCCGTGCGGGAAGAACCCGCCGTGCGCAGTGAGGTTGGCCACCCCCGCGTGGGCGTGCCCGAGGCCGGTGTGGGCGACCACCAGGGTCACGGCGACGAAGAGGAAGACCACGATCGCCAGCACCTTGATCACCGAGAACCAGAACTCCAGCTCGCCGAAGAGCCGGACCGACATCAGGTTGACGACGAGCAGCACGACCAGCGCGACCAGGGCGGTGACCCACTGCGGGACGCCGGGCAGCCACTTGTGCACGTAGATGCCTGCCGCGGTGGTCTCGGCGACGCCGGTCATCGCCCAGTTCAGCCAGTACAGCCAGCCGCTGGCGAACCCGGCCCACGGGCCGATGAACTCGCGCGCGTACGACACGAAGCTGCCGGCCGTGGGCCGATGCAGCACCAGCTCGCCGAGGGCCCGCATGACGAAGAACGCCGCGACGCCGCAGAGCGCGTACGACAGGACGAGGCTCGGTCCCGCCGCGGCGAGGCGGCCGCCGGAGCCGAGGAACAGCCCGACCCCGATCGCGCCGCCGATCGCGATCATCTGGACCTGGCGGTTGCTCAGCGACTGGACGTATCCCTCGTCCTCGCCTTCGCCACCGGTCGCCCGCCCCTCGGAATCCACCGCCGCCGACACGCAGCCAGCCCCCCTTGCCGGATTCGCTCCCCCTGAGACGCCAAATACCGGCCATGACCATACAAGGTGCCAGAGGGTGGTCATCCCACCACCCACAGGTGTTCCCCCGATCGGCTTATCGACGCCGGGCAGGGCCGTCATCGCGCCGAACGCGATCAGACGCCCGCGGCGGGACGGGCGGACCGCCGGCCCGGCTCCGCGCCGCCCGCCGGGCGGCCACGCCGGCGTCCGTCAGCGCGGTGGGGCGTGAGCGCGGTGGGGCGTGAGCGCGGCGAGCGGGGCCGGCCGTGCCCCGGCCCGGTCGTCGTCCGGTGGTCCGCCCGGCACGTCCGGCGGCCACGCGAGCGGCGGATGCGCGCCGTCCCGCCCCGTCCTCGACCGCGGCGTGCAGGCCGGCGCTGGCCACGCCGGCCACACCGCCATTCCGGGCGACGGTCGGGCATCGCGCCCGTGCCGGCCGTGGCGGTCCGCGTCGGGTCGGCGAGGGAGGTTCAGGAACGAGCCGCCGGTGGCGTATGGGCGCAGCCGCGCGGCCGCCGCCTCGTCGGCGGCGTCGACGCGCCACGGTGTCCGGGGACCGTGTGCAGTGTTTTGCCATACGTTAACCGAGACTTCGCTCACGGCCCTTACAGTGCGGACCGTGACCCGCACTCTGGCGGAGGAGCTGTTGCTCCTCGCCCACGACCTGCGCGGAAAGCGCCGCATCGAACCCGTCGAGCTCGACTGCGGGGTCGGCGGCGCGTTGCTGTCCGAGCTGCGCCTGGCCGGGTTGATCCGCCTCGACGGCGATGCGGTCGTCGCGGCCGGGACGGGCGTCCACGGCGACCCCGTCCTCGACGACCTGCTCGCGGGTATCGCCGCGTCGCCGCGCCGGCGCACGCCCGAGGCGTGGGTGACCCGGCTGCGCGCCACCGGCCATCAGGAGCGGCTGATGCGGCGCATGGCCGAGCGCGGGCAGGTGTCGGTCGACCGGCAGCGCACCCTCGGCGTCTTCCCGGACACCCGCTACCCGGTCCGGGACATCGTGGGGCTGTGGGAGGCGCAGCAGCGGGTGGTGGCCGCCGTGACGGCCGGCGCGCCCGCCGATCCGCGCACGCTCGCGCTGACCGCGCTGATCGCCGCGTGCGGCATGGGCAAGGCGGTGTTCGCCGCGTCGGGGAACTGGCGCGCCCTGCGCGCCCGCGCGCGCGACATGACGGAGGGCGACTGGGTCGCCGGCGCGGTGCGCCGCGCCCTCGCCGTCGAACTCCGCGGCGCCACCGTCTGACCGCCCGGTCCCCGGCCGGGCCGAGGGCACCGGAGACGGCCGTGACGAGGCGCGCCCGCCGTACCGATCGCCGGGTGCCGCGGAGACCTCCGCGGCACCCGGCCGTTCGCGTCACCGGCCGGCGCTCAGCCGAGCAGGGCGGTGACGGTGCCGGCGCCGACGGTGCGACCGCCCTCGCGGATCGCGAAGCCGAGGCCCTCGCCGAGGGCCACGGCCCGGCCCAGCGTCACCGTCATCTCGACCGTGTCGCCGGGCAGCGCCATGCCGCCGTCGCCCAGGTCGATGTCGCCGACCACGTCCGTCGTGCGGATGTGGAACTGCGGCCGGTACCCGGTGAAGAACGGGCGGCTGCGGCCGCCCTCCTCCGCCCCCAGCACGTACACCTCGGCGCTGAACCGCGCGTATGGGCGGATCGCGCCGGGCGCGGCGACGACCTGGCCGCGGCGGACCTGGTCCCGCCGCACCCCGCGCAGGAGCACGGCCGTGTTGTCGCCCGCCTCCGCGTGGTCCATCGTCCGCCCGAACGTCTCCAGCCCGGTGGCGACGGTGCTCAGCGTGTCGCCGAGCCCGACGACCTCCACGCGGTCCCCGAGCCGGATCGTGCCCTGCTCGGCCACCCCGGTCACGACCGTGCCGCGCCCGGTGATCGTGAGCACGTTCTCGATCGGCAGGAGGAACGGCCGGTCGAGGATCCGGGGCGGCACCGGCACGTACGCGTCGACCGCCGCGAGCAGGTCCTCGATCCGTTCCATCCAGTACGGGTCGCCCTCCAGCGCCCGCAGCCCGGACACGCGGACCACCGGGACCTCGTCGCCGGGGAAGCCGTACCGCGACAGCAGGTCGCGGACCTCCAGCTCGACCAGGTCCAGCAGTTCGGCGTCCTCCACCGCGTCGGCCTTGTTCAGCGCGACGACGACGTGGCGGACACCGACCTGCCGGGCGAGCACGACGTGCTCCCGGGTCTGCGGCATCGCCCCGTCCTGGGCGGACACGACCAGGATCGCCCCGTCGATCTGAGCCGCGCCGGTCACCATGTTCTTGACGTAGTCGGCATGGCCCGGCATGTCCACGTGGGCGTAGTGCCGGGTCGGCGTCTCGTACTCGACGTGCGCGATGTTGATCGTGATGCCGCGGTCGCGCTCCTCGGGGGCACGGTCGATGCCCTCGAACGGCACGCCGCGGGCCAGCCCCTTGCGGCTGAGCACCTGCGTGATCGCCGCGGTGAGGGTGGTCTTGCCGTGGTCGACGTGGCCCATGGTGCCGATGTTGAGATGCGGCTTGCCGCGGGCGTACTGCTGCTTGGCCATGATTGCGTCCTCGGGTTCGCTGGGAACGGAGAACCCGGGCGGGGCGCATGCGTCCCCGCCGTGCCACCCTCCTCCGCGGGTTCTCGAAGGACGGGGCGGAGGAGGGTCAGCGTCGCAGGCCGCCTGCGGGCACGGCCGCGGCGCCCGGCGCGTCGATGCACGCGGGCGACGGGAGAACGGCCGTGCGGAACATGCCGTGAACGGTACGGACCCGGGGGCGGGCGTGTCGACCGGTTTTCCGGCCCGCCGCTCCGTGCCGGCGCCCGGCCGGTCCGCAGCTTCGTGCCGGGCGGTCGGCGGGTCCGCAGCTTCGTGCCGGCGCCCGGCCGAGTACGCCTGGCGCGCCGGCCTCCGGCGGCCGGGCCGGCGCGGCGGAGGCGGGCCTCCGCCGCGCCCGTGGCCGGGCCGCCGCGGCCCGCCAGGTCAGCCGGCGGCGGCGAGTTCCATTCTCATGCCGGCCAGGCGGCCCGCCTCGTCGAACTCGGCGGTGCAGGTGCCGCCCTCCGGCAGCCGCGCGGTGACGGACCGTTCCGCCTCGGCGTAGGGAAGGCGGTGGTGGCTGAAGAAGCGCATCACCGTCAGGCGGTGATCGGCGGGGAACAGGGTGATCCCGCTGGTGACCATGCGGGGCGCGGCGAACGAGCTCCACGGCGGGTGCGGCAGCGCCGGGTCGTCCACGGCGAAGTACGCGACGCCGCCGTCGTAGCGGCCGGGGATGACGGCGGGCAGGCCGAGCAGGCCGGTAGTGGCCATGGCCAGCAGGTCGCCGCCGTTGCGGGCCGGCCCGTCGTACCAGGACAGGTCGAGCTCGGGCGTGGTCAGCTCGGGTGCGCCGAGGCGCGCGCCGATGGCGCGGGCGTCGGCGACGGCGGGGTTGCCGTCGCCGAACTGCGGGTTCGCCCAGCCCCACAGCCAGCTCCGCTGTTCCTCGGCGTAGCTGCCCAGGAGCGCGATCCGGAGGGTCACTTCGCCCTGGGTGAAGGTTCCGGTCGTCAGGTCGGCGTTCCAGCCTGCGTCGGGCAGGAAATCCGCCAGGGCCTCCTGCTGCTGCGCGGTGATCGCCGCACAGGCGGCGCCGAGCCGCTCGAACGCCGGGCTGAATCCAGACATGGCGGGCACACTATCTCAGAAGATCCAGGTAGCGGAGCGGCCGAAGCCCCTGGGCGAGTCGCTACGCTGCGGTCGTCGACGTGCGGGGGAGGTCTCGGATGGCGGGCCACATTCGGATCGGTGTGCTGACGACCCTCGTGATCGCGGTGCTCGGCGTGCCCGCCGGGCTGCTGTGGACGGCGGTGGCGCCGCGGACCACGTACCTGGTGGCGAAGGGCGCCGCGCTGCTCGCCGATCCGGAGACCCAGACGCTGATCGCCGCGGACGGCTGGTTCGCCGCCGTGACCGCCGCCGCCGGCCTGCTGTGCGGTGCCGCCGCGTACGTGCTCGCGGGGCGATTCGGCGAGCCGGGAATGCTCGGAGGCCTCACCGCCGGCGCCGTCGCGGGGGCGCTCGTGGCGTGGCAGGTGGGGCATCGGATCGGTCTCGCCCACTACCGGCACCTGCTGTCGACCGCCCGCGACGGCACCGCCGTCCACGCCCCGCCGGCCCTGCACGCGACCGGGGTGATCGTCGCCTGGCCGCTGATCGCGGTCGTGGTGTTCGGCCTGCTGGAGGCGCTGGATCCGACGGGCCGCGAGTCACGCGGCCGGGCCGCGGGCGATGCCCGCCGTCGCCGCGCCGGTGAGGCGGATCAGGTCGGCGGGGGCCAGTTCGATCTGCAGGCCGCGCCGACCGGCCGAGACGTAGATGGTCGGGAACCGTGAGGCCGACGCGTCGACGACCGTCGGCAGCCGCCTGCGCTGCCCCAGCGGGCTGATCCCGCCGCGCACGTACCCGGTGGTGCGTTCGGCCTGCGCGGGGTCGGCCATGGCGGCGCGCTTGCCGCCGGCCGCCGCGGCGAGCGCCTTCAGGTCGAGGGAGGCCGCGACCGGTACCACCGCGACGGTCAGGTCGCCGTCCACCTCGGCGATGAGCGTCTTGAAGATCCGGTCCCGCGGCACGCCGAGCGCATCGGCCGCGGCCTCGCCGTAGGACCCGGCGGCGGGGTCGGCCTCGTACGGATGCAGCGTGAACCCGACCCCGGCGCGGGTCGCCGCCACGGTCGCGGGCGTCCCCTTGCCGCCCGATCGCCGGTTCGATGCCACAGGACGCGTCCTTCCTTCGAGAGCCGCGGTCAGTTCGGGCTGACGCCCTTGCCGAGGAAGTCCGCGGCGGGCACGGTCGGGAACGTCTCCAGCAGGATGTTCTCCCGCCGCAGCAGGTCGTACTCCAGGCGGAGCCGGGCCGCGGCGTGCTCGGCCTGCAGCAGCCGCTGCTTGTCGGGCCGGTCGAGGACGAGCGAGGCCGCGACGACATAGGATAGCTGGACCGGATCGCCGGGCAGGTCGGCCAGGTCGCCGATCTTCGCGCCGTGCCCGGTCAGCCGCTCACAGTAGCGGCGGAACAGCCGGGTCACCGGGCCGGTGGCCGCCCCGGCGGCCGGGCCCTCCTCCTCGGGCAGGAACGTCACCCGGGCCCGCAGGTAGGGCAGGGAGTCGTCGACGTCCTCGATGCGGAACCGCGCGCCGCCGGTCGTCACCAGGTCATAACGCCCGTCGTCGTGCCGCTGGACCCCGCGCAGCTCCGCCGTGCAGCCGACGGCGGCCAGCCGGCGCGCGGCGCCCGGCCCCACCTCGTGGCCGAGCTCGATCGACACGACGCCGAACCGGTGCGGCCCGTCGCCCTCCAGCAGATCCCGGACGAGCACGCGGTACCGCTCCTCGAAGATGTGCAAGGGCATGACCAGCCCCGGGAACAGCACGGCGCCCAATGGGAAGATCGGCAGCCGTTCGGTCACGCCGCCAGCGTACGGCGTCCGGTGGCGGCGGTGCTCGGCGGGAATTTCAGATGACGCAACGATCCACGGCGTTGAGCCGCCGGTCGGGTCATCCGCGGCGCAGCGGCCTTTTCGGGCGGTGTGACCGTAGTCACCTTGGACCACCTCGCGTCAACCGGCACACACCGAAGCCGCCCGCGGGGTTACGTTCGGGCCGCGCGCCAGGCGACGCGCGGCCCGGCGGTACATCCCGCCGGCTCTGTCCATCGGAGGCCCGTCATGTGGCTCAACATGATCTTCTTGAGTCTCGCCAGCCTGTTCGTTGGATTCGTCCTGGGGTGGCTGGTCGGGCGTCCCCGGCGCTGGGGGGTCTTCGCCGCCGGCGGACCGGTCGGAGACGGCGAGCCGCGGCACGAGGAGCAGTTCACCGGAGGAACCCAGCCGAGCGCCTGACCGCGGCCCTTGATCGCCGTCCGTGGTCACCGCCTGGTGATCACTGTCTGTGGTCACAGTTTGGGAACACCGGCAGGCGGCGCCGGCCACGGTCTGCGGACCGGGGGCGTACGATCCACCGATCTATCCTGTCGCCATGCGGGTGCACATCGTGGACGCCTTCACCGACCGGTCCTTCGCGGGGAACCCCGCGGGGGTCTGCGTGCTGTCCGAGCCGGCCGGCGCGGGCTGGATGCAGGCCGTGGCGGCCGAGCTCAACCTGTCCGAGACGGCGTTCCCGCGTTCGGTCGACACACCCGGCGCCGACTTCGAGCTGCGCTGGTTCACACCCGCGACCGAGGTCGCCCTGTGCGGCCACGCCACCCTCGCCTCCGCGCACGTCCTCTACGCCACCGGCGCGGTGCCCGCCGACCGCCCCATTCGTTTCCAGACCCTGCGCAGCGGCGTGCTGACCGTCCGCCGCGGTGACGACGGCCTGCTCGCCATGGACTTCCCGGCCTGCCCGCCGGAGAAGATCGACCCGCCGCGCGACCTGGCCGGCGCGCTCGGCGTCACGCCGTCCTGGATCGGCCGCAACGCCCAGAACGACGTGCTGGTGCTCGTCGACGACGCCGCGACCGTCCGCGCGCTCGCCCCCGACCTCCAGGCCCTGCGCGGCGTCGACGCACGCGGCGTGTGCGTGACCGCGGCCGACTCCACCTTCGACTTCATCTCCCGCTTCTTCGCCCCGAACGTCGGCGTCCCCGAGGACCCGGTGACGGGGTCGGCGCACTGCATGCTCGGGCCGTTCTGGGCGGAGCGGCTCGCCCGTACCGACCTGGTCGCCTATCAGGCCTCGCCGCGCGGCGGGCAGGTCGAGATCGGCGTGCACGGCGACCGCGTCACGCTCAGCGGACGCGCCGTCACCGTCATCGACGGCACGCTGTACGCCTGAGCCCGCCGGCCACCGGCACCCGCAGGGACGGTGGCGGGGCGACTCGACGGCATCGGTCCGATGTTCACCCGAAAATCAGCCCCTTATGCGGCGTACCGGTGCGGGTGCAGGATGCCGGTTAACACGGCGAAGGAGGCTGCCATGAAGCGTCCGTCCTACAGCCACGGCACCTCCGATCTTCCGCTGCTCGGCGAGACGATCGGCCAGAACCTCGAACGCATCGCCTCGGCGTACCCGGACCGGGAGGCGCTCGTCGATGCCCCGAGCGGGCGGAGGTGGACGTACCGGCGGTTCGACGACGAGGTCGGGCTGCTGGCCCGTGGCCTGATCGCGGCCGGGATCGAGAAGGGCGACCGGGTGGGGATCTGGTCGCCGAACAACCCCGAGTGGGTGCTCCTCCAGTACGCCACCGCCAAGATCGGCGCGATCCTGGTCACCGTCAACCCGGACTACCGCACCCACGAGGCGTCCTACGTGCTGCGCCAGTCGGGCGTGAAGCTGCTCGTCAGCGCCATCGACCACAAGACCAGCGACTACCGGGCCATGATCGAGAAGATGCGCCCGGATCTGCCGGACCTCGGGCGCGTGATCTTCCTGGGCTCCGAGGAGTGGAGGGCGCTGTTCGCCGCGGGCGCGGCACTGGATACGGGCCGGCTGGAGGAGCGGATGGCCTCCCTCTCGCCCGACGACCCGATCAACATCCAGTACACCTCCGGCTCGATCGTCTACCCGAAGGGCGCGACGCTGTCGCACCACAACATCCTGAACAATGGGTTCTTCATCGGGGAGCTGTGCTGGTACACCGAGATCGACCGGGTGTGCGTCCCGGTGCCGTTCTACCACTGCTTCGGCATGGTGCTGGGCAACCTGGCGATCACCACGCACGGCGCGTGCATCGTGATCCCGGCGCCGACCTTCGACCCGGCGGCCACGCTGAAGGCCGTGCAGGCCGAGCGGTGCACCTCGCTGTACGGCGTGCCGACCATGTTCATCGCCGAGCTGGAGCTGCCGGACTTCTCCGCATATGACCTGACGTCCCTGCGCACCGGGATCATGGCCGGCTCGCACTGGCAGGCGGAGGTGGTGAAACAGGTCATCGCGCAGATGCACATGCCCGAGCTCACCATCTGCTACGGCATGACCGAGGCGCCGACAGTGTCGACACAGACGTGCGTCGATGACGAGCTGGAGCGCCGGGTCTCCACGGTCGGGCGGGCGCACCCGCATGTGGAGATCAAGATCATCGATCCGGCCACCGGGCTGACCGTACCGCGCGGCACCCCGGGCGAGCTGTGTACCCGTGGCTACTCGGTCATGCTCGGCTACTGGGAGGACCCCGAGCGCACTGCGGAGATGATCGACGCCGCCCGCTGGATGCACACCGGCGACCTGGCCACGATGGACGACGCAGGCTATGTGGACTTCCTCGCACGGACCAAGGACATGGTGATGGGGCGGTGAGAACATCTACCCGCGGGAGATCGAGGAGTTCCTGTACGGGCACCCGGCGATCGCGGACGTCCAGGTCATCGGGGTCCCCGACGTCCGCTACGGCGAGGAGCTGTGCGCCTGGGTGAAGCTGCGGGAGGGTGCGGGGCTGACTGAGGAGGACGTGCGGGAGTACTGCCGGGGCCGCCTCGCGCACTTCAAGATCCCGCGATACGTGCGGTTCGTCGAGGAGTTCCCGATGACGAT
>JBEHYF010000039.1:0-38555 GCA_048498315.1 Actinomycetota bacterium
ACGGGCGAATAGGAGGGGAAGAATAGCATCACCACCCCCCCCCGCGCCCGCCGTCGCAGGCCCGTCGGGAGAGGGGCGTCGGCGGCGGGCGGCCACACCGCACACGGAGCCGCCCATGAAGCCGCGCAGGGCCGCACGCCGCCGTCGGGGAGCCCGTTCGGGCAGGGAGAACGAGCCCGCCGGCGCGGCGCCGGGAGATCGCGCTCGCTCTCGCCGGTTCCCCGCATCGGACGAGCGCGTGCGCCGCGACACCCCGGAGCGCCCCGGCTGCGCTGGTCGTTATGCGGGCGTGGTGGTCGCACGTAGGCCCGGTGGGTAACCCACAGGCACCCGGTGGTCGTCGCCGTGCCCGGCCGCGTACGCGGGCGCCCGGGCGGTGACGGTGCTCAGGCCGCAGCGGCGGTGAGGGGGCGCCGGGCGGGCCAGCCCTCAATCTTCTCCAGTTGGGCCGCGAGCGTGAGGAGCGTCGCCTCGTCATTCTCGCGGCCCAGGAACTGCGCCCCGATCGGCAGGCCGCTCCCGCTCAGCCCGGCCGGCACGCTGATCGCGGGCCAGCCGAGAACGTTCCACGCCCAGCAGAACGGGCACGCCGCGGCCGCGAGGTGCCCGGTCTCCAGCCAGCCGCGGCCCGCAAGCGCACCGATCTTCAGGGGGAGCTTGGCGGTCGCCGGGGTGAGCACGACGTCGGCGCGTTCGAAGATCTTCCCGACGCGGCGGTACAGGCGCGGCTCGGCGCGCCGAGCGGCCGGCACGAGCCTGCGCCCGAGGTGCCGGCCCAGGAACGCCTCGGTACGGGTGGCGGGCTCGGGCACCGCACCCGGGGTGGCCTCGACCCAGTCGGCGACCCCCGCCGTGCCGCGCGGCAGGAAGCTGAGGCCGATCAGGCCGTAGTCCGGGTCGGCGGGGAACACCTCGTGGCCGAGCTCGGCGAGCACCCCGGCCATGCGCAGCACCGCCGCCTTGATCTCCGGGTCGACCTTCGACGGCACCCCGAACGGCGTGCGAAATGACAGCGCGATCCGCAGCCGTCCCGGGGCACGGCCGACCGCCGCGCGGAACGGTTCGGCCGGCGGCGGCAGTCGATACCGGTCGCCGGGATGGCTGCCGGTCAGCACGTCGAGCAGCAGCGCGGCGTCCTCGACCGTGCGGGCGAGCGGGCCGGCGACGGTGATGCCGTAGAACGCGTCGCTCTGCGGCCACAGCGACACCCGGCCGCGCTGCGGCTTCACGCCGACCAGGCCGGTCCAGGCGGCCGGGATGCGCACCGACCCGGCGCCGTCGGAGCCGACCGCGCCGGAGACCATGCCGGCCGCGACCGCGGCCGCCGATCCGGCGCTCGACCCGCCGGGCGTGTGGTCGCGGTTCCACGGGTTGCGGACCGTGCCCAGGCAGGTCTCCCCGGTCGGCCACTGCCCGAACTCGCTGGTGTGCGTCTTACCGACGATGATCGCGCCCGCCGCGCGCAGCCGCGTGACGATCTCGGCGTCGCGGGTCTTGGGCCGGTGGTCGCCCTGGCAGCCGAACGCCGTGGTGTACCCGGCCAGGTCGGTGTCGTCCTTGATGGCCACGGGCACGCCGAGCAGGGGCGGGCGTCGCTCGCCGCGCCACGCGTCGGCCGCGGCCGCCTCCTCGCGGGCGCGGTCGGCGCACACCACACGGAAGGCGCCGAGCGTGTCGCTGTGGATGCGGTCGAGTGCGTGCTCGACCAGCTCACGCGCCGACACCTTTCCGGCGGCCAGCCGCCTCGCGTCCGCGGCGAGTCCTTCGATCACCGCACCTCCCGCTCGTTCGAACGAACGATAACGAGGCCGTGGCGGCGACTGAGCGGGAATACGTCGCACTTGCCCTCTGATGGACGACGCACGCGAACGCATCCTCCGCGCCACCTTGCGGCTCATCGGCAAGGGCGGCATCGGCGGCGTCACCAACCGGCGCGTGGCCGCCGCCGCCAGAGTGTCGCTCGGCTCCCTCACCTATCATTTCCCCAATCAGGCCGAACTCCTACGCGAGACGCTCAGCCGATACGTCGACCGCGAGATCAGCCAGATCGCCGAGATCGCCAGTGGCCTCGCCGGCATCACGCCCGAGCAGGCCGTCGTTGAGGTCGACCGCGTGATCGCCGCCCTTCCGCACGGGCCGGAAGAGGTCGCGACGCTCGAGCTGCATCTGCATGCCTCGCGCGACCCGGTGGTGCGGGAGGCCGCCGTGCGTTCGGTCGAGGCGTACGACCGGCTCGCCACCGCCGTCCTCACCGCGCTGGGCATCCCCGGCGCGCGGGAGAAGGCGCCGGCCGTCATCGCGCTCCTGCACGGCCTCGCCGTGCGCCGCCTGGCCACCGGCGAGCCGTCCGGCGTCGCCGACGCGCTGCGCGTGCTGCTGTACGGCGCGACGGACCCCGCGCCGGAATGAGCATGATCCGCCGCCGGACGCGGCAGGGAGGTTGATCTCGCCCACGTGGTTCACGAGGCGCGTGCCGTCCGGCGCGGTGATCCGCACCGCCGTGGACGTGCGCGCCCGGCCCACCGAAGAGATGTCCTGGCTGCCGTCGTCCTGGTGCCCGATGCAGGTCCGCCCGCCGCCGCCGGGTCCGACCAGCGCGGCCACGGGCACGGACGCCGCCGGCTGGAGGCGTTCGGCCGGCGGCCCGCCGGCGCGACCGGGCTCGCCGCACCTACCCCGGCGACGTCGCCACCGCGATGGCCTCGGAGGAGGCCACGACCACCGGAGGCCGGGCCCACCGGAGCGGCCACTACGATTGACCGCCGGGGATCTTCGAGCGGGAAGTACGGGGCGATGCGAGGCAAGAGGCTGTGGGTGATCGTCGCCGCCGTGACGGTCGTGGTCCTGGCGGCGGGCGGAGGAGCGTACCACCTGCTCCGCACGAAGGGCGACCCGGCGACCACGGCGCGGGCGTTCCTCGACGCCTGGCAGCGCGGTGACCCGGCGGCGATGCGCGCGCAGGTGCTCGCGCCGCCCGCCGACTTCGGCCGCGACTACGCGGCGGTGAAGGGCAACCTGGACGTGACGAAGGTCGCGGCCACGCTCGGGCGGGTCGCCCACCACGGGCACGAGGCGACCGCGCAGTTCACGGCCGCGCTCACCCTGCCGACCGGCACGTGGCGCTACGCCGGGCGGCTGCACTTGGTCGTCGCCCACCGCCTGTGGAAGGTCGACTGGTCGCCCGAGGCGATCCACCCCGACCTGCACGCCGGGCAGCATCTGACCACGTCGTTCACGTGGCCGCCCCGCGCGCACGTCCTGGCCGCCGACGGCACCGCCATCGACGGCCCGACGGCGGGCGGCTCCGTGCAGATGCTCGTCGGCTCGACCGGCACGCTCACGGCGAAGGAGGCCAAGCACCTCGGCACGCCCTACCGGAAGGGCGACGTCGTCGGGCGGTCCGGCATCCAGCAGCGGTTCGACAAGCGGCTGGCCGGCTCGCCGGCCACGACCATCTCGATCGCCGACGCGTCCGGGCATGTGGTCAAGACCGTCGGCGGCTTCCCGGCCAAACCCGGCAAGGACGTGAAGACGAGCCTCGACCGGCACGTCGAGCAGGCGGCGGCAGCCGCGGTGCAGGGCCAGACGAAGCCCACCTCGCTCGTGGCGATCCGGCCCGAGACCGGGGACATCCTCGCCGTGGCGAACGTGCCGGGCGGGTTCGACCGGGCGCTGCAGGGCACCTACCCGCCCGGGTCGACGTTCAAGGTGGTCACCGCGTACGCGCTGCTGGAGGCGGGGCTGGAGCCGTCGACGGTGGTCGGCTGCCCCAAGGTGGCGAACGTCGGCGGCCAGGTGATCCACAACTCCGAGGGCGAGGGCGGCCACGCGATGACGTTCAAGGACGCGCTCGCGCAGTCGTGCAACACCGCTTTCGCCGAGCAGACCCACAAGCTGCTCAGCCCCGCGAAGCTGAACGCCGCGGCGAGCCTGTTCGGCTTCGACCAGAAGATCGACCCGGGCGTGACCGCCACGGCGGGCAGCTTCCCCACGCCGACGAGCGACGCCGAGATGGCCGTCGCGTCGTTCGGTCAGGGGCGCGACCTGGCCAACGCCCTCGACATGGCCGCCGTGTCGGCCGGCGTGGCCTCGGGCACCTGGCGACCGCCCGTGCTGGTCACCGAGCCGCAGGTGCGGCAGAAGGCCAAGCCCGGCCGGCTCGACTCGGTGGCACGCGGGAAGCTGGCCGACATGATGCGCGCGGTCGTGACGTCCGGCACCGCCAAGCCCGCGGGGCTGCCTGCCGGGACGGCGGGCAAGACCGGCACGGCCGAGTACGGCTCGGCGGCGCCCGGCAAGAAGCCGCGCACGCACGCGCTGTTCATGGGCTTCCGGAACGACGTCGCGTTCGCCGTCATCGTCGAGGACGGCGGGTTCGGCGCGAAGGCCGCCGCGCCGATCGCCGCCCGCTTCCTGCGGGGACTGTGACACCCGGCCTCCGCGCGCGGCCCAGGGCATTCCCCCGTGGGGCCGGCCCCGCGGATGTGATCCCGCCCGTGCGCGGCGGGCGGCCAGCCGTCACCGATGGCGCGGGCGCGGACACGGCCCCGGCTCAGGGGCCGTCGAGCCCGGCGGCCAGGCTGCCGCGCAGCCGCTCGCGCGACAGCCGGTCGGCGCGGCGCGTGGTCTCCGGCAGCCGGTGGCGCGGCGCCAGGCGGAGCGTCAGTTCGCACGCCGTGTCCAGGTCGGCGCGGTGCCCCACGGAGATGAACACCGGCCGCACGCCCGTCTGCGTGCGCAGCACCCGGCCGACCACTTCGCCGGCAGGTGGGCCGGGGTCGGCCGGCAGGGGATGACCGGGAGGCCGGCCGGGGTGGGTTGGCGGGGGATAACACGCGTCCGTGACGTCGCTCCGGTCGCCACGGCGGGGGCCGGGCTCGTCCCAGGAACCGACCAGCGGCGTCTTGCCGACGCCGATCGACGGCAGCCCGGTGAGCACGCCCACGTGGCAGGCCAGCCCGAACCGCCGTGGGTGGGCCAGGCCGTGCCCGTCGCAGACCAGCAGGTCGGGCACGCGAGTGAGCGCGCGCAGGCAGGCGACCAGCGCCGGCAGCTCGCGGAACGCGAACAGCCCCGGCACGTACGGGAACGCCGGCCGGTCGAGCACGGCGACCTCCTCGACGGTCTCCAGCGTCGCGACGTCGAGCACGACCACGGCCGCGGCCAGCCGGTCGGCGGCGTAGGCGACGTCGAGGCCGGCCACAGTGCGCACGTCGGCCGGACCGGAGGAGGCCAGGTCGGCCAGCGGCCGGAGGCGGTCCTGGACGGCCCGGGCCTCGGCCGCCGTCGCCGGCCACGGGTGCAGGTCGGCCACGTCCATGGCGGCCACGCTACCGGCCCGGCGCGGCACGTGTGATCACGAGGTGACAACCCAAGCAAGTGCTCGCTCACTTATCGCTGTCCGCATGCCGATCGACCTGGCGGACCTGGCCGGCCTGGTCGCCTTCCTCCGCACGGACCGCGCCGGCTACATCACCGGTCAGGCGCTGTCGGTCAGCGGCGGCATCACGATGCACCGACCGGGCGCACGCGATGACCGCACAACCGGCGACCCGGTCACAGCGCGCCGTACGCGGCCTCCAGCAGGCGGTAGGCCCGCACGCCGCCGGAGATCTCATCGCCCATGCGGTTCGGTATGTAGGCGATGGCCAGGCCGCTCTCGATGTCGCCCAGGCTGATCGAGCCGCCCAGCCCGGTGTGCCCGAACGCGGAGTCCCAGCCGGCCCGCGGCGTGAGGAAGGCCAGCGACGGCCGCATGAAGCCGAGCCCGAACGAGCTGTCGATGAACATGACGCGGTCGGGCCCGGCCACCCGGCGCACGACCGCGTCGCGCAGCGTCGTACGGCCGATGATGCGGCCGGCCAGCAGGTCGCGGTAGAACCCGGCGAGCGCCCGCGCGGTCGTCACCATGCCCAGCGCCGGCCAGCCCGCCCGCAGCATCTCCGGGGTGTTGTTGCCGCCCGGCAGGCCCGCGATGTCGGGGTTGCCGAAGCTGCGGTTGATCAGGCTGTCCGGGTCGCGGAACCCGGCCATCATCTTCGCCAGCGGGTCGTCGGGGCTCATCGGCCTGGGCACCTCGCCCGTGCCGCTCGGGCCGCCGTGCCGGCTCGCGCCGTCCCCGCCCTTCCGGCGGCCCGCGCTGAGCCGCGCGGCCCGCGTGATGACGTCGTCGGGCGCGCCGACGTGCAGGTCGAGGCCGCGCGGACCGGCGATCTCGTCGCGGACGAACGCGCCGACCGGCCGTCCCGCGTGCCGCCGCACGATCTCGCCGGCCAGCCAGCCGTACGTCAGCGCGTGGTACCCGTGCGCGGTGCCGGGCTTCCATTCGGGCTCCTGCGCGGCCAGCAGCGCCGCCGGCACGGCCGGGTCGTGCGCCTCCCGGACGGCCACGGGCCGGTCGAAGGCGGGCAGGCCGACCTGGTGGGCGAGCAGATGCTCGGCGGTCGCCGACTCCTTGCCGGCCGCGCCGAACTCCGGCCACCAGGAGGTGACCGGCGCCTCCAGGCGGTACGCGCCCCGTTCGGCCAGCATCAGCGCGGCCGTGCCGGTCACCGCCTTGGTGCAGGAGAACGCCAGACAGGGGGTGTCGCGCAGCCACGGGCGGCCGGTCCTGCGGTCCGCGACGCCGCCCCACAGGTCGACCACGAGCCGGTCGCCGGCGTACACCGCGACGGCGGCGCCGAACTCCTCGCCGCGCTCGAAGCCGGCGTTGAACGCCGCGCGGACCGCTTCGAACGCCGGATCGCAGTGACCTTCGATCATGTGCTTCCTACTCCTGAAGGGTGACGAGCGTGGGCGAGTGCGGTAACTGGGGTCGCTGGGGGGACACCGACGAGCGCGGCACGCTCAACCTGCTCACCCCCGAGGTGGTACGCGCCGCCGTGTCGTGCGTGCACGACGGGCGGACGCTGAGTCTGTCCCTGCCGATCCGTGGCGCGACGTCGTCGTCCGCGCCTGCCACAGTGCCGCACCTGCGAGGCCGGCCGCTGCCGCAGCACTTCATGTCGGTTGACGGCGGCGACTACGCCGCCGGCGCCCGGCAGATCGGCCCCGAACTGAAGGCCGCCGACGACGTGATCGTGGTGAGCCCGCAGGGCACTTCGACGCACATGGACGCGCTGTGCCACATGTGGACGGGCGATCAACTCTACAACGGGCATCCGCCGGGTCCGCTCGTACGGGGCGGAACGCTGCGGCATCGACCGGGCCGGACCCGTGGTGGCCCGCGGGGTGCTGCTCGACGTGCCGCGGGTGCGGGGCACCGACCGGCTCGCCGCCGGCGACCGCGTGACCGAGGCGGACCCGAAGGCGTGCGGCGTCCAGATGCGGGCCGGTGACGTCGCGGTGGTCCGCACCGGCTGGCCGCCGGCCTGGCGGGAGTTGCCGGAGACCTACTGGTCCGGGCAGCCGGGCCTGTCCGCCGGTGCCGGGCTGGCTGGCGGCGCGCGACGTCGCCATGGTCGCCTGCGACAACGCGGCGATCGGCGGACTGAACGAGCGCGGCCTCGGCGACGAGAGCTCGACGACGACCTGCACCTGATCCTCCTGTGGCGGCACGGCATCCGCCTGGCCGAGACGCTGTGGCTGGAGGAACTGGCCGCCACCGGCCGCACCGACGCCTGGTGCTGCCGAAGTCGCATATGGCGGCGCAGCCGCCCGTACCGATTGGCCTGGCCAGCCGGTCGGGTCGGCGTCGCGGGTGACCGGCATCTGCCGCACCAAGCGCTCGCATGGTAGCTGGCAGGCGAAACGCCCGCGATGCAGTCCCTGGTCCGAGGTCGCCCGGATTCGTGCCCCGGCGTCCGGCGGCGGGCGCAAGCCGGGTTGGAGCGAAAAGTGTGCCGTTCTGCCTATTCCGCGACGGCCGCGGATTTCCTAGCCTCGGGAGGCGATGAGTTCGCTCGGCTCGGGGGCGGCGACCGTCTCGGTGGGGGAAGGAGGCCGAAATGGGTGGCGTGTCCTGGGTCTGAGCCACTGCGCTACCCGAACTGCCAGGCGGGGCGGCCGGTGCGCCGCCTGCCCCGCCGCCTGCCCCGCCGCCTGCCCCGCCGCCTGCCCCGCCTATGCCTTGCCCCCGGCGACGTGGTTCGCGTCATCCCGTCGGCGCCCGTCGTGCTCGCATGGGTTTCGCGTTCGCCGCCGTGTTCGCGCGGTCGGCTCGGACCGCGGTGCCGGCGCGGCGGCCGCCACCCGCGGGACGGGGCACGCGCCCGCCACACTGCGCCCGGGAGGGACCGGCGCGCGGCCGGCGCCCGGCGCGTGCCCGCAGGCCCTGCCGGCCTTCGGGGACACGCGCGTATCGTCGTCTCGACATAGTCGGGAAGGCATCGGCGAGGGAGGCGGCATGGCCGGATTCCGGCACGTGGTGGTGTTCCGCTGGAATGAGAACGTGACCGAGGAACGCAGGCGGACGCTGGTCGAGCGGCTGCGGGCGCTGCCGGCCGCGATCCCCGAGATCGCGGCGTACGCCGTCGGCGAGGACGCCGGCGTCAACCCCGGCAACTTCGACTTCGCGGTCGTCGCCGACTTCGCCGACCGCGACGCCTACGCCGTCTACCGGGACCACCCGGCGCACCGCGCGGTCATCGACGAATGCCTCAAGCCGATCCTCGCCGAGCGCGCCGCCGTCCAGTACGAGCTGTAGCGCTTCCAGGGACGTCTTGACCAAGCGCTTGCCCACGAAGCGACGGCGCCTGCGCGCTCGTCGTCACGCGCGCCGACCTGGTGCCGGGCGCGCCGCGGATCCACGCCGTCGTTCGCGGCGCCGGCCCGGGCGCCGGGACCATGGACAAGGCGGCCGACGTCACCCGGATCTTCTCCTCGTAATTGGCCGGCCCGCTGTGGGCGGTGGCCGGCATGGCCTCTGCCGATGTCGACGTGCCGCTGCTGTACGACGCGTACTCGTGGCTGGTGCCGCGCCAACTGGAGGACTTCGGGCTGTGCCGCCACGAGGAGCTGGCGGCGGCGCTCGCCGCGGACGGAGACGACCCGTTCGCCGCCGTGTTCGCGCGGCCGGCCCGGACCGCGGCGCCGGCGCGGCGGCCACCCCGCCTGGCAGTTCGGGTGGCTCAGTGGCTCAGACCAAGGACACGCCACCCATTTCGGCCTCCTTCCCCCGCCGAGACGGTCGCCGCCCCCGAGCCGAGCGGACTCATCGCCTCTGGCTGCTGTCGGAGGGCTACGTCCACGGGCTGAACGACGTGGCCGAGGCGGTACGACAGCTCCGCGGCGACGGCGTGAATCAGGTGCCGGACGCGCAGGTCGCGCTGTGCACCGGCTTCGCCGGCGACCAGGGCAGCGCCGCCATCCTCGTCCGCTGATCTCCCCTCATCAGCCCCACCGGTCACCGGCGTCCCGGCGTCACGGTGGTTTCGAAACGGCGCTTCCGGTTAGTCGCAAGGATATGGACTCGGAGGAGAGGATCGTCGAAGGGGCTTTCTGCAGGTCGGACGCGGTGCATCGGGTTCTGGCGCATGTACCGGTGGGCATGGGGCCGGAGGGCATCGCCGTCGACCCGGAGCGCCGCCGGGCGTACGTGTCGTGCTCGCGCAGCAACGCCGTCGCCGCGGTCGATCTGGAGCGGAACGAGCGGATATGGGAGGCGGGCGTCGGCCGGGAGCCGATACCGCTCATCTTCGACCCGCCGACCGGGCGGCTGTTCACCGCGGATGCCCGGTCCGACACGGTCACCGTGCTCGACGCACGCGACGGCGCGTGCATCGCCCAGGTCGGCGTGGGGGAATACCCGGCGGGGCTGGGCTACCATCCTCGCCTGCGCCGCGTGTACTCCGGTGACACCGCCGCCTCGACCATCACCGCCGTCAACGTCGACCGGCTCGAACCGGTCGGCACCGTGCCCGCCGAGCCGGGCGCCGGAAGCATGGCGATGGACCCGCGCCGCGACCGGGGCTACTGCGCGAACTTCATGGCGGCCTCGATCACCGTCTTCGACCCGGCCACGCTGCGACCGCTGGACCGCATCGCCGTCGGAGAGGGGCCCTGCAAAGTCGCAGTGAACCCGGTGACCGACCACCTGTACGTGGCGAACTCGCTGGAGAGCACCGTGATGCGGGTGTCGCTCGCCGACGGGCGGGTCACCGGAGAGTTCCCGGTCGAGCGGGCACCCGTGGGCCTGTGGGTGTCGCCGGACGGCCGGTGGGTCTACGTGTGCAACCGGGGCGCCGGGACGATCAGCGTCCTCGACGCCCGCGACGGCGCCGAGTCGCACCGCGTGCGGGTCGGCAACGGGCCCGGCGACTGTGTCGTCGACACCGCCACGGGGCGGCTGCTGGTGTCCAACGCCGGCAGCGGCACGCTCACCGTCGTGGACCGGCCGTGGCTGCCCGGACCCGAACCGCCCGCGGCGCATCCCGCGGTCGGGCGTCCGCTGCCCGAGTTCGCGCTTCCCGACCTGGCCACCGGCCGGGTGCGCACCACCCGCGAGTGGGCGGAGAAGAAATACGTGATCAACTTCTTCGCCAGCTGGTGAGGCCCCTGTAACGCGGAGGCGCCGGTCCTGGAGGACCTGCGCCGCCGTACCAGCCGGTCTGGGCTGGAGATCATCTGTATCAACGTCTGGGAGAGCGTGGACGCGCGCACGGAGGCGCGGAACTTCGCCGACATCTGGGGCATCGGCGGGACGGTGCTCCTGGACGAGACCGGCGAGTACGCCGCGCGGCTGGGCATCCAGGGCGTGCCGACGAACGTGCTCGTCGACGAGCACGGCGTCGTGCGCGCGGTCGGCGTGACGACGCCCGGCGAGCTGAACGCGGCCGTGGACGATCTCCTTGGGAAAGGCTGAGCGGCGCCGGGCCGCCAGGACGGCGGTTGACCGCGTGATTTCGGTCCAGTGACGTCGCCCCCTCGCCGATCTCGGCCTGACCGGGCACGCCCCGGGGCGGATCGGCGTGCGGCTCGCGGCCGGTCGGCTACGCCCGTGGTCGTACTCCGGTGGGAATAGCCGGAGTCGGCAAGTGTCATATCGCGCATGACGCCCGATCGGGCGCTGGAGGCGCCCCTTTGACGCAGCCGACAACGCACGTCACGAGATGTCATTAATGGAAGACGGACCGCTCGCCCGGCCCGGCGCGGTTCTGTTACCGCCGCCCGCGCCTGGTGCTGGCCGCCTGGCTCGCCGGTGCCGTCGCCGTCATCGCCCTGGGATCCTCCTTCGCCGCGCCCGCCGACAATGACTTCTCCGGCGGACGCCCAGGCGCAGGAGCTGATCAAGCGGCATTTCCCCACGCGCAGCGGCGACGTCGCGTCCGGGTGCCGCGCGGGCGGGGCGGCCGGACGGGGAACGGCGGCGTCGGTGGTGTGCGAACACCGCCCGCGTCAGTGGTGCAGGGAGATGCCGTCAAAGAGGACCTTGATGTAGTGGTCGGCGAGGTCCTGGGCGTTGAGCCTGCCGCCCGGCTGGAACCAGCGCACCGTCACCCAGATCGTGTCGCGGATCACCCGGTATGTCAGCTTGGGCTCGATGTCGGGCCGGAACAGGCCCTCGTCCTGGCCGCGCCTGATCTGGTCGATCCACAGCCGCTCGGTGTCGGCCTCCGCCTTGTTGAGGTAGTCGAACCGGTCGAACTGCCGGAGGTAGTTCCAGTCGTTCTGCAACACCATGATCGCGGCGCGGTGCGGCTCCAGCGTGGCGAAGCAGATGCGGACGAGCTCGGAGATGACCTCGCGCGGATCACCGCCCTTCTCCAGCGCGGCCTGGTTGGCCGCGGTCAGCTCGTCGAAGAACGACGTGAGGATCTCGTCGACGATCGACTCCTTGGAGTCGAAGTGGTGGTAAAGGCTCCCGGAGAGGATGCCCGCCTCGTCGGCGATGTTGCGCACGGTCGTGGCCTGATAGCCCTTCTTGGCGAAGAGCTCGGCGGCGAGCTTCACGAGGTGCTCGCGCCGCTCCGAGGCCGGCGTCGACGAGCCCTTGCCCCGACGGCGGGCGCCTCCCGCGGTGCCGGAACGGGCCCCGGCCCGCTGGCGTCCGTTGTCCTTGCTGGTGGTCGTCACCCCCTCATTATGGCCTGTCCGCCCAACCGCTTGTTCAAGCGTCGAATCAGGCGCGGTTCGGCCATCGGCCAACCCATTGGTCGACGTTCCGCCGGAAATCGGGGCGAACATCCCCGGGTGTCCGGCACGGCCGGCACGGCCGGGCGTCATAGGCTCGGGCGGATGCCCGTGACCATGGTCCACCCCCGCACGGAGGAGACCCAACGCCCTGCGCTCACGCAGGGACAGCCGCACCATGGTCCACCCCCGCACGGAGGAGACGCAGTGCCACGTCCGATTGTGTTCGACCTGTTCGGTGTCATCGCGCTGCCCCAGAGCCCGGAGGCGCGGCACCGGATCGAGACGATCGCCGGGGTCGACCCGGCGGAGTTCTGGGGCGCGTACTGGGCGTTGCGCAAGCCCTACGACGCCGGCCAGCCCAGTGCGGCGTACTGGGCGGCGGTGGCCGAGCGGGTCGGCGTCCGTTTCACCGCCGGCACCGTCCGTGCGTTGATCGACGCCGATCTGGAGAGCTGGACCCGGGTCGACCCTGCCATGGTGTCGCTCGTCGGCGAGCTGGCCGCCGCCGGGCACCCGCTGGGCCTGCTGTCCAACATCATCGCCGACCTGGTGCCGCTGTTCGAGCAGCGCCACGAGTCCTGGCTCGAGCGGTTCCGCGCGCGCACCTACTCGTGCGCGATCGGCGTCGCCAAGCCCGACCACGAGGCGTACCGGATCGCCGCCGAGCGGCTCGGCGCGGACCCGGCCGACTGCCTGTTCTTCGACGACGCCGAGGTGAACGTCCTGGCCGCGCGCGAGGTCGGCATGCGGGCCGAGGTCTTCCGCTCCCCTGACCAGGTCCGCGCGCTCCTGGCCGCATAGCCGCGCCCGCGGGTCCCGTCGGGGGGACGCGGGAGGCGTCGGAGGCCGCGCAAGGCGGGCGGCCGAGCCCGCCCCGTCGACGGACCGGCGGGCAGCGGCGGCGTGACCGGCGTCCGGCACGGCCGCCGGATCACGCCGCCGGACGGTGATGACGGGTGATGACGTGGGTGCCCGGGCCGGTGAGCGTGGGAGCCGGCTCCGGACGATCACGAAGCGGACCAGCCGGTCCATCGGTGGACGGTGACGGCGATCACCGGGCCCTCGGGTGGAGCCTCGCGATAGGGGCGGTACCGCTCGCGCAGCAGCGCGACCGGGCCGGCCATGGCATCGCGGTCGGTGAGGACCTCGGCGGTGCCGTCGGCGCGGACCCACCACAGCCGCGACCAGTCGTCGTCGTAGCGGTCGGCGAGGACGGCGACGCGCGGTTCGCGGGCGATGTTGCGCAGCCGTTTCAGGTCGCGGGTGCTCTTGGGCTTGGCGTCGATCGCCGAGTAGATCCGGTCGCCGTCGACGGCGAAGGTGATCGCGACCAGGTGCGGGCGTCCCGTCTCATCGACGGTGGCGAGCCGTACGACGGGCACGGACGCGAACCGGGCACGGGCGGCGTCCTCCGGCAGTCTCATACCCCCAGCGTGCCCCGCCGGCCGGAACGGCGGCGCCGGTCCGCGCGACCGGCCCGCGGGTGTGCCGGGACCGTCTTCGGACGGGCATTCAACGGGCGGGTCGTAACGGCGGAGGAGCGGACCGCGAGCGGTCGCTGGGTTCCTCGGCGATCGCTTTCCGTACATCGGTGCGGCGCCCCCGTCAGCGTGCGCGTCAGTGCCTTGGCAAGCGGTTTCCGGAGCGTTTCAGGGGGACACGGGCCGCCACGCGGTGGGCCGTGTGGTCCGGCGGGCGCCGCCTCACTCACGCTCCGCATGCGGCGCGGTGCGGAGGGGCAGCGCGGTGTGGCGTTCGTGTAACGAAAGGGTTGCGCTCTCTTGACACCCGATGCCCCGTACGGATTCTTTTCGTGGGAGCGCTCCCACACGCCACCGCCGGGCCAACCGGGAGGCCCGGTCCCACCCCCGCCTATGGAGACGACCTGAGAGGGGTCCGTCATGAGGGTCACCATTCATCGCCGGCGCACGGGTGCC
The DNA here is from genome assembly GCA_048498315.1 of Actinomycetota bacterium. GTDB lineage: Bacteria > Actinomycetota > Actinomycetes > Streptosporangiales > Streptosporangiaceae > Actinoallomurus. Next base: position 14,010 of record JBEHYF010000039.1, read on the forward strand.
CTGGCGATGGTGCTGGCCGCCGCGCTCGCGGCGGCGTCCGCATGCTCCGGGGACAACGGCAAGCCGAGCGGTTCGGGGTCGAACGAGAAGATCACGCTCACCGTCGACGACTTCGGCACGTTCGGGTACCAGGACCTGTACAAGCAGTTCGAGGCCCAGCACCCGAACATCAAGATCAACGAGCGGAACGTCCCGAAGCTCGACGACTACACGCCACGGCTCCAGCAGTGGATCGCGGCGGGTGCCGGTGCCGGCGACGTGGTCGCGATCGAAGAGGGCATCATGGTCAAGTTCAAGGCCCAGCCCGACAAGTTCGTCGACCTCAAGCAGTACGGCGCCGCCTCGCTGCAGAACAACTTCCTGCCGTGGAAGTGGCAGGGCGGCATGAGCCCCGACGGTTCGAAGCTGATCGGCCTGGGCACCGACGTCGGCAGCATGGCGCTGTGCTACCGCCGCGACCTGTTCAAGAAGGCGGGCCTGCCCACCGACCGTGACGCGGTCACCAAGCTCTGGCCGACCTGGGACGACTTCATCAAGGTCGGCCGGCAGTTCACGAAGAAGATCGGCGGGGGCGTGAAGTTCATCGACAGCCCCGAGACGTACTACAACACGATCCTCATGCAGGACGCCGGTCAGGGGTCGAACCAGACCTACTTCGACCAGTCCAACACGTTCATCATGGACACGAACCCGGCCGTGAAGGCCGCATTCGACGAGACCGTGAAGATGGCGCAGGCCGGCCTGTCCAACGGCGCGCAGTTCCTGTCCGACCCGTGGAGCCAGGCGCTGAAGAAGGGCGCCTTCGCCACCGCGCCCTGCCCGGCCTGGATGCTCGGCCTGATCAAGACGTTCGGCGGCCCCGAGCAGCAGGGCAAGTGGGACGTGGCCGGGGTGCCGGGCGGCGGCGGTAGCTGGGGCGGTTCCTGGCTCGCCGTGCCGGCGCAGAGCAAGCACCCGAAGGAGGCGGCCGAGTTGGTGAAGTTCCTCACCAGCCCGCAGGGCCAGATCGGCGCGTTCAAGGCGGTGAACAACCTGCCGTCGTCGCCGCAGGCGCTGAACAGCCCGGAGGTCAAGGCCTTCACCAACCCGTACTTCAACAACGCCCCGGTCGGCCAGATCTACGCGCCCGCGGCGATGAACCTCAAGCCGGTGTACCTCGGCGCCGACAACCAGGAGGTCCGGCAGGCGGTCGAGTCCGATCTCCGCGCGATCGCCCAGGGCAAGCTCTCAGCGGCGAACGGCTGGAGCAAGGCCCTCTCCGACGCCAAGAAGGCGGCGGGCACGGGCTGAGACCGGCGGGCGGCGCCGGTCCTCCCCAGGACACGCCGGCCGGCGCCGCCCGTCACCACGCACCGCCGTCTTCCGTGAAAGGACCCCATGATGGCCGTCGACGTACGACCGGCCCCGGCGACGCCCCGGGCGGCACCGCCGGAACGGAGCCGCTGGCGGGCCTGGCTGGCCCGGCTCGACCTCAAGGTGTCGCCCTATCTGTACATCTCGCCGTTCTACCTGCTCTTCCTGCTGTTCGGGCTGTTCCCGCTCGTCTACACGTTCTGGGTCTCCCTGAACCACTGGGAGATCATCGGCAGCCACAACTACATCGGCCTGAAGAACTACGAGAACCTGCTGACCGACGACCAGTTCTGGAACGCGGTCGGCAACACGATGGCGATGTTCGTCATCGCCACGGTGCCGCAACTGCTGCTCGCGTTGCTGCTGGCCAACGCGCTGAACCGCAGGCTGCGGGTGCCGACGCTCTTCCGGATGGGCGTGCTGCTGCCGCTGGTCACCTCGGTGGCGGCCGTCGCGATCGTGTTCACCCAGCTCTACGGCCGCGACTACGGCATGGTCAACTGGATCCTGCACTTCTTCGGCGTCCACAAGATCGAGTGGCAGGCCAATAAGTGGTCGGCGTGGATCGCCATCTCGACCATGGTCGACTGGCGGTGGACCGGCTACAACGCGTTGATCTTCCTCGCCGGCATGCAGGCGATCCCGCGCGACCTGTACGAGGCCGCGGCGATCGACGGTGCCACCCGCCGCCAGCAGTTCTGGCGCATCACCGTGCCACTGCTGCGGCCGACGATGGTGTTCGTCACGATCATCTCCACCATCGGGGGCCTGCAACTGTTCACCGAGCCGGTGCTGTTCAACTTCGGGTACATGAACGGCGGCTCGCTGCGGCAGTCGCAGACCGTGACGATGTACATGTACGAGAACGCGTTCGAGCGCTTCCAGTACGGCTACGGCTCCGCGGTCGCCTGGATGATCTTCCTGATGATCCTCATCTTCTCGCTCGTCAACTTCCTGATCATCCGACGTCTCGCCGGGGGTGAGAAATGAGGCAGGCGATCGCCCGCCGGTCACGGCGCGCCATGGCCGGGTCCGCGCGGCTCTGGGAGGCCAGCCCGCTCACGTACACGGTGCTCATCTTCGGGATCGTGCTGTCGGCCTTCCCGCTGTACTGGATGTTCGTCGTCGCGACGCGCACCAACGACGTCGTCGGCGCCGTGCCGCCGCCGTTCATCGCCGGCTACCACCTCGGCGACAACCTCAAGCGGCTGTTCGACAACGAGCAGGCGCACTTCGCCAAGGCGCTGGTCAACTCCGCGATCGCCTCCGCGGTCGTCGCGGTGTCGGTGGTGTTCTTCTCGTCGCTGGCCGGGTTCGCCTTCGCCAAGCTGCGGTTCCGCGGCCGCAACGCGCTGCTGCTGGTCATCGTCGCCACCATGATGGTGCCGGTGCAGATGGGCATCATCCCCCTGTACATGGTGATGGTCCACATTCACTGGACCGGCAAGCTGCAGGCCGTCATCGTGCCGTTCCTCGTCACCGGCTTCGGCGTGTTCATGATGCGCCAGTACGCCTCGCAGGCCATCCCCGACGAGCTGATCGAGGCGGCGCGGGTGGACGGCGCCTCTACCTTCCGCATCTTCTGGAGCGTGGTGCTGCCCGCGCTGCGCCCCGCCGCGTCGGTGCTGGCGCTATTCCAGTTCATGCAGACGTGGAACGAGTTCATCTGGCCCAGGGCCGTGCTGAACCCGGACAACCCGACGGTGCAGTACTCGCTGGCGCTGCTGAACAGTGCCTACTTCAACGACTACACGCTGATGTTCGCCGGGACCCTCGTCGCGACCGTCCCGCTGTTCATCGTCTTCGTCGTATTCGGCCGCCAGATCATCGGCGGAATCATGGAAGGGGCACTCAAGGCATGACGACCCAGCGATCCCGCGAGGAACTGCTCCTGCGGTTCCCCCCCGACTTCGTCTGGGGCGCGGCGACGGCCGCGTACCAGGTCGAGGGGGCCGTGTCCGAGGACGGGCGCGGCCCGTCCATCTGGGACACCTTCGCGCACACCCCCGGTGTGGTGCTCGGCGGTGACACCGGGGACGTGGCCACCGACCACTACCACCGGTTCCGCGAGGACGTCGCGCTGATGTCCTCGCTCGGACTGACCGCGTACCGGTTCTCGATCTCCTGGCCGCGGGTGCAGCCGGACGGCTCGGGCAAGGTCAACCAGAAGGGCCTGGACTTCTACAAGCGGCTCGTCGAAGCGCTTCGCGAGGCGGGCATCGAGCCGTGGCCGACGCTGTACCACTGGGACCTGCCGCAGGCCCTGGAGGACGCCGGCGGCTGGCCGGCCCGCGACACCGCGTACCGGTTCGCCGACTATGCAGCGATCGTGCAGAAGGCCCTCGGCGACCAGATCACGCACTGGACGACGATCAACGAGCCGTGGTGTGCGGCGTTCCTCGGGTACGCCTCCGGCGACCACGCGCCGGGCCGCCGCGACCCCGAGGCGTCGCTGCGCGCCGCCCACCACCTGCTGCTCGGCCACGGCCTGGCCACCCAGGCACTGCGCCGTGACGGCGCGCAGATCGGCGTGTCCGTCAACCTCTACGCGGTCTCGCCGGCCTCCGAGGCGCCGGAGGACGCCGACGCGGCCCGCCGCATCGACGGCCTGCAGAACCGGTTCTTCCTCGACGCCATCCTGCGCGCCCAATACCCCGAGGACGTCCTCGCCGACGTGGAACGTTACGACCTCGGCGTGCAGGACGGCGATCTGGCCATCATCGGCACGCCGATCGACCAGCTCGGCATCAACTACTACAACCGGTTCTTCGTGACCGGCCGGGAAGGCGCCGCGCCGGCGATCACGTCGCCGTTCGCGCAGGCGTCGCCGTGGCCGGGCAGCGAGCACGTCGGGTTCACCCAGGTCGGCCGTCCGGTCACCGCCATGGGCTGGGAGATCGACGAGTCCGGGCTGCTGGACGTGCTCACCCGCGTCGCCGAGGAGTACCCGCCGGTCCCGCTGTACGTCACTGAGAACGGCGCCGCGTTCGACGACGTGGTCACCGCCGACGGGGACGGCCCGCCGACCGTCGACGACCCCGACCGCGTCGCCTACATCGACGCCCACCTGCGCGCCTGCCACGCGGCGATCAGCGCGGGCGTGCCCCTGCGCGGCTACTTCGCCTGGTCGCTGATGGACAACTTCGAATGGGGCTGGGGGTACGCCAAGCGGTTCGGGCTGGTGTACGTCGACTTCGTCACCCAGGCGCGCATCCCCAAGACGAGCGCGCGCTGGTACACCTCGGTCATCGCCAACGGCGGCCTCGGCAGAATGAGCACGTGAACGTAGCGAAAGAAGCGACCCGGCGGCCCGGCCGGCGACCGGACCGCGGGCACGCACGGGACGCCACCGACCGCGCCGGGCGGCGCACCGCGCCGCCACGGCGGTTCAGGCCGCGCAGCGGGACGCGCACGTGATGGCCGGACGCCGGCCGACCCTGGAGGCCGTGGCCGCGCGGGCCGGGGTCGGGCGCGGCACCGTGTCGCGGGTCATCAACGGCTCGCCGAAGGTCAGCCCGGAGGCGCGCGAGGCGGTCCTGCGGGCCATCGACGAGCTCGGCTACGTGCCGAACCGCGCGGCCCGCACGCTGGTCACCCGCCGCACCGACACGGTGGCGCTGTTCGTGTCGGAGTCGGAGGAGCGGGTCTTCGGCGAGCCGTACTTCGCCGGGATCATCAGGGGGATCAGCGCCGGGCTGGCCGACACCGGCCTGCAGCTCCTCCTGGTGATCGCCCAGTCGGCCGACGAGCACGCCCGGTTCGAGCGGTACCTGACCGGCCAGCACGTCGACGGCGTGCTGCTGATCTCCCTGCACGGCGGCGACCCGCTGCCGCGGCACCTGGAAGACAACGGCGTGCCGACGGTGCTCGGCGGTGCGCCCGTCGGCGCCACCCCGGTGAGCTGCGTGGATGCGGACAACCGGGGTGGGGCGCGGCTGGCGGTCGAGCATCTGGTCGAGCTGGGACGCCGCCGCATCGGCACCATCACCGGCCCGCAGGACATGGGGGTGGGCGTCGACCGCCTGAACGGGTACCGCGACGCGCTCGCCGCGGCCGGCCTGACCGGGCCGGTCGCCTACGGCGACTTCAGCGAGGAGTCCGGTGCGCGAGGGATGCGCGAGCTGCTGGAGCGCGAGCCCGAGCTGGACGCCGTGTTCACCGCGTCGGACCCGATGGCGATGGGCGCGATGCGGGTGCTGAAGGAGCGGGGACTGCGCATCCCGGAGGACGTCGCCGTCGTCGGGTTCGACGACTCGCCCACGGCCCGGCACTGCGATCCGCCGCTGACCTCCGTGCACCAGCCGCTGGAGGAGATGGGCCGGGAGATGGCGCGCCTGCTCGTCGCGAGGATCAGAGGGGAGGAGATCGAGGAGCCGATCGTGATCCTCGACACGCATCTGGTCCCGCGCAAATCGACCCTTGGATGACGCTGAGGGGCTCGCTCATCGCCCCCGGACGGCTCGATCGGATGCATCGCTCGCGGCGGGACGGGATCGGTCCGGCCGGCCCGTGACGAGGTTCTGGGCCGCCGGGTCGCGGTGAGACCGATCGCGATCTTCGGCCGGTGACCGCCCGGCGCCCGGTGCCGAGCGCCGTCACGCGCGCGGGAAGGACGAAGGTGGCCGGGCCGGGGCAGGGCAAGGCCGGAACGCGGTCACGCGCGCGGCGGGAAGGACGGCGCCGCCCCTGCCGCGGACGGCGCACGGGCGCCCACCGCTCACGTGGTGCGCGGATGCGACGGCCGGGAGGCACCGGCATCGAGAGGGGATGCGCCGAGCCGGCCCCCCTTCGCCGCCTCCGGCGTACCACGGGCGTTGAACAGGTCGAACGTCAGGATCGGCCCGTTCCGGCAGGCGAAGAGCGCGCGGTCTCCGGTGACGATGCGGCATCGCCCGCAGCGTCCCGTGCCGCACCGGATGAGCGGGTGCGCCGAAAGCTGTATCCGTTCGGCGGGCACCCCCCGGCGCACCAGCGCCTTGGCGGTGGCCCGTTGCATCGACAGCGGGCCGGCCAGCAGCGCCGCGCCCGTGCCGGGGCCGCAGCCGACCTCGGCGGCCGCGGCGGCCATGGTGAGGGTCCAGCTCGCGGAGGTCGTCACCTCCGCGCCGCGTGCCGCCCACTCGTCCCACCGGTCGCGGAACGGTATCGCCCGCAGGGTGCGGCCACCGGCCCAGACGCGGATCCGGGGACGCGGGCCGGGGTCGCCGAGGGCCTCCTCGATGACCGGCCGCACCAGCGACAGCCCGGCCTCCCACGCGATCACCAGCCAGGGACGGCCGGTCGTGGCCCCGGTTCTCCATCCGGTGCCGAACGGGCCGGTCACCCCCACGACGTCTCCAGGCCCGTACCGGTGACGTCCGCATGGGACCCATAGCGTGGTGAGCTCGATCAACGGGCCGCTGACGCCTCTGGACGCGCCGCCGGTCACCGCCGGGATCTGGGCGTCTTCGGCGGTGTGGATGAGGCAATAGCGGCCCGGTGACATCGGCCACGGCGGCCGGGACGCCGAAGGTCGGGGGCCGGGCCGCGGGGCGAGTACCAGGCGCACCTGGCCGGGTGCGACGGCGTTCGCCTCGACGACGTCGTACGGGCGGGGCGTTCTCGCCCCCGGCCGGCGGTCCTCATCACGCGCCACCGTGTGTCTCCCGTCTCCGAGCGCGGTCGTGCGACGAGACAGCCTCGCCGACCGGCCGTCCCGGGAACAGGGCCGAAAGTCCCGCACCGGCCCGACGAAGGTCACCGACTCGGCCGGCGCGGTGCCGGCACCGCCGGTGCGGCCGGTGCGCATATCGCACGGACGCGGTGCCCCAGGGAGGACACGGGGCGGCGGAGACGGATGCGCCCGCACGCCAGGGCCGAAGGTCCCTCATCCGGCGGACCACCCCCCCTGCCGTGCGCAGGGGCAAACGGGTGACCTGGACCCGCATTTTCGTCTCATCCCCCACGGAAGGAAGGTCTCGTGTACCCAGCCGCCGGCCGACGCTCGCAGGAGCGTGACGGTGTGAAGATCTCCCGCTCCGCTCGTCACTTCGCCGTGAGGAGCGTCCGGTGACCACGACGAGCCCGGTGCTGTCGCCGGCCGTGCCCGACCGCCGGAGGCCCAAGGGAGCGCTGGTCGTCTCCTGGCTGACCTCGACCGACCACAAGGTGATCGGATACCTGTACCTGATCACCTCGTTCGCCTTCTTTCTCATCGGCGGGCTGCTCGCGCTCGTCATGCGCGCGGAGCTGGCCCGCCCCGGCCTGCAGTTCGTGTCGAATCAGCAGTACAACGAGCTGTTCACCATGCACGGCCTGATCATGCTGCTGCTGTTCGCCACCCCGCTGTTCATCGGATTCGCCAACGTGCTGGTGCCGCTGCAGATCGGGGCGCCCGACGTGGCGTTCCCCCGCCTGAACCTGCTGGGCTACTACCTGTTCCTGTTCGGGGGGCTGATCGCGGCGGCGTCGTTCCTCACCCCCGACGGACCACCGGGCTTCGGCTGGTACCTGTACCCGCCGCTGTCGGACGCCGCGCACACGCCGGGCATCGGCGCCGACATGGGCATCCTCGGGCTGACGCTGGGCGGTTTCAGCACGATCCTGGGCGCCGTCAACTTCATCACCACGATCTTCTGCATGCGCGCCCCCGGCATGACGCTGTTCCGGATGCCGATCTTCACCTGGAACGTGCTGGTGACCAGCGTCCTTGTGCTCATGGTGTTCCCGGTGCTCGCGGCGGTGCTGCTCGCGCTCGAGGCCGACCGGAAGCTCGGCGCGCACATCTTCGACGCCGCCACCGGCGGGCCCATCCTCTTCCAGCACCTTTTCTGGTACTTCGGCCACCCAGAGGTCTACATCCTCGCGCTGCCGTTCTTCGGCGTCATCTCCGAGATCATCCCGGTGTTCAGCCGCAAGCCGATCTTCGGCTACTTCGGGATGGTGATGGCGACGATCGCGATCGGCGGCCTGTCGATGGCCGTGTGGGCGCACCACATGTTCCCGACCGGCCAGGTGCTGCTGCCGTTCTTCTCGTTCATGACCTTCACCATCGCGGTGCCGACCGGGATCAAGTTCTTCAACTGGGTCGGTACCCTGTGGCGCGGTCAGCTGACCTTCGAGACACCGATGCTGTTCTCGATCGGGTTCCTGGTGACCTTCCTGTTCGGCGGCCTCACCGGCGTGCTCCTGGCCTCACCGCCGCTGGATTTCCAGCTCAACGACTCCTACTTCGTGGTCGCGCACTTCCACTACACGCTGTTCGGAACCGTGGTATTCGCGATGTTCGCCGGCTTCTACTTCTGGTGGCCGAAGATGACCGGGAAGAAACTGCACGAGGGGTGGGGGAAGCTGCACTTTTGGACGCTGTTCCTCGGCTTCCACACCACATTCCTGGTGCAGCACTGGCTCGGAACCGACGGCATGGCGCGCCGGTACGCCGACTACGCGGCGCGGTTCACGGCCCTCAACGTGGTCTCCTCGGCGGGTGCGCTCCTGCTCGGCCTGTCGACGCTGCCGTTCCTGTGGAACGTCTGGCGCACGGCGAAGGACGGCGAACGGGTTTCCTGCGACGATCCGTGGGGGTTCGGCGGCTCGCTGGAGTGGGCCACCTCATGTCCACCGCCACGGCACAACTTCCGGTGGCTGCCCCGGATCCGGTCGCCGCGCCCGGCCTTCGACCTGCAGCACCGGCACACGACGGGCGCGTCCGCGCCTGCTCGCGTGGATCCGCCGCACGCCGACCGGAGCTGACGGTCCCTCGGCGGCCAGGGGGTTCGGGTTTCGAGTCGCCCGGCAGGGCCGAGGCCAGTTCGGCGAACGCGCGATGCGGCGACATCGGCGAGCGGTGCCATTGCGCACGGTCGGCGCGCAGGGCCGCGGCACGCGCCCGGTCGTTCGAGGCAACGACGCATTCGTACGGCGACGCCCATTGCGCGCGGCGCTCGTCGTCGACGAGGGCGTCGATCCGCTCAGTGATCTCACGCAGCGACTCGCGCTCGTCACCGAGGACCACGGTGCCCGGCTGGTTCTTGGCCGACTCCCAAGCGTCGATGCCGACGTGAACCACCTCGCGTGCGCCCAGCGGCGGGCCGGGCTCGGGGAGCACCTGGGCGAGCGCCCGCGTGCCCACCGCGACGACCGTGTCGTACGGGCCTAGGTCTACGGCCGAACAGCTCTCCTCGCCACGCTGCGCGACATCTGACCGGCCCGGAGGCGGTCGGCGCGACGTGCGGGCCGGTCAGCGCGCGAAGTGCAGGCCGAGCAGGGCATAGGCCGCCATCGTGCAGCCGTCGACGATGTCGCCGACGCGGATCATGCGTTCCAGGTCGGCGCGGGCGATCCACTTGTGCACCATCTCCTGCTCCTCCGGATCCCGCTCGGCGACCTCGCCGGGCGTGAGGTCCGTGGCGAGGAACACGTCGCAGCGCTGGCTGCTGAAGCCGGGCCCGATGGCGAACGTCCCGATGCGCTCCAGCGTCGCCGCGCGCAGTCCGGTCTCCTGGGCCAGCTCCGCGCGGGCCAGCTCCTCGGTGCTCGTGCGCCGGTCGTCCGGCCACGTCCCCTGGGGGAACTCCCACGACCGGCGGGACAGGGTGTAGCGGTACTGCTCGACGAGGTGGAAACCGTCGTTCTCCATCGGGATGATCAGCGCCGCCGTCGGCTTGTCGACGACCCCGTAGATGCCGGGGGAGCCGTCGGGATGGCGGATCTCGTCCTCGCGCACGGTCATCCAGCGGTTCCGGTAGACGATCCGTTGTCGCACTGTCTTCACACAGGCAACGTACGACCCCGCGCGGCGACCCGTCCCCGCGTTCACCCGATCTTCGGGGGCTGGGCGCGGACGTGGGCGGCCTTGTAGACATGACGGTCGTGAGGACGTCAGTGAGCGGGTACGAGGATCCAGACGGTGAGCCGCCGTGGGCGATGCAGATCGCGCTGCGCGTCGAGAAGGCCGCGCCGCCGACCCATCTCGCGGCGTGCGAGGCGGTGGCGGCGGCCGTCCTGGGCCTGCTCGCCGACCCGCGCTCGGCGCTTGGCGGGGAGTGGCACGAGGCGGTGTCGAACTGGGAGGGCCGGCGCATCCGCAAGGTCGTGCGGCGGGCCCGCGGCGCCCGCTGGGACGCGCTCGCCGCGCTGCCGGGCGTGCTCGTCGACCACGAGGGCGCGCAGGCGCGGGCGTTCGTGCCCAGGCCGGTCACCGACGTGCCGCCGGAGATCGCCCGGCTCCAGGTGGGCGGCACGGACCTGCCGCGCGAGGAGGAGGCCGGACCGCCGCCCGAACCGCCGTACGCTCTGGTCACGCTGAACACGGGCGTGCCGATGACGACCGGCAAGGCCGCCGCGCAGTGCGGTCACGCAGCCCAGCTCCTCCTGCGCGCCCGCGGCGGGTGGCCCGGCCTGCGGGTGCGCGTCGTGGTGGCGGACGACTGGCGGCGCGCCGTGGCGGAGGCGGACGTGGCCGTCCGCGACGGCGGGTTCACCGAGGTCGCCCCCGGCACGATGACCGCCGTCGCCCGCCTGGCCGGGCGGTGACCGCCATGGCGTGACCGGCCGGCACGCGTGCCGGTCAGGCTCGCCGGTCGTCCGTCAGCCCGTGCCCGGACGGTTCCCAGCGCTCCTGGTAAGGGGTGGCGAAGAGCGTCTTTCCCGTCACGTCGAACTCGTCGAAGAGCCCGGCCGTCAGCAGCGCCTGGTCGAACGCGGTGTCCAGCCATGCCAGGGCCTTGATGGGGGTCGGTTCGCGGAGGGTGACGCGTACGTTCTGGGCGCTGCGCCGGTCCGCGGAGACGGTCACGCCCACGTGCGCGGTGGCCGCAGGCCCCAGGGCGGCGCGCAGCGCGGAGGCCAATGCCCTCAGCGCGTCGCGCGAGATAAAGCCGCCCATGTAGGTGACCACGATCTCGACCTGGTATCGCCGCCCCTCGGCCAGCATCAGCCGATCATAACGACGCCGGGGTCGCCGGCGACATGCCGAGCGCGGACGGTTAGCGATCGGCGGGCCGGGTAGGCGGATCGGCATGCGAATCGTCGTGACCGGAGCCACCGGCAACGTCGGGACCAGCGTGGTCGAGGCGCTGGGCCGCGACCCGCAGGTCACCGCCGTGCTCGGCCTGGCCAGGCGCGAGCCGGACTGGACAGCGCCGAAGACCGAGTGGGCGGCGGCCGACGTCGCCACCGCCGAGTTGGTCCCGCTGCTGCGCGGCGCCGATGCCGTCATCCATCTCGCCTGGGCGTTCCAGCCCACCCACGACCCGGCCGCGACCTGGCGCACGAACGTCCTCGGAAGCATCCGCGTCTTCGACGCGGTCACCGAGGCGGGCGTGCCGGCGCTGGTCTATGCCTCCTCGGTCGGTGCCTACTCGCCCGGACCGAAGGACCGCGCGGTCGACGAGGGCTGGCCGACTCACGGCTGGCCCGGCGCCTCCTACACCCGCGAGAAGGCCTATCTCGAACGCGTCCTGGACGCCTTCGAGGCCCGGCACCCGGGCGTCCGTGTCGTGCGGATGCGGCCTGGCTTCATCTTCAAGCGCGAGTCGGCGCACGAGCAGCGCCGGATCTTCGGTGGACCGCTCGTCCCCAACGTGCGGGCCGAACTCCTGCCGGTCGTACCGGATATCCCCGGCTTGCGCTTCCAGGTGCTGCACACCGCCGACGCCGCGGAGGCGTACCGGCTGGCCACCCTCGGCGACGTGCGCGGCGCGTTCAACCTCGCCGCCGACCCGGTGATCGGCCCCGCCGAGCTGGGGGAGCTGCTCGGCGCGCGCACCGTGAAGGTGCCGGCCGCGCTGGCCCGCGGCGGGCTGTGGGCGGCCTGGCACCTCAACCTCGTGCCCGCGTCCCCGGGACTGTTCGACGCCGTGCTGCGCATCCCGATCATGGACGCCGGCCGGGCGCGGCGCGAGCTCGGCTGGTCCCCGCGCCACGACGGGCTGGAGGCGCTGCGGGAGTTCTTCACCGGACTGAGCACCGGAGCCGGGATGCCGACCGCGCCGCTGCAGGCCCGCTCGCCGGGCCGCCTCCGCGAACTGCTCACCGGCCGCCGCTGACCCGGCCGCCCGGCCGCCCGGGCTCCCGTGGCCCCGGCGGCCGCGGCATCCGCGTCGAGCGCCAGGGCGTCCCCGGCCGTCACCTCGCCGTGCGGGAAGCTGAACCACCCCGTCAGGAGCGCCCGCATGAGCACTCCTTGCCGGGACGTCCCGCCGTCGGTCACCGCCCGTGCGGAAATCGGATGCCTCGATCCGGCGTGCAGTCGTCGGGCGTCCCGTCCCGTCTATGACGTATGTGGGACGAGATGAGCCGGCGCGAGAAACCGGAGAGGAAGGTGGGGGATCGTCGTACCTGAAGCCAGCTTCCTCATCCGGTTTCCCTGAACCGGGCAGGAACTCGGTACACCGTCGGTGCTGCGCGTTGCACCCCGCCGGTGCCGGCGAAATCCTGACCCTGCGCCGGGCCGGCCCGCCGCGAAAGAGGTGATCAGATCATGTCGAACGAAACGGCCGCGTTAGCGCGGACCCGCATCGCATATCTCGAAAGCCTCGGCGACGAACTTCGCAGCCGGGGTTTCGCCGTGCGCCTGACGATTCCGCGTGTCGGACCGCCGAGCCTGCATGTGGTCAACCCACGGGCGTCGGCGCTCGCGGAGAGCATCCTCGCGGAGAACTCCGACGACGGCTGGTGGTACTGGTGGTCGTGGGCGGAGCGCATCGGGCGCGTCGACGACCTCGACGACGTCGTGCGGCGCGTCGTACGGGTGCTGTCCGCCTCCGGAGAGCACGGTTCATGACGGGCGCTGGAGACGGTACGGCGTCTCCAGCCCCGGTCGCGGATCGGGTCGCCGCTCAGGCACGCGGCAGGCCGAGGGTGTGCTCGGCGATGATGTTGCGCTGGATCTCGCTGGAGCCCGCGTAGATCGTGTCGGCGCGGCTGAACAGGTACAACCGCTGCAGGCGGCTCAGCCGACACGACTCCGCCGGATCGGCCGGGGCCGGCGCGGCGCCGGAACCGTCCGGGGCCGGCACGCCGGCCGGGACGCCGGGCAAGGTCGGCGCGGCGTCCCGGCGCGCCTTGCGGAGCACCGCCCGCCGGAGCCGCTGCCGCGCCGTGTGCGTCCGCGCGTCTGGCGCCGGCGGCCCGCGCACCGTCGGGAACCGCGCCGGCCGGGGGATCGCCGGGCAAGGCCTCGCCGAGCAGAGGCTCGCCGACCAGGGCCTCGTCGCCCATCGCCGCGACGGCCAGCTCGCCGAGCCGCCGGTGCCACTCCGACCAGTACGGCTTGGTGATCGAGACCTCCGGCCCGGGTTCGCCCGCGGCCAGGGACGACAGCGTGCGCAGCGCGTTCAACCGCATGATCTCCAGCTCGATCCAGGACTGGACGAGCCGGTCGCGCAGCACTGGGTCCGCGGCCGCCCCGGTGCGCCGTGCCGTCGCGACCACCGCGTCGAACTCGCGCCGGAACCCGATCTGCCGGCCGAGCGTGGCGGCGCCGCGCTCGTACCCGAGGAGGGTGGCCAGGGCCACCCGCCAGCCATCGCCGGGTCGGCCGAGGATGTTGGCCTCGGCGGTGCGCGCCGTCGAAGAAGACCTCGTTGAACTCGCCGGTGCCGGTCATCTGGTGATCGGCCGCACCTCGACGCCGGGCTGCCGCATCGGCACCAGCAGGTAGGACAGGCCGTGGTGCCGCCGCGAGCCCGGCTCGGTGCGGCACAGCGCGAAGCACCAGTCGGCCACGTGCGCCAGGGAGGTCCAGATCTTCTGGCCGGTGACGATCCACTCGCCGTCGCGCAGGCGGGCGACGGTCCGGATGTTCGCCAGGTCGGCGCCGGCGTCGGGCTCGGAATAGCCCTGGCACCACAGCTCCTCGCCGCGCCGTATCGGGGGCAGCAAGCGGCGGCGCTGCTCCTCGGTGCCGAACTCGATGATGGTCGGCCCGATCAGGCCCTCGCCGATCTCGCCGACGCGGTGCGGCGCGTCCGCCCGCGCGTACTCCTCGTGGAAGATGACCTGCTGCTCCAGGGACGCCTCGCGCCCGCCGTACGCCCTGGGCCAGCCGAGGCAGGTCCAGCCGGCCTCTCCGAGGCGGCGCTCCCAGGCGCGGCGCAGCTCGAAACCCTCGTGCTCGCGGCCGGGGCCGCCCAGCCCGCGGGCCCGGGCGAACTCCGATCGCGGGCGGTGACGTCTGCGGTGAGCGCCCGCCCAGCCCGCGGGCCCGGGCGAACTCCCCGGTGAGCTCGGCCTCCAGCCAGGCGCGGACCTCGCGGAAGTCGTCGTCCATCGGGGCGCGGTTCAGCCGTCGAAGCGGCCGTAGGAGCCCTGGTAGAAGACGAGGGGCTCGCCGTCGTGGTGCTTGTCGAGCTGGTGCACGCGGGCGACGACGATGATGTGGTCGCCGGCGCTGTACTCGGCCTCGACCGAGCACTCCAGCCAGGCCAGGGCGCCGTCGATGACGGGGCTGCCTCCCGGCGAGGCGGTCCATTCGAGGCCGGCGAACTTGTCCCCGCCTTTGGTGGCGAGCTGCAGGCATACCTCGCGCTGCGGCTCGGACAGGATGTTGACGCAGTGGCGCTCGGCGCCGCGCACCTTGGGCCAGGTGGAGCTGGTGTGCGCCACGCAGAACGCGACGAGCGCGGGGTCCAGCGACACGGAGGTGAAGGAGTTGGCGGCCAGGCCGGTGGGGCGGCCCGTCTCCGGGTCGATCGCGGTGATCGCCACCACGCCCGTCGCGAAGCGGCCGAGGACGTTGCGGAACCGCATGCTGTCGATGTCGGTGACCTGGTCCGATCTGTCCTTGCCGGTCGCTCCGTTGGCGGCGGGCGTCCGGCGTGGCACCCCCGGCGCGGAGGATCGCGCGGCCGAGCCATAGGCGGTCGACCTGGCGGCGGCGGTCGCACCATCGGCCATGCCCCGATCCCTTTCTCTTATCCAAGCGCTTGCTTGGACAACAGGCGGAGCCGCGGACGGGTGTCAACCGACTCGGCTTCGCACAGTGTCCACAATCCCCAGTAAAGACGCCCACCATGCCCTGCATTCCGCCGATCCGGAGAAGATCGGTCAAAAGGCTTAGACTGCCGATCGGTTCCTCCTTGAGCGAGCGCTTGGTATTCGTGGGCGGGCATACCGCGGGCATACGGAGGGCGGCGCATGGAGTTGCGCGACCGGGCGGCGATCGCCGGCGTCGGCTACACCCCGTTCAGCAAGAACTCGGGCGTCTCGACGCTGACCCTCGCCATCGACGCGATCACCGCCGCCCTCGACGACGCCGGTCTGACCGTCGACGACGTCGACGCGCCGGCCACCCACCGGGTCGGCGACTCCACGCCACCGTTGGTCGTCGCGCCGGCGCTGGGCATCGGCGATGTCACCTGGTACCTCGACCAGTTCGGTGGCGGCAGCGTCTCGCACGCGGTCGTCGGCCAGGCGGCCATGGCCGTCGCGACCGGCGCCGCCCCGGTCTTCGACACCCAGTACCAGGCCCCGTACGGCTACTCGCGCCGCCGCAGTAGTTCGCCATGTTCACCCGCGCGCACATGATCAAGTACGGCACGACGCACGAGCAGCTCGGCGCGATCGCCGTCGGGCAGCGCGCCAACGCGGTGAAGAACCCGCGCGCTCAAGCGCGATCCGATCACCCTCGGCGACTACCTGGCGTCGCGGTGGATCGCCGAGCCGCTGCGGCTGCTCGACTGCTGCCCGGAGACCGACGGCGCGTGCGCCCTCGTGATCACCTCCGCGGAACGGGGGTCGCGAGCTGGATCGTGAACCACCAGGTCTTCCTGCCGGCGTTCGCCGACGAGGTGCCGTACGCGGTGCTGCACGTGCGGCTCGACGACGCCGACGACCTGTTCATGTACGGTGATCTCGTCGGCGGCGACCCCCGGACATCGAGCCGGGCATGCCGGTCGAGGCGGTCTTCACCGACATCGACGACGACTGCACGATCGTCCGATGGCGGCCGCGCTGAGTTTTACGTGAACGCCGTGCGTGTTATTGAGGACGATCCGGTATTTTCGTGGGGCGAGTGCCGTGTCATCGCACGCCTCCAATCAGTCATCCGGTGCCATCCGGCCCGTGTCCCTCATATCGCCCTCATGCACCGCAGGCCCCAGGAGGCTGCTTGTTCTTCGGCATCATCCTCGCCCTGATCGCCACCGTCCTCTATAACGCCGGCTTCATCCTGGAGAAGCGGGCGCTGCGCGACATGCCGCCGATCAGCGCCCGCCGGGCCGGCGAGCTGGTGCGGCTGCTGTGCGGCAGCCGGGCGTGGATCGCCGGCTTCCTCGTCATGGGCATGGGCCTGGTCTGCCAGGTCGTGGTGATGTCGCTGCTGCCGCTGAGCGTCGGGCAGCCGATCCAGCTCGCCGGCCTCGCGCTGATCGTGGTGTTCTCCGCGGTGTTCCTGGGTGAGCGCACCACCCACCGGGAGTGGCTGGGGCTGGGCCTGCTCGCGCTGTCGCTTCTGCTGATCTGCCTGTCGATGGAGCCGACCGCGCTCGGCCTGCACGCCGACACGGGCGTGATGGTGGGCGTCTCCGCGGGCACCGTCCTGGCCGCTCTCGCCGTCTTCGTCTCCGCCACCCGGTCCGGCCGCCGCACCGGCCGCCCGGTGCCCGGCGTGCTCTACGGGGCCGCGGCCGGCCTGCTGTACGGCGGCGCCGGCCTGCAGACCAAGGGCGTCGCCGGCTTCCTCGCGGAGGGTTCCGGCGGCCCGGCCGGCATCCTCTCCCGCACGATCACCTCGCCCTACCCGTACCTGTACGTCCTGCTGTCCGGGGCGGGCCTCGTGCTGTTCCAGACCGGGTTGCAGCGCGGCCGCGCCTCGATCGTCGTGCCGATCTCCAACGTGGCCGGCTGCGTGTACACGGTGCTGGCCGGCACCGTCGTCTTCGGCGAACCGCTGCCGCAGGACCCGCTGCGCCTTGCGCTGCGCGCGGGCGGGTTCGCCGCGGCCATCGCCGTCGTCGCGCTGATGCCCCGGCACGACGAGGAGCCGGAGGATCTGGTCACTGCTCCCGCCCTCGTCACCGATCAGGTCTGACACGCCGGCCGCGGGCGGCGCGCCCCGTCGCCACCTGGCGTCCGGGCGTCCCGGCCGTGCGCCTTCTCGCGGCCGTGCCCTGGTCGGCCGGGCATCCGCCGGTCGCGCCTCCGGCGCCGCCGCGGTACGGGCGGCGCGGTACGGGCGGCGCGGTACGGGCCGCCGGGAGGCCGGTCCGGGTCAATCGGTGCGCAGCTCCCCGGTCTCGGCGGTCTGGGCCGCGGCGCGGTGCACAGGGCCCGCTTGTCGACCTTGCCGTTGACGTTGGCGGGCAGCGTGTCGACGAGGAAGACCCGGCGCGGCACCTTGTAGTTGGACATGTGCCCGCGCGCCCATTCGATGATCTCGTCGCCGTCGGCCGGGCCGCGCGGGACCACGAACGCCCAGCCGACCTCGCCCAGCGCCGCGTCGGGCCTGCCCACCACCGCCGCCTGCGCCACGGCCGGGTGGTGCATCAGCAGCGCCTCGATCTCGGCCGGGTAGGCGTTGAACCCGCCGACGGTGAACATCTCCTTCTTCCGGTCGACGATCGCCAGGTTGCCGTGCTCGTCCAGGGCACCGATGTCGCCGGTGTGCAGCCAGTCGTCCGCGTCGACCGCTTCCCCGCACGCCCGCCGGTGACGCTCGCGCGCACCGCGCGTGGTGCCGAACCGGGGGCGGTCAGTAGCCGCGGGTG
The DNA here is from genome assembly GCA_048498315.1 of Actinomycetota bacterium. Lineage (GTDB taxonomy): Bacteria > Actinomycetota > Actinomycetes > Streptosporangiales > Streptosporangiaceae > Actinoallomurus. The sequence goes on from JBEHYF010000039.1 coordinate 32,051, forward strand.
CGGCGCGCGGCCGGGCGGGCGCCGCTGCCCGAGCCGGTCATGCCGGCCCGCTGGAACGCGCGGACGAACTCGCCGCCTAGGTTGACGCCGGCGGCGAGGGCCAGCGCGGCCGAGATCCCGCTGATCAGGCTGAGCAGGCCCTGCTGCGGTGCGCCGGTGTTCAGCTCGATCACTCTGCGGTACACGGCCGTCCCCGGCAGCAACGGCGCGATCGCCGGGACGATGTAGGGCAGCGCCGGCCGGTGCCGGCGGCGGGCCGCCAGATGCCGGGCGAGGCCCACCAGCCCGGCGCCGATCGCGGACGTCAGGACCGGCGTCACCCCCGCACCACGCGCGGGCACGTACACGACCCAGATCAGCGCGCCGTCAGCCCTCCGGGCGCGGCTGCAGGGCTCTCGCCGGAAGGCCCGGGAACGCGGTGGAAGGCGCGGCGTGCCGCCAGCGGACGGCGCGGGCGGCCGCCTCCTGCATGGCGAGCGCGGCGTACCGGCGCAGCCCGGCGTCGTCCACCCCCGCCAGCCCGGCGTACCCGGCGACGACGCCGTCTTCGAGACGGGCGGCGAGCTGCTCCGCCGTGTGCGCGGAGTCGACGCGGAACGGGAGGCGGTAGGCGGGCGCCGCGCCCTGCGGCCGCCCGCCGTCGGCCTCGATGTAGGAGTGGAGCCGGTCGCGGCGGCTCCGGTGGGCGTACCAGATCTGGGTGGCCTCGCCGCGCCGCCCCGGGGCCAGATAGGCCCCCAGAACGCCGTATCCGAAGATCGCTGCGTTCTCCGCGGCGAGGGCCGCCTGCAGCGCGGCCACGGTTCCCGCCGTCGTCATGCCAGCACCTGGGCGTGCGCAGCCTCGCAGGCGCCGATGCCGGCCAGGAGCTGGGCCAGGCCCGGGGTGGCGCGGCGCACCTCGTCGGCGCGGGCGGCCGCCGCCTTGCGCTCCGCCGTGCGCAGCGCGGCGAGAGCCCGCGACCGGCTCGCGGGCGCGGTGGCGGCCGGTCGCGGCGCCGGGGTGGCCGTGCCGGTGTCGGTGCCGGGCACGTAGTGGCGTTTCAGCACCGCCAGATGCTGCGTGTGGTGATCGTGCAGCGGTCTGAGGCGGTCGCCGAGGGACGTGTGCGCCGCCATCACCGCCTCGTAGAGGGCGATGAGGCCTGCCTCGTTCTGGATCACGCCCTCCAGCAGGGCCACCTCGGGGCCCGGCGTGGGGGCCGCCGCCGGACCGACCTTGGTGCATCCGGTGGCCGTGACCAGCATCGCCGCGGCAGAGCCCCCCAGCACCGCGCGCCGCGTAGGGCCCGCGGACCCCAGCACGTCCAAGCGTGCCTCCGCTCCCATCGTTCGTGACACTCTGGGCCGCAAGCATTCCACAACGGAGCGCCCGCCTGCGCATGATGCGGGCACCGGGCGCCCCGCGCTGTGGATAGTCTTGGGTGCGGGTGGACGCATCGGGCGGCCACCAACCCCACCAGCCGTGAAGGAGGGCCCACATGAGCGTCGACGGCCGCCGAGGCCACGCTCAGACGGGCCGGCGCGCGTCCGGGCACGAGACCCGCGCCGCGCTGATGCGGCTGCTCGAGCCGGTGGTCGCCGGAGCCGGGTTCGATCTCGAGGACGTCCTCGTGACCCCGGCCGGGAAGCGACGCCAGGTGCGCGTGATCGTCGACGCCGACGGCGGTGTCGACCTCGATGATGTCGCCGAGGTGAGCCACGACATCTCCGCCGCGCTCGACGACAGCGACGCGATGGGCTCCGGGCCGTACGTCCTGGAGGTGACCTCGCCGGGGGTCGACCGGCCGCTCACGCAGCCGCGGCACTGGCGGCGCGCGACGGGCCGGCTCGTCCGCGCGACGCTCACCGAGGGCGGGGAGATCACCGGGCGGGTGACGGGCGCCGACGACACGGCGGTCGTGCTGAGCGGCGGCGACGGGGAACGCCGGCTCGGCTACGACGAGCTCGTCCGCGGACTGGTCCAGGTGGAGTTCAACCGCAGGGGCGGCGACGGCCCCGACGGTGACGAGGACTAGGGGGGAAGGCCTCGTGGACATCGACATGACCGCCCTGCGAAGCCTCGAGACCGAGAAGGACATCTCTCTCGATCTCGTGGTCAAGGCGATCGAAGAAGCGCTGCTGATCGCGTACCACCGCACCGAGGGGGCGGCGCCGAAGGCGCGCGTCGAGCTCGACCGCAAGACCGGGCACGTGACCGTCTGGGCGACGGAGACCGACGAGGAGGGCGCCGCCGTACGCGAGTACGACGACACCCCTACCAACTTCAGCCGCATCGCGGCGACCACCGCCAAGCAGGTCATCCTGCAGCACCTGCGCAACGCCGAGGACGAGCTGACCTTCGGCGAGTACGCCGGGCGCGAGGGTGACATCGTGTCCGGCGTGATCCAGCAGGGCAAGGACCCGCGCAACGTCCTGGTCGATCTCGGCCGGGTCGAGGGCGTCATCCCGCCCGAGGAACAGGTGCCGGGGGAGAACTACGATCACGGCGAGCGCATCCGCGCGTACGTCGTGCAGGTCAAGAAGGGCCACCGCGGCCCGATGGTGAAGCTGTCCCGCACGCACCCCAACCTCGTGAAGAAGCTGTTCGCGCTGGAGGTGCCCGAGATCGCCGACGGCACGGTCGAGATCGCGGCGATCGCCCGCGAGGCGGGCCACCGCACGAAGATCGCCGTACGGTCGCACAGGTCGGGGGTGAACGCCAAGGGCGCGTGCATCGGGCCGATGGGCGGTCGGGTGCGCAACGTCATGCACGAGCTGCACGGCGAGAAGATCGACATCGTCGACTGGTCCGATGATCCGGCCGAGTTCGTCGGGAATGCGCTGTCGCCCGCGCGGGTTAACCATGTCGAGGTCATCGACGCCGAGGCACGCGTGGCGAGGGTGATCGTGCCCGACTACCAGCTCTCGCTGGCGATCGGCAAGGAGGGGCAGAACGCCCGTCTGGCCGCCCGGCTGACCGGGTGGCGCATCGACATCCGGCCGGATACCGAGACCGGATCTTCATCCGAAGGGGAGCATGCGGCCGGTCCCGCAGACGCGTCGACGCGGTAGACTCATGACTCGTGGCCGAGCGGCCCCAATGCGTACATGCGTGGGCTGTCGGGTTCGCGCGGCCAAGTCCGACCTGTTGCGCCTAGTCGTGATCGGGGGCTCCGTCGTCCCCGACCCACGCGGGCGGCTACCGGGCCGGGGAGCGTCCCTGCACCCCGATCCGGGATGCCTTGAGCTGGCCGAGCGACGTCGGGCGTTTCCGCGGGCGTTCCGCCACGCGGGTCCGCTCGATCTGAGCGCGCTTCGCGACTGGCTCGGGTCACAGCAGGACGGTTCTGTAAGCGACGTCTAGTCGGAAGCAGGTCGAGATTGCTATGAGCGCTCGATGAGCACGAAGCGATGATTACCGCAAGGTAGCGACGGCCCGCGGACGTTCCCCGGGCCGAGTAGGGAGTGCAGTGGCAAAGGTCCGGGTATACGAGCTCGCCAAGGAATTCGGAGTGGAGAGCAAGGCCGTCATGGCCAAGCTCACCGAGATGGGCGAGTTCGTCCGTTCGGCGTCCTCGACGATCGAGGCGCCGGTTGTACGCAGACTCAAGGAAGCATTCGCAGGAGCCCCGGCCAAGCCGGCTGACGGCAAGCGGGCTGCTGCGCCCAAGCCGGGCCCGAGAAGGCCGGTCCCGAAGCCGGCCCCGCCCAAGCCCGAGTCGAAGGCCGATTCCCGGCCCGAGGCGGCGGCCCCGCGCCCCGAGGTGCCGCCGGTACCCGAGGCGCCCAAGCCCGGCCCGCGCCCGTCGGCGCCCGCGCCGCGTCCGGCCGCGCCCCCGCCGGCGCGCGACCAGGGCGCTCCCGCGCCCAAGCCCGGCCCGCGTCCGGGCCCCGCGGCCGGCCGTCCCGGCCCGGTGCCCAAGCCTGGCCCGCGTCCGGGCGGCACGTCCGGTCCCGGTGCCCCGCGCCCCGCGGCGCCGGGCCCGCGTCCGGGTGCCGGCCGACCCCGTCCGGGCAACAACCCGTTCTCCTCGACCAACACCGGCATGGGCTCGGCCAAGCCGGGACCGCGTCCCGGTCACGCCCCCCAGCGCGGCGACCGTCCGGCGGGCGCTCCGCCGCGCCCGGGTCCGGGCGCGCCGCGCGGCGACCGTCCGGCAGGCGCTCCGCCGCGCCCAGGTCCGAGCCGTCCCGGCGCTCCCGGTGCTTTCGGCGCTCCCGGCACCGGTGGCCCGCGGCCGAGCCCGGGCAACATGCCGCCCCGTCCGGGTGGCCCGCGGCCCAGCCCGATGAACATGCCGTCGCGTCCGCAGCGCGACACCGGCCCCGGTGCGGGCGCGGGCGGTCGCGGCCGTCCAGGCGGCGGTGGCCGTCCAGGCGGCGGGCGTCCCGGCGGCGGTGGCCGTCCGGCGTTCGGCGGCCGTCCGGTGGGTGCCGGCGGTGGCGGCCGTCCCGGTGCCGGCGGCTTCGGCGGCCCGCGCCCCGGTGGGGGTGGCCGCGGTCGCGGTGGCACGCAGGGCGCGTTCGGGCGTCCGGGCGGGCGTCCCGCGCGTGGCCGCAAGTCCAAGAAGCAGCGGCGTCAAGAGTTCGACAACATGCAGGCCCCCGCGATCGGCGGCGTGCGCGTTCCCCGTGGCAACGGCAAGACCGTCCGGCTGCCGCAGGGCGCCTCTCTCACCGACTTCGCTGAGAAGATCGGCGCCAACCCGGCGTCGCTCGTCGAGGTGATGCTGCACCTGGGTGAGATGGTGACCGCGACGCAATCGGTCAACGAGGAGACCCTGCAACTGCTCGGCGCCGAGCTGGACTACAACGTCCAGGTCGTCAGCCCGGAGGACGAGGACCGCGAGCTGCTCGAGTCGTTCGACATCGAGTTCGGCGAGGACGAGGGCGACGAGACCAACCTCGTGCCGCGGCCGCCGGTGGTCACCGTCATGGGCCACGTCGACCACGGTAAGACGAAGCTGCTCGACGCGATCCGCAACGCCAACGTGGTGGCCGGCGAGGCCGGCGGCATCACGCAGCACATCGGCGCGTACCAGGTCGCGACGCAGGTCGACGGCCAGGAGCGCAAGATCACCTTCATCGACACCCCGGGTCACGAGGCGTTCACCGCCATGCGTGCCCGCGGCGCCGAGACGACCGACCTGGTCGTGCTGGTGGTCGCCGCCGACGACGGGGTGAAGCCGCAGACGACCGAGGCGATCGACCACGCCAACGCGGCCGGGGTCCCGATCGTCGTCGCGGTGAACAAGATCGACAAGGAGGGGGCGGACCCGCAGCGGGTGCGCGCCCAGCTCACCGAGTACGGTCTCGTCGCCGAGGAGTTCGGTGGCCAGACGCAGTTCGTCGACATCTCGGCGAAGCAGCGCACGGGCATCGACGACCTCCTCGAGGCGATCATCCTCACCGCCGACGCCGAACTCGACCTGCGGGCCAACCCCGACCAGCCCGCGCAGGGCGTCGCGATCGAGGCGCACCTCGACAAGGGCCGCGGTTCCGTGGCGTCCGTGCTCGTGCAGCGCGGTACGCTCCGGGTCGGCGACTCGATCGTCTGCGGCGAGGCCTTCGGTCGTGTCCGGGCGATGCTGGACGAGAACTTCCAGCCCGTCGAGGAGGCTCCGCCGTCCCGTCCGGTCCGGGTGCTGGGCCTGTCGTCCACGCCGGGCGCCGGCGATAACTTCATCGTCGTCGACGACGACCGGATGGCGCGGCAGATCGCCGACCGGCGCCAGTCCCGCAAGCGTAACGCCGAGCTGCTGCGCAACCGCGGGCGTCGCACCCTCGAGGACCTGTTCAAGGACCTCGAGAAGGGCGAGATGCGGAAGCTGCTCCTCATCATCAAGGGCGACGTGTCCGGTTCGGTGGAGGCCCTGGAAGACGCGCTGCTCAAGATCGACGTCGGCGACGAGGTCGGCCTGCGCGTCATCCGCCGCGGCGTCGGCGCGATCACGCAGGACGACGTGAACCTCGCGCTCACGTCCGAGGGCACGGTCATCATCGGCTTCAACGTCCGGCCGGAGCGCAACGCGCAGGAACTGGCCGACCGCGAGGGCGTCGACATCCGCTACTACTCGGTCATCTACCAGGCGATCGAGGAGATCGAGGCGGCGCTCACGGGCATGCTCAAGCCCGAATTCGAGGAGGCCCAGCTCGGCACGGCGGAGATCCGCGAGGTGTTCCGGGTGCCGCGCATCGGCAACATCGCCGGGTCCTTGGTCCAGTCCGGCACGATCAACCGGGGCAGCAAGGCCCGGCTGATCCGTGACGGTGTGGTGGTCGCCGACAACCTCACGGTGTCGTCCCTGCGCAGGTTCAAGGACGACGTCACCGAGGTCCGCGAGGGCTTCGAGTGCGGTATCGGGATCGGCTACAACGACATCAAGGTCGGCGACGTCATCGAGACCTTCGAGATGCGGGAGAAGCCGCGCGGCTGAGCCGCTCCGGCCATCCGCGACGGCGGTCTGTGAAGTGGGGGGGGGGGGGGGGGGGAAAAAAAACCCCCCCCCCCCGCTAGCCCGTGC
>JBEHYF010000040.1:0-38490 GCA_048498315.1 Actinomycetota bacterium
CCGCAGTGGCTGCCCGCCTACACCCGTCCGTACGCCTTCGACCCGGCCGGCAGCCGCGCCGCACTCCTGGACTAACGCGTGCCGGAGGAGCGGAGCCGGAAGCCGCGCCGGCCGCGCCGCCGGAGCCGTGGCGGCCGGCCGCGCCCGCGTCGGGGGCATGCCCGTGAAAGCGCTCACCCCGGCGGCCCCGCGAACGAAGGCCCCGCCTCGGGCCGCCTGCGCCCACGTCCGCGCGTCCGGTGCCCCGCCGTCTCCCGGGCGCTAGGTCAGCGCCCAGAGCAGGGCGCCGCCGGCCAGGCCGGTGACCGCCACGGCCGCGCCGGTCGCGACGGTGACGCGCCACGACAGCGCGCGCAGCACCATGACCATCGATGGCAGGCTGACCGCAGGAAGCGTGATGAGGAGCGTGCCCAGCACCCCGGCACCAGCGCCGAGCGCGGACAGCCCCTGCAGGATGGGGATCTCGCCGGCGGTCGGGATCACCACCAGCGTGCCGAACACGGCGGCGAGCAGGACGGCGAGCGCCCCCCAGTGGCCCGCGCCGTCGAGCGGGAACAGCCACCCGTGGAACGCGCCCACCGCGAACACCACGACCGCGTACTCGGGCACGAGCGTCACGCACAGCCGCAGCAGCGTCACGGCGAACCGGCGCGGCGCGGCCCGCAGGTCGTCGGGCTCGGCGGCCGGTGGCGCGTCCGGCTCGGGAAGGGGCCCGGCGAGCCGGCCGACCAGGGCGCTCACGCCGAACACGAGGACCGCCCCGACGGCGAGCCGTGTCGCGAACCACTGCCAGGGCGCCACCAGGGCGAGGAAGGCCAGCACCGCCGGGTTCAGGACGGGATTGCCGAGCCAGTACGCCAGCACGGACGACGCGGGAGCGCCGCCACGGCGGAGCGCACGGGCGAGCGGCGCGGTGCAGCAGGTGCACATCATGCAGGGAATGGCGAGCAGGCCGGCGACGACCGGGCCGCCGAACCGGCCGGGCCGGCCGAGCACGCCGGCCGGCCACCGCCGGGGCACGACCGCGTCGACGGCCGCGGCGACGACCAGCGCCACGAGCAGCGCCTTCCACACCGCCTCGCCGTACGTGACGGTGAACTCCCAGCCGCCGTGCAGGCTCGGCGCGGAGCCGCCCGCGCCGGCGCTCTTCAGGATCGAGGAGCCCGGCCACGTGCGCGATGCGGCGACACCCCGCAGTTTGAGCAGGTACGGCCACCACTTGGCCCACATCAGGCCGGTGATCGTGACCGCGGCGAGCACCGGGAGCCCGATTCGCAGGTGGACGGAGCGGTGCGGGCGGATGGCGTTGGTCTCGGTCGACATGGGCCTCCTTCACGCGAGGGGCGACGCCGGACGGACGGTCGGGCATCCGTCCGGGGATCGTGGTCGACCGTACACTGAATACAATGTTGCCGCCCCGCCCGTAGGGTGTCCAGGGCCGGCCACCCCGGTCCGCGCCGCCTCATGCGCCGTGGCGTCGATCGGCGATGCGGGTGGCGGCTCGGCCGTACGGCACGCCGGGCCGGCGGTGGGAAGGCCGGCGCCGTGGTCAGCGCCGGCCCATGCGCCGCAGCGCCAGCCCGGCGACGCGGGTCGCCGCGGCCGGCGACAGCCGCACGCCGCGCCAGGCCATGCGCGAGGAGGCGGGCGCGACGATCAGCGCCGCGTTCCTGTCCACTCCGCGCATCACGTCGCGGGCGAGCGCCTCCGCGGGGTACAGCTTCCGCTGCACCCGCCTGGCCGCCTCGCGGGCGTTCTTGCCGGTCTCCGTTTCGGGCAGGCCGGGGTTGGCGTGGTCCAGCAGCGGCGTGTCGACGAAACCGGGGCAGATGACGCTGACCTTGACGCCATGGGCGGCCGCCTCCGCGCGCAGCGCGAGGCTCATCCCGACGACCGCGTGCTTGGTCGTCGTGTAGGGGAGCATGAGCGGCGCCGGGACCAGGCCGGCCAGGGACGCGGTGTTCACGATGTGCCCGTGCCCCTGCTCCAGCATGATCGGGTACGCCGCGTGCACGCCGTGCACCACGCCGCGCAGGTTGACGTCGATGGTGCGGTTCCAATGGTCGAGGGTCATCTCCTCGGCGTGCCCGCCGACGGCGATGCCCGCGTTGTTGAACACCAGGTCGAGGCGCCCGTGCTCGTCTCGCACCGAGCGGTACAGCGCCTCGACCGCCGCCGCGTCCGTCACGTCGAGCGCGGCGGCCCGCACGTCGCCGCCGTGCGCGCGCAGGCGGCCGGCGACCCGCTCGGCGCCGTCCTTGTCGATGTCGGCGACCGTGACGGTGTCGCCGCGCTGGGCCAGGGCGGTCGCGATGGCACGGCCGATGCCCGACGCGCCGCCGGTGACGATGGCGATCCGGGAGGTCATCGATGGGGCTCCTTCGGGTTCGGTGTCGGGCGTGTCGGCCGTGCCGCGGTCATCGGGTCCGCTTGGCGGTCAGCGGCTTCGGGGTGTCCCAGATGCCGACGGCCATCCAGATCCGCTTGCTGACGGGGTTGAGCATGCCCAGTTCGCCGGCCAGGTCACGGACCTTGGCCACGCAGTCTCGCAGTTCCGCGTGCCAGGCATCCCCGTGGTAGGCGTCGCGGACGACCTCGCGCGGGATGCCGAAGTGCCGCACCATCGGGCCCGGGGGAGCGAGCATGATCCGCGCCATCCGGCCGAGGATGAGCGGCGCGACGAGGCTGAGCACGAAGCGGCGGACCGGGTTCATCTTCGGCACCCGATGCCTGAGGTAGTGGCGGGCGAAGGAGATGTGCCGCGCCTCTTCGGCGATGTGGATCCGCATGATCGTTTCCTGCAGCGGGTGGAGCGTCTGGCCGCTCTTGATCGTCGCGCGCTGCACATGGTCGATCGGGTCTTCGCCGCCGAGCACGAAGATGAAGAACAGCTCGGTGGAGATGCGTGGGATGTGCGGGAACACCTGGGCGACGAACTCCAGCGCCTTCGGCATGCCGCGGATCGGCATCTTCGTCCGGTTGACGAACTCCTGGAACATCATCGAGTGGTGGCATTCCTCGGTCGTCTCGTGCAGCACGTACCGGAACTCCGGGGAGCCGTTGGGCAGCTTGTAGGCGTACGTGAGCAGGCCGCGCTTGAGCAGGTTCTCGAACTGCAGGCCGATCTTCATGTGAGTGGCGACCCGCCACAGGCCGATCCGCGACCGGACGTGCTGCGGCTGGGTGCGGTACCACTCGGTCTGCGCGAGCGGGTCCAGCTCCGGCAGGGCCCACCGCGGATCGTCCGGGTCGACCTGGAGGTCGGGGTCGTCCCAGGGGATGTCGGAGTAGGCGTCCCAGTGCTTGTCGACCGACGCCTTCGACAGGCGCTCGATCACGCCGACGTATGCCTTGCGGTCCTCGACCTTCTCGCGGACTTCCTCGTCCAGCGTCTTGCTCGGGGGGTTGGACATGGTGCTTCCTTACGCAGGGTCCGGTATGAGGAGGCGGGCCAGGCTCTTGACCCGATTCAGCACGGCCGCCTGGTGGCCGTGGGCGTCGCCGTCGAGGGCGTTCTGCAGGGTCAGTCCGACGAACATCGCGAATACCGTGCGGATCAGGGTCGCGGCCGTCTCATCGTCCACGGAGGCGGGGAACAGCCGCTGGAAGGTCTCCAGGATCACCTGGACGACGCGCTCGTTGATGCCGATGCTCAGCTCGCGCAGCGTCTCGTCGGTGCGCGCCGCCATGGCCAGCTCCATCAGGGCCAGCGACGGAGCCTGGCGGAAGGTGTCCCACAGCAGGTCGAGGGCGCCCTCGACGTTGCGGCGCTCGGGTGGCAGCGCGGCGAACGCGTGCTCGAACGCGATGCGCTGCCGCTGCAGCAGGTGCTCCAGCGCGGCGCCGACCAGCAGCATCTTCGTCGGGTAGTGGTGCTGCTGTGCACCGCGCGAGACGCCGGCGCGCCGCGCCACCTCGGTGGTCGAGGTGCCCGACCAGCCGAGCTCGGCGAGGCACTCGACGGTCGCGTCCAGCAGGCGCGCCCGGGTCTCGGCCCGGCGCTCCTCCTGGGTGCGGGGTCGCGCCTGCCGCGGGTGGACGCGGTGTCGGCCTGTGCTTACCGGCATGGCTCCGACGGTAGGCGGCCACATACAAGCAAGCAAGCTTGCTTGTATGTCGTCCGAGTCACACTATTGGACCCAATGTCAACTTTTGTGTGTCCGGGTCGCGCCTGCGGGCTGCGCGGTCGCGGCGCCGCGGAACGTGTGCTCGCCGGCCTTCGGAACGGGCGCCGGCCTTCGGAACGGGCCTTCGGAACGTGTGCGCGCTGGCCTTTGGAACAGGCGCTCGCGGGCCTTCGGAACGCAGCGCTCGTCCCGTCCCTGGAAGGCGCGCCATCGCCGAACCTGGAGACCCGACCGGCCACGGACATCGGAACGCGCGTGGTCGCCGGGGCGCGGCGGTACCGCGCCCGGTTAAGGTTGCCGCATGCAGGTCAGCCAGTCCGACAAGCTCGCCAACGTCCTGTACGACATCCGTGGCCCGGTGCTGAAGCGAGCCATGCAGCTGGAGGCCGAGGGGCACCAGATCCTCAAGCTGCACATCGGCAACCCCGCCCCGTTCGGCTTCGAGGCGCCCGACGAGATCCTCCAGGACGTCATCCGCAACCTGCCGGTGGCGCACGGCTACAGCGACTCCAAGGGCATCCTGTCCGCCCGGCGCGCGGTCGTGCAGCACTACGAGCAGCAGGGCTTCGCCGGCATCGGCGTCGAGGACGTCTACCTCGGCAACGGCGTCTCCGAACTCATCGTGATGGCGCTGCAGGCACTGCTCAACAACGGCGACGAGGTGCTGATCCCGGCGCCCGACTACCCGCTGTGGACCGCGGCGGTCTCGCTCGGCGGCGGCACGCCCGTGCACTACCTCTGCGACGAGGCGCAGGGCTGGCTGCCCGACCTGGCCGACATCGAGAGCAAGATCACGCCGGCCACCAAGGCCATCGTGATCATCAATCCGAACAACCCGACCGGCGCGGTCTACTCACGCGAGCTGCTGACCGGCGTCACCGAGCTGGCCCGGCGGCACGGCCTGCTGATCCTCGCCGACGAGATCTACGACCGCATCCTGTACGACGACGCCGAGCACGTCTCCATCGCACCGCTCGCCCCCGACGTGCTGTCCCTGACGTTCTCCGGCCTGTCCAAGGCGTATCGCGTCTGCGGCTTCCGGTCCGGCTGGATGGTGGTCACCGGGCCGAAGGAGCACGCCGAGTCCTACATCGAGGGCCTCGACATGCTGGCGAACATGCGCCTGTGCCCGAACGTGCCGGGCCAGCACGCCATCCAGGCCGCCCTGGGCGGCCACCAGACCATCAGGGACCTCGTGCTGCCGGGTGGCCGGCTGCGCGAACAACGCGACCGCGCGTGGCGGCTGCTCAACGAGATCCCGGGCGTGAGCTGCGCCAAGCCGTCCGGGGCGCTGTACGTCTTCCCGCGGCTCGACCCGGAGGTCTACCGCATCGAGGACGACCAGCGGTTCGTGCTGGAGTTGCTGGAGAGCAAGCACATCCTCGTCGTGCAGGGCACCGGGTTCAACTGGCCGACCACCGATCACCTGCGCATCGTGACCCTCCAGCACGCCGACGACCTCGAAGAGGCGATCGGCCGCCTGGCGGAGTTCCTCGCCGCCCGCCGCGCCTGAGACGCGCATCCGGCCGGCGCGGGCGCTGACCTCGCGGGCGGGGCGTCTTCGGCCGGGCGGGCGGCCGCCGCGAGGCACTCCGGCGCGATGGCCGGCGGATTCCCCGGCACCGTGCGCGCCGGTACCGTCCGGCCGGTCACCCGCGGCGGGGCGTGACCGGAGGTCGCACCCCGGCCGCGGTGATGACGCAGGGTGGACGGGCGCCGGGCCGGGACGCGATCAGTAGTGGACGGTGATGCGGCGGGCGGGGCCGTCGACGCGGATCCGGCCGCCGATCGGGAGCACGACGCGCGGGTCGGTGTGGCCGAAGTCGACGTCGAAGACGGCGAGTGCCCCGGGGTTGTACTCGCCGAGGGCGCGCAGCACGGTCTCGCGCTGCTCCCGGGCGTAGGCCGCCTTCTCCTCCGGTCCGTTCGGGCGCTCGAACGACCACGCCTTCGCCCGGCCGACGAGCACCGCGGGGAACCGCCGCAGCATGCCGCGCTCGCCCATGTTGCGCAGGATCCGGTACACCGTGGTGGCCGACGGCAGCTCTTCGCTGGTCTCGATGGCCAGCCAGGACAGGATCTCCAGGTTGCCGCCCCAAAGGACGCCCTCGACGACCCGGTCCTCGCCGTGCCAGCGCCACCCGGAGCAGGGCGCGGTCGGCGGCGGCGCGGCGAACGTCGCCGTGTCGTCCCAGGGCCGGTCGACGTCGCTGTATTCGGCGGTCTCGGGCAGGTCGTACGCGCCGGAGCCCAGCAGGGCGGCGCGCAGCGACGCCGCCGTCACCGGATGCAGCGCGCCGGCCCGGCCGAAGTCGGTCATGACCGCGCCGCCGTGGTAGGCGACGATGCCGAGGTTGGACAGGAAGATCAGCAGGTTGGTGCTGTCGCTGTATCCGAAGAACGGCTTGGGGTTCGACCGGATCAGCTCCTTGTCGAGGTGGCGCAGGAGGGTGATCTGGTCGTCGCCGCCGATGGTGGAGATCACCGCCGTGATGTCCGGATCGGCGAACGCGGCGTGCAGGTCGGTGGCGCGTTCGGCGGGCATGGAACCCATCCGCCGGGTCGCCGGGAACTCGACCGGGACCAGATCGAACTCCTCACGCAGCCGCTGGAGCCCGAGCTCGTACGGGCGCGGGAATAGCCCCGGCAGGCCGGATGAGGGGGATACGACCGCGACGCGGTCACCGGGTCGCGGTTTGGGCGGGTAGGACGCTTGGCTCACCCCGATCAGCCTCGTCACCGGCGTCCTCAAGATCAACGTCTTTTCCGGCGTCGCCGGGCGTGCCGCGCTCGGGGGCATCGCACCCGCCACGGCGGCGACTCCCGCCGAGCCACGGCACGACGGTCTCGGGTCCGTCTCGACGTCCTCGCCGGTAGGACGGCGGGACTTCGAGAACGCCTATTTCCCGCCGGTGACGGCGCGGCGGTAGGCGGCCAGCTCCTCCGGGTCGTCGATGCTGCCGTGGTGGTGGAACTGCCGCCAGGCGCCGTCCTCGTAGCGGAAATAGCGGGTCGTGCGGATGCGCAGCGGCACGGCGACGCCGTCGGGGCCGGTGTAGGCGCCCGTCTCCCGTCCGGCGAACACGGCGTGGTCCGCGCCCGCGTACTCGACGATGTCGCCGAACGTGACCCGCACCCGCACCGGGCCGTCGAAGATCTTGCCGTACAGCTCCGTCACCGCGTCCCCGCCGCGCAGGATCCCGCCGAGCGGGTTGTTCAGCTGCGCCAGCGAGTGGCCGGTCCAGTCCGCCGCCAGCACGGCCGCGTCCCGGTGGTTGAGCGCGTGGTAGAAGGACTCCAGCGCGGCCCGCGCGCCCTCGGCGGACGGGTCGGCCGTCTCGGCCAGCCGGTCGCGCGCCGCTGGGCCGTACTCCGCATCGAGCTTCCGGATCACGGACGGTCATCTCCTACAGTGTTCGATGGAGGTCGACCCGATGAGTGTACGACGAGGATCGAACACCGTGCCGTCCGGCGGTACGGCACGGGCCCGCGGCCTGACCCACCGGCACCCCGCGCAGGTGTCACTCCAGGACGCCCTGGACGCGGTCGGCGATCCGGTGCGCCGGATGATCCTGCGCGAGCTCGCCGGCCGGCCCGACTGGACGCGGGCGTGCGGCACGTTCGACCTGCCGGTGTCCAAGGCGACCCGCAGCCACCACTTCGCGGTCCTGCGGGACGCCGGGCTGATCGAGCAGCGCGATGAGGGGCCGCGCCGGCTCAACCGGCTGCGCAGACCCGAGTTCGACAAGGCCTTCCCCGGCCTGCTCGACCTGGTCCTCGCCGAGAAGGCCGGGGAGGCCTGAGGGGCCGACGCGGGCCGGAGCGTCAGCGGCTGAGGCCGGCGGCGCGCAGCGCGGCCGTGGTCGCCGCGGCCGCCAGCACGATGATCGGGAACGGTGTGCGGCGGATCGCCAGGATCAGGCCGACCAGCACGCCGGCCGGGCGCGCCCATCCGGCGAAGCCGTGCGCGGCGTCGAACGTACAGGTCGCGGCGAGAGCGACGAGCAGCACCACGGCCGCGGCCGACAGCAGCCGGTGCAGGCGCTCGGGCAACCGCAGCCGGTGCCGGAACGCGGGCCCGGTCACGCGGTAGGCGTACGTGCCGAGGACGAGTAAGGCGATGACGATCAGGGGCATTTCAGTGCGCCTCCCGGATGGGGCCGGTGCCCGCCGAGGTGGACGAGCCGGTGCCCGTCGCGGTGACGGACCGGCCGGTCGCGGCCAGCCCCATCAGCGCGAACAGCACCGGCAGCCCGGCGGGCAGGAACGGGGTGGTGGCGACCGCGACGATGGCGCCGATGACGGCGGCGTAGCGTGTGCCGCGGTCGGCGAGTGAGGGGAGGACGAGGGCCAGCAGGACGGCGGGCCACGCCGCGTCGAGGCCGAGCGCGCCGACGTCGCCGATCTCCCGTCCGGCCAGGGAGCCCAGCGCGGTGGCGATGCTCCAGCTGGTGAACAGGGCGATTCCGCAGGTCCAGAACGCGGCGCGGCGGCGGCACGAGTCGGGCTGGCGCAGCGCGAACGCCACCGACTCGTCGGTCATGACGTGCGCGCCGAAGACACGCTTCCACCACGGGCCGTCGAACAGGTCGGCGACGGTGAAGCCGAAGGCGACCAGGCGGGCGTTGATGAGCAGGCCCGCCAGGACGGCGGACACCGATCCGCCGCCGGCGAGCATCACGCTTACCGCGGCAAACTGGGAGCTGCCAGCGAACATTGCCACTGACATGACGATCGGCACCCAAATGGGCATGCGACCGGACACCGTGATCGCGCCGAATGACGCCCCGACGATCGACTCGGCGAGGCACACCAGCACGATGTCCCGGAGAGTGCCGCGATCTAGCGTTCGCCATGTCGTACTCATGTCCATTAATGTGAACAGAAGGATCTTCGTTCGTCAAGCCGAACGGAACGACTCGTGGAGCGAACATTGAGTGATGACGGTTCGGGCGCGGGCGCGGACGACACTCCGGCATTCGACCTGGTGAAGCTCATCGCGGCGGCGATCCGCAGGGAACGCGAGAACGCCGGCCTGTCGCTGACCGAGCTGGCCCGGCGGGCGGGCATCGCCAAGTCGACGCTGTCCCAGTTGGAGTCGGGAGCCGGCAACCCGAGCGTGGAGACGCTGTGGGCGCTCGGCGTGGCGCTCGGCGTGCCGTTCAGCCGTCTCGTCGAGCCGCCGCGCCCGGCCGTCCGGGTCATCCGGCGGGACGAGGGGCCGGCCACGGTCTCCGACCGGTCGGACTACGTGGCCACCCTCCTGGCCTCGTGTCCGCCCCGCGCCCGGCGCGACCTGTACCGGATCTGCGCTCAGCCGGGCGAGCCGCGCATCTCCGAGCCGCACATGCCCGGGACGACGGAGCACCTGGTGATCGGCACCGGACGTGCGCTGGCCGGCCCCGTCGCCGATCCGGTCGACCTCGGCCCGGGGGACTACGTGTCCTACCCGGGTGACGCGCCGCACGTCTTCCGCGCGCTCGAACCGCACACCGTCGCGCTGATCGTCATGGAGCACATCTGACGCCCGCCGGAACCGGCGTCGGCGGCCCGCGAAACCGCCCTGGCCGGTAGCGTTCTCGACGTGCCCGACGACCTCCTCTCCGCCGCCGGCAAGCCGAACATCCCCGACGTTCCCGCGCTTCTCGCCGCGGCCGTCGCCGGGGTCGGCGGGGCCGAGCGCCCCGGCCAGGTCACGATGGCCGAGGCGGTCGCGCACGCCATGGCGTCCGGCGAGCACCTCGCCGTCCAGGCGGGCACCGGCACCGGCAAGTCCCTCGCCTACCTCGTGCCCGCCGTACGCCACGCCGTGGCCGAGAACGCCTGCGTCGTCGTGTCCACCGCGACCATCGCGCTGCAGCGCCAGCTCATCGAGCGCGACCTGCCGCGGCTGGCCGAGTCGCTGACGCCGCTGCTCGGCCGCGCGCCGGTGTTCGCCATCCTGAAGGGCCGGCGCAACTACCTGTGCCTGCACCGCCTCCAGGTCGACGAGCCCGACGAGGCGGACGACATCCTCTTCGACGCACAGAGCGTGTCCGCCACCGGGCGGCAGGTGCAGCGCGTGCACGAGTGGGCCGAGACCACCGAGACCGGCGACCGCGACGAGCTGGTTCCCGGCGTGAGCGACCGCGCGTGGCGGCAGGTCTCGGTCAGCGCCCGCGAATGCCTGGGCGCGCAGCGCTGCCCGCACGGTGCCGAGTGCTTCGCCGAGCGGGCCCGCGACCGGGCCGGGGAGGCCGACGTCGTCGTCACCAACCACGCGCTGCTGGCCATCGACGCGCTGGAGGACTTCCAGGTCCTGCCCGACCACGACGTCGTCGTCATCGACGAGGCGCACGAACTGGTCGACCGCGTCACGTCGGTGGCAACCGCCGAGCTGTCCGCGCCCGCGGTCGATGTCGCCGCCCGCCGCTGCGGCCGGCTCATCGAGGACGACCTCGCCGACCGCCTCAAGGAGGCGGGGGAGACGCTGCAGCCGATCCTCGCCGACATGCCGGCGGGGCGCCTGGACGCACTGCCGCAGGCGCTCGCGGGCGCGCTCCTCGCGGTCCGCGACGCCGCGTTCGGCTGCGCGACCGCGGTGCGCGCCGCGCTGCACACCTCCGACGACGACGAGCGCTTCGGCGCGGGCCGCGCGGCGTTGTCCGCGCTGGAGGAGATCCACGAGACCGCCGGGCGGTTCCTCGGCGCGTTCGAGACCGACATCGCGTCCCGGCACGACGTCGTCTGGCTCGACCGGCCGTCCGGCGACGAGTCCCGGCGGCCGCCCACGCTCCGCGTCGCGCCGCTGGGCGTGGGCGGGCTGCTGCGCGAGCGGCTGTTCACTCGCCGGACGACCGTGCTGACCTCCGCCACGCTGACGCTCGGCGGATCCTTCGAACCGCTGGCCCGGCAGTGGGGCCTTCCGCCTCTCGCCGCGGCGAACGCCGTGGAGACGCCGGCCGCCGCGCCGGCACGTTCGGGTGCACCGGACGCCGACCACCCGGCAGGGGCGGAGGCGGCACCGGACGGGAGCACGCCCGCCGCGGCGCGCCGGCCGCTCGAGGTGGCGAGCGCGCCGCAAGCGGACCGGCCCTCTGGAGGCACGGGCACCGACGGGCCGGGCACGCACGGGTCCGGGCCGCACTCGCCGGGCGAGCGGCGGGGTGCGGAGGCGCGTCCGGAGCAGCGGCCCGGCCGGCGACGGCCGGGCATGGATCGGGCGGGCGAGAAGCGGCCAGGCGGGGGAGGGCCGGGCGCGCAGGTGTCTCAGGTGGCCGAGGAGCGAGCCGGCGAGGGACGGCCGGACGCCGAGAAGGCGCCGCTGCGGTGGTCCGGGCTGGACGTCGGGTCGCCGTTCGACCACGCACGCAGCGGCATCCTCTACATCGCCCGCCGGCTGCCGCCGCCCGGCCGCGACGGCCTGCCCGAGGAGTACCTCACCGAGCTGGCCGAGCTCATCTCCGCCGCCGGAGGCCGGACGCTGGGGTTGTTCTCATCGATGCGCGCGGCCCGGCAGGCCGCCGACGAGCTGCGCGGGCGCGTCGAGCAGCCGGTGCTGTGCCAGGGCGACGACGCCACCGGACTGCTCGTCCGCCGGTTCGCCGACGAGGAGCCGACCTGCCTGTTCGGCACGCTGTCGCTGTGGCAGGGCGTCGACGTGCCCGGCCCGTCGCTGCGGCTCGTCGTCATCGACCGCATCCCGTTCCCGCGCCCGGACGATCCGCTGTCGTCGGCGCGGCAGCGGGCGATCGCGGCGAAGGGCGGCAACGGCTTCATGGCCGTCGCCGCGACCGCCGCGGCACTGCTGCTCGCCCAGGGCGCCGGGCGCCTGCTGCGCTCGATGACCGACCGCGGCGTGGTCGCCGTCCTCGACCCGCGGCTGGCCACCGCGCGGTACGGCTCGTTCCTGCGCGCCTCGCTGCCGCCGTTCTGGACGACGTACGACTCCGCGACGGTGAAGGCGGCGCTGCGCCGCCTCGACGCCGGCGGCTGAGCGGTCCGGCGGCGGCTCGGTGCCGCCGTCCCGGCCGCCGGATCCGGTGGCGTCGCAGACCTGGGGGCGGACGCGGGGCGCGGCAGACCAGGGGGCAGCAGCCCCAGGGGCGGCGGACGTGGGGCGCGGCGGACCTGGCCACGTCGTTTCCCTGCGCCGGCATCGGGTCCCGCGTGCATTGGGCGCGTCCGGCGGCGTCGGGGACGGGCGGGACCTGCCGGGCCTACCGAGTCGCGGCGGTACGGCATCGGCCCGGAAGGCCGGCCCGCGCGGCTCAGTGCACGGCGCGTTCATCGCGGAGCACGCGGCGCAGCACCTTGCCGAGCATGTTCCGTGGCAGCACCGCCCGCAGCTCGATGACGGAGGGCACCTTGTAGTCGGCGAGGTGCCGGTCGCAGTGCGCGATCAGCTCCTGCGGCGTCGGGCGCATGGGCTCGCGGGGGATGACGTACGCGACGACCGCCTCGCCGTGGTCGGGGTCGGGCATGCCGATGACCGCGGCCTCCTCCACCGCCGGATGGGCGTTCAGCACGGCCTCGACCTCAGACGGGTAGACGTTGAAGCCGTCGACGATGATGACGTCGCGCTTACGGTCGATGAGGGTGAAGAAGCCGTCCGGGCTCATCACGGCGATGTCGCCGGTGCGGAACCAGCCGTCGTACGACAGCGTCTCGGCGGTCTCCGACGGCTGGTTCCAGTAGCCGGTGAACACCTGCGGGCCACGGACCAGCAGCTCGCCGGGGTAGCCGACCGGCAGCACCCGGAACGGGTCGCGCTCGTCCACGATCCGCGCCTCGGTGCTCGGCAGCGGCGCGCCGACGGAGACGTGCCGGGCGTTGCCGTCGAGCGGGTTGGCCATCAGGACCGGTGACGTCTCGGTCATGCCGTAGCCCTGCACGACCTCCCCGCCGGTGGCGGCCTTGAAGGCGTCGACCGTCGAGCGGGGGAGCTTCATGGCGCCCGAGACGCAGGTGCGGATGTCGCCTACGCCCGCCTTCTTGGCCTCCGGCGACGCGGCGAGCTGCTGGAAGATCGGTGGAACGGCCGGAAACAGCGTCGGGCGGTGCTTGTGGATCACGTCGATGAGCAGGTCGAGATCGAACCTCGGGAGCAGCACGACCGTGCCGCCGATGAGCATCGTGCAGGTCAGGCAGAACGTCAGGCCGAAGACGTGGAACAGCGGCAGCACGGCCAGGTTGACCTCGTGGCCTGGCCGGATCGCCGGGTCCCACGACACGGTCTGGTGGGCGTTGGCCACGAGGTTCCGATGGGTGAGCATGGCGCCCTTCGGGCGGCCGGTGGTTCCGCCGGTGTACTGCAGGACGGCCAGGTCGCGGAACGGGTCGACCGGCGTCTGCGGCGCCCGCTCGCCCGCCTGTTTGATCAGGTCGTCGAACCACAGGACCGGTGCGTCGGCCGGCACCTCGGTGCGCAGCTCGGCGAGCAGCCGGCGGGCCTTGGCCAGCGGGAGCTTGAGCAGCTCTCGCTTGACCAGCGGGAGGTAGTGCGTCAGGGACGTGACGATGACGTGCTCGACGTCGGTGCCCGGCATCGCCTCGCGCAGCGTCTCGTAGGCCTTGTCGAAGACGATGACCACACGGGTGCCGGAGTCGGCGAGCTGGTACCGCAGCTCCGACGCGGTGTACAGCGGGTTCGTCGGCACGACGATCGCGCCGATCCGCAGCACGGCGTAGAACGCGATGATCTCCTGCGGGCAGTTGGGCAGGATGACGGCGACCCGGTCGCCCTTGCGGACGCCGATCTCCGCCAGCGCGGCGGCGAACCGGTCGACGGCGGACTGGAGCCGCGAGTACGACATCGAGCGTCCGAAGAAGACCAGGGCGCGGTTGTGGCCGAAGCGTTCGGCCGACTCGTCCAGCAGTCGGGTGAGCGGCACGTCGGGCACCGTGATGTCGGCGGGAACCCCGTCGGCATAGAAGCGAAGCCAGGGCCGCTCGTCATAGGGAGTGCGCATTCGTCGACGATCACCACCGGAAACAGGCGAAACGCTTCTGTTACCTTGGCATCATCTGCCCGTGGTTGCACAGTGGTGCGTCTGCCGTTTCATCAACATCTTCTCGGACCGGACGCCATCTCGCAGCGTCATCCACAGATCACGCCCGGTGGGTACCCGGCGAGTATGCCGTACGGCACGCTCCGTGGACATGGGAACCACACTGCGACTTCGATCGCCGGCCGATGCCATCGCCGCCATCCCTTATCTCGTCGGGTTCCACCCGTCCGACAGCGTCGTCGTGCTGTGCTGCGGCGGCGCCGACGGCGCCTACGCGATCCGGCTCGACGTGCCGCCGCACGAGGCGCTGGTCGAGCACGTCGCCGCGCTGGTCGGGCGGCGGCGCCCGCCCGACGTCATCGTCGCCGGGTACGGCCCTGGCGCGCGCGTCACGCCCGCGGTCGACCGCGTCGCCGCCGGCCTCGCCCGGCACGGCGTCCGGCTCCGCGACATGCTGCGGGTGGAGAGCGGCCGCTTCTGGTCCTACCTGTGCACCGATGCGGCCTGCTGCCCCGCCGACGGCGTCACCGTCGACGTCCACGGCAGCGCCGTCGCCGCGGCCGCCGTCGCGGCGGGCCTCGTGGCGTTACCCGACCGCGACGAGCTCGCCCGCACCATCGCGCCCGCCGGCGGGGCGGCGATGCGCGACGCCACCGCCCGCGCCGAGCGGCGGCTGGCCTCGTGGGCCGCGGCCGGTGCCGCCGCCGTGCCCCGGCGCATGGCCGACGAGGGCGTGCGGCTGGTCCGTCGCCTCATCGAGCGGGCCCGCGCGGGCTGCGACCCGGCCACCGACGACGAGGTCGCCTGGCTCGGCATCCTCCTCGTCAATCTCCGGGTCCGCGACGAGGCATGGGTGCGCATCGGCGACACCGACCTGGGAGCGCACATCGCCCTGTGGCGCGACGTGCTCCGGCGCGTCGAGGAGCCGTACGCGGCGGGGCCGGCCGGCCTGCTCGCCTTCGCCGCCTGGCGGGCGGGCGACGGCGCGCTCGCCAACCTCGCGCTCGACCGGGCGCTGGCTGCCGATCCGCACTACTCGATGGCCCGGCTCTTGCAGGAGCTGTTCATCAGCGGCCTGCCGCCATCGGCGGTGCCCCTCGACATCAGCCCCGAGGAGCTCGACGAGGCCTGCTGAACCGGGGTCACGAGGCCTGCTGAACCGGGCCCGTGACGCGGTGGACCGGGCTGCGAAGCGCGGCGAACGGGGCTACGACGCGATGAGCGTGAATCGAACTGCGACGCGGTGAACGCGAACCGGGCCGCGACGCGGTGAAGCGGGTCTGCGACGCGCGGCGGACCAGGGTGGCTGAGCGGGCTGCGGTGTGCCGGACCGGGTCACAGGGAGACGGTGCCCGCACCGCCCTGCCTCTTGCGGCGTTCGTTGAAGTCGCGCATGCGCTGCGGATAGCCGGTGATCTGCACGTCGTACACCGGCAACCGCAGGTCGCGCGCGACCTTCCCGATGACCCGCGGGGAGCCGACGCGGCGGCGGGTCCACTCGCCGTCGGCGGCGACGGCGACCGCCGTCGTGTCGGTGGCGAACGTCTCGGGCTCGACGTAGAACTCCACGCCCGTGCGGCTGCGCGCGAACGCGATCAGCGACTCGATGTCGGCGTCGGTCGCCTCGCGGTCGAGCGTCGTCACCTTGTGGCCCCGCCACCGGCGAATCCCGAAGCGATCGCCCCACCTCATCGGACGTCCTCCTCAGCACACCCCCAGCGCCGACCCCGTCGCCCCCGGGCACCGCGCTGATCTTCGTGGATACGACTCTAACGTCGGATCCGCCGTCAGGGTTCCAAAGCGAGGAAGCCGTCCGGTGAAGGGGCTGCGGCGTGCGTTGCGGAGGCTTGCGGCCAATTGCCAGACAAAGGGCGCCGAGGGGGAAGCATCGCATTAGGGTGTGCCCCGTGGCGTTGCCGGGGTGGGAAGGAAAGGGGCGCTTCGGCTCCCCTGCGGGCGCGGTCGTCGCGCGGGGCGCGCCGGTCAAGGCGATGTCGCTGGTGCCGCCGGGCTCGACCGCGCGCCGCCGCACCGCGGTCGTCGGCGCGCTCCTTCTGTTCGGCTGGCTCGCCGCTTTCGGACCCGGCACGTCCGCCGCCACCGCATCCGCGCCGGCGGCGAACCGAACACCGGCGGTGAGCGGAGCACGGGCCACCGGCGCGTCGGCGAGCCGCGCGGACCACGGCCGCGTGCCGGGTCGTTCCCCCGGACGACCGGCCGGGAAGGCGAGCGGCCGGCCCGCGGGCCAGGCCACAGGTCCCGCCGCGGGCGGGGCCGGGAGTACGGCGGGCGGGGTCGCCGCGAGTGGGGTTGCGAGCACCGCGGGCGGTCCGGCGGGGCCATCCACCGGACCGTCGGCTGCCCTGCGCTTCCCGCTGTGGCCGCCGTCGGTGGTGCCGCCGCTGTCGCTCGCGCCCACGCCGGGCCTGCCGGACCCGGGCGGCGCCGGGCCGCCGGTCGACTGCCGGCGCGTCAAGTGCATCGCGCTGACCTTCGACGACGGCCCCGGCCCGTACACCGCCCGGCTGCTCGGCATGCTCGCGGCCGCGCACGTGCGGGTCACGTTCTTCCTCGTCGGCGGCAACATCCGCGGCCGCGAGGCGATCGTGCGGCAGGAGCTGGCCCAGGGCGACGCCATCGGCGATCACACCTGGACCCACCCGGAGCTCAGCGCGCTGTCGTCGGCCGCGATCCGCTCGCAGCTCGCCCGTACCCTCGCGGAGATCCGCCGGGCCACCGGAGGCGGCACACCGCTCATGCGCCCGCCGTACGGCGCGACGAACCACCGCGTCGCCGCCGTCGCGCGGAGCATGGGGTTCGCGCAGATCCTGTGGAGCGTCGACACGAACGACTGGCGCGACCGGAACTCGCGGATCGTCGCGCACCGGGCGGTGACGTGGGCGCACCGGAACGACATCATCCTCATGCACGACATCCACCCGACGACGGTGGCCGCGGTCCCGCAGATCCTGCGCGGACTGGCCCGGCGCGGCTTCACGTTCGTCACCGTGCCGGAGCTGTTCGGCGACCGTCCGCTCCGGCCCGGCGGGGTGTACTTCACCGGCCCGCCGGTGCCGGCAAAGAAGGCGCCCGCGGGCGTCGCTCCCGGCGGCGCGCAGCCGCCGTCCACCTGACCGCACGCCCGTCCCGCCCGGCCGCCGTGCCGGGGTCTCCCAGGGACCGTTCAGGGGTTTCCCCGATGGTCCGGCACGCGGCGGCGGCGGACGATGAGGGCATGACCTACCCGGTACCGCCCAGCGCGATGCGCGTCTCCGACGCCGAACGCGAGCCGGTCGTCGGCCGGCTCCAGCAGGCCTTCGCCGAGGGCCGGCTCGACGAGGACGAGCTCGACCTGCGGCTGCATCTCGCCATGACCGCCACGACCCGCGCGGAGCTCGACGCCGTCCTGCTGGGCCTGGCGTCCGCGCCGGTCCCGCCGGCGGCCGGGCGCGCCACGGCCCTGCCGCTGGGCGAGCCGACGGCCGAGCAGCGGGTGCTCGCCGCGCTGGCGCACGTCCTCGGCGCCACCACGCTGTTCGTCGGCCCGCTGGTGATGCTGTGCACCCGCGCGCGCCGCTCGCCGTACGTGCGCGGGCACATCGTGACGTCGCTGAACTTCCAGCTCACGCTGCTGCTGCTGGCGATCGTGACGTTCGGGATCGGGGCGATCGCGTACGCGGTGTCGTGGGTCGTCTGCGTCGTGGCCGCGCTGCTCGGCCTGGTGGGCACGCCGTTCCGGTACCCGTTCACGCTGCGCGTCGTGCGCTGACCGGGCCGCGCGGGAGGCGGACACGTCGGCTCTCACGCTGTGTCCCCGAGGCCGGCAGTGAGAAGATCGGCAGGTGACAGGTCATCAGAGCGCGGTCGAGAGGCTGCTCGCCTCCTACCGATCGATTCCCCAAGGCGTCCCCGTCCGCCTGGCCAAACGCACCTCGAACCTGTTCCGTTTCCGTGACGAGCCCGCCGGGCCCGGCCTGGACGTCAGCGGGTTCGACCGGGTGCTGAACGTCGACCCCGACGCCCGGATCGCCGACGTGCAGGGCATGACGACCTACGAGGATCTGGTCGACGCCACGCTGCCGTACCGGCTGATGCCGCTCGTCGTGCCCCAGCTGAAGACCATCACGCTGGGCGGCGCGGTGACCGGGCTGGGCATCGAGTCGTCGTCGTTCCACCACGGGCTGCCGCACGAGTCGGTCATCGAGATGGAGATCATGACCGGCGCCGGCGAGGTCGTCACCGCGACGCGGGAGAACGAGCACCGGGATCTGTTCTACGGGTTCCCCAACTCCTACGGCACGCTCGGGTACGCACTGCGGCTGAAGATCGAATTGATGCCGGTCAAGCCGTACGTCGAGCTGCGCCACGTGCGGTTCTCCTCCGCGGAGGAGTGCGCGGAAGCGATCGACGAGCTCGGCCCGAAGGCGGACTTCATCGACGGCACGGCGTTCCGCCCGGATGAGCTGTACCTGACGCTCGGCACGTTCGCCGACACGGCCACCCGCGTGTCCGACTACACCGGGCAGCAGATCTACTACCGCTCGATCCGGGAGCGCTGCGTGACGCCGCGGTGGTTCGACCCGGACGGCCCGCCGACCGACGTCCTCACCACGTACGGATACCTGTGGCGGTGGGACACCGACTGGTTCTGGTGCTCGCGGGCGTTCGGCGTGCAGAACCCGCTGGTCCGGCGGGTGTGGCCGGCGTCGAAGAAGCGCTCGGACGTCTACCGCCGGCTGGTCGCGCTGGACAAGCGGCTGCAGATCTCGGCCCGGGCCGACCGCTGGCTCGGGCGTCCGCCGCGCGAGGACGTCATCCAGGACATCGAGGTTCCGGTCGAGCGGCTGCCGGCGTTCCTGGAGTTCTTCCACCGGGAGATCGGCATGAGCCCGGTGTGGCTGTGCCCGCTGCGGGCACAAGACAAGTGGCCGCTGTATCCGCTGGAGCCCGGACGGACCTATGTGAACGTTGGTTTCTGGGGCACCGTGCCGCAGAAGCCCGGGCGAGTGCCCGACCACCACAACCGGCTGATCGAGCGCGAGGTGGCCCGGCTGGACGGTCACAAGTCGCTGTACTCGACGGCGTTCTACCCCCGCGAGGAGTTCTGGCGGCACTACGACGGCGAGACCTATCACAGGCTGAAGGAGGCCTACGACCCGGACGGACGGCTGCTGGATCTGTACGAGAAGACGGTGCGGGGCAGGTGACCATGAAACTGGCGGAGTCATTCGAACGCGTCATGGGCCGAAACGCCGGCGTGGAGTTCACGGCGTGCGACGGCAGCCGTGCCGGCACTCCCGGCGCGGACGTACGGGTGGAGGTGAAGTCACCGTACGCGATCTCCTACCTGGCGCACGCGCCCGGCTCGATCGGCCTGGCCCGCGCGTACGTGTCCGGCCACATCGACGTGGTCGGCGACATGTACACGGCCCTGTCCCGCATGCAGGCGGCGATGGGCGACCTGACGTGGCGCGGCAAGGCGACGCTGCTGCGCGGGATCCTGGCCGACCCGCTGCTGCGCGGCGCGGCGCTGAAGCGGCTGGAGCCGCCGCCACAGGAGGTGCGGTTCAACCGGGTGCCGCTGCTGTCGGGGCTGCGCCACTCCAAGCGCCGCGACGCCAAGGCCATCTCGCACCACTACGACGTGTCCAACACCTTCTACGAGTGGGTGCTCGGCCCGTCCATGGCCTACACCTGCGCCTGTTTTCCCTCGGATGACGCCACGCTGGAGGAGGCGCAGTACCACAAGTTCGACCTGGTGGCCCGCAAGATCGGGTTGCGCAAGGGCATGCGGCTGCTCGACGTCGGCTGTGGCTGGGGCGGCATGGTGATGCACGCCGCCCGCGAGTACGGCGTGAGGGCGCTCGGCGTCACGCTGTCCAAGCAGCAGGCGGAGTGGGCGCAGAAGGCGATCGCCGAGGCGGGGCTGTCCGAGCTGGCCGAGGTGCGCCACCTGGACTACCGCGACGTCGCCGAGACCGACTTCGACGCGGTGAGCTCGATCGGCCTGACCGAGCACGTCGGCAAGGACAACCTGCCCGCCTACTTCGCCTTCCTGTACGGCAAGCTCAGGCCGGGCGGGCGGCTGCTGAACCACTGCATCACGCGGCCGGACGACAGCGGCCCGGCGATGCGCCGCGACGGCTTCATCAACCGGTACGTCTTCCCCGACGGGGAGCTGGAGGGGCCCGGCTACCTCATCTCGCGCATGAACGACGCGGGCTTTGAGATCCGGCACGAGGAGAACCTCCGCGAGCACTACGCCAAGACGCTCGCCGGCTGGTGCCGCAACCTCGACGCGCACTGGGACGAGGCGGTCGCCGAGGTCGGCGAGGGCACGGCGCGGGTCTGGCGGCTGTACATGGCGGGCTCGCGGCTGGGGTTCGAGCTGAACTGGATCCAGCTCCACCAGGTGCTCGGCGTGAAATTGGAGGAGGGCGGCCGTTCCGCCATGCCGCTGCGCCCGGACTTCGAACCGCCCCGGCGGACGTGACGGAGCAGACACCGAGCGTGGGATGACGCCGTGCGAGGCGAGGATCTAGGGTCCCCGCCATGACGCGGATCACAACCGGCACGATCCGGGCGAACGGGCTGGAGTTCGGCTACCTGGAGGCCGGCAGCGGGCCGCTCGCGCTGTGCCTGCACCGCTTCCCCGACTCGGCGTACACGTGGCGGTACCTGCTGCCCGCGCCCGCGGAGGCCGGCTTCCACGCCGTGGCCCCGTTCATGCGCGGGTACGCCCCGACGGGCGTGCCGGGCGATGGCGCGTACCAGACCGGCGCGCTCGCCGCCGACGCCTGCGCCCTGCACGATGCGCTCGGCGGCGACGGGGACGCGGTGCTGATCGGGCACGACTGGGGCGCCACCGCGACGTACGCGGCCGTGGCGCACGCGCCGGAGTGCTGGCGGCGCGCGGTGGCGATGGCGGTGCCGCCGCTGGGCGCGATGCTGTCGAGCTTCTTCGACTACGCGCAGCTCAAGCGGTCGTTCTACATCTTCCTCTTCCAGACCGCGCTCGTCCTCGACTGGCTGTCGTGAACCCTTCCCCGGTAAGCGGTCGCTTGACATGATGAACCAGAACGACATTCTGGTGAGTGGAGGCAGGCGGATGACGGCGGAGACGGCCCGGCCGGACGGCATCGACCTCAACGGCTGGGAGTTCTGGGCGCGGCCGCTCGACGAACGCCACGCGGCGTTCCGCGAGCTGCGCCGGCTGCCCCGCCCGGCGTTCTTCGACGAGCCGGAGTTCGCGCTGATACCGCCGGGCCCGGGCTACTACGCGCTGGTCACGCACGCCGACGTCATCGAGGCGTCGCGCCGGCCGGCCGACTTCTGCTCCGGGCAGGGCGCGATCAACATCCAGGACATGCCGGCCGACCTCAACGAGTACTTCGGCTCGATGATCAACATGGACGACCCGCGGCACGCCAAGATCCGCCGCATCGTCTCGCGGGCGTTCTCCCCGCGCATGATCCAGCGGTTCGAGGACCAGGTGCAGGCCGTCGCCGACCAGATCGTCGAGGACGTCCTGGCGAAGGGGTCCGGCGACTTCGTGACCGACGTGGCCGCCCGGCTGCCATTGAAGATCATCTGCGACCTGATGGGCGTCGACGAGGCCCACTACGGCACGGTCTTCGACAACTCCAACATCATCCTGGCCGGCGCCGACCCCGAGTTCGTGCCCGAGGACCCCGAGGAGATGCTGACGCAGCTGCTCACGGCGGGGCAGACGCTGAAGGACCTCGTCGAGGACCTGGGCCGGCAACGCCGCGAGAACCCCACCGGCGACCTGACGTCCGCGCTGGTCAGCGCGAACATCGACGGCGAGTCGCTGACCGACCAGGAACTCGGCTCGTTCTTCATCCTGCTCGTGGTCGCCGGGAACGAGACGACACGCAACGCCATCGCGCACGGCCTGCACCTGCTCACCGTCAACCCGGACCAGCGCGAGCTCCTCGCGTCCGACTTCGAGCGGTACATCCCCGGCGCGGTCGAGGAGATCGTGCGGTACGCCTCGCCGGTCATCTGGATGCGGCGCACCGCGACGCGCGACACCGAACTGAACGGCAACGCGTTCAAGGCCGGCGACAAGCTGCTGCTGTACTACTGGTCGGCCAACCGCGACGAGGCCGTGTTCGAGAACCCGGATGTCTTCGACATCACCCGCGACCCGAACCCGCACGTCGGCTTCGGCGGCCCGGGCCCGCACTTCTGCCTCGGCGCCCACCTGGCCCGCCGCGAGATCACGGTGATGTTCCGCGAGCTGTTCGCCAAGGCGCCGGGCATCCGGGCGACCACCGAGCCCGACCGCCTGCTGTCCAACTTCATCAACGGCATCAAGCACCTGCCGTACGCGATCTGAGCACGGCCGGACGGCGCCGCCCGGCGCGCCCGCGCGCGCCGGCGGCCCGCGCCCGCCCGCTCCCGGACTCGGTGCCGGCTCACCGGCACGGTGCGGGCCGGGCTGCCGCCCGCGGAGGCGTTCCGGCTGTTCACGCCGCTTGGCGAGCGCGACTGGGTGCCGGGCTGGGAGCCGGTCTTCCCGGCCGCGCCGTTCCCGCAACCGGGCCCGGTCCGGACCCGGCGCCCGTTCCCGCGAGCGTGGCCGGGCGGCGCCGGCCGCGCGGGCGGGCGGCACCGCCCGGGAGGGGCACCGGGCGGCCCGGGCGGGCGGCGGTCACCAGGGCAGGGGGCCGTCCGCGCCGGAGAAGGTGCCGGTCGGGCCGTCGTCGCCCAAAAGCGCGGCCCGGACGATCGGGATCGCGCCCTCCTCGGGAGACAGCACCCCACGGCGGTCGTTCAGGTCGGTCGCGCAGAACCCCGGGGTGACGGCGTTGACCTTGATCCCGGTGTCCCGCAGCTCTTTCGCGTAGGAGACCGTCACCGCGTTCAGCGCGGTCTTGGAGGAGTTGTAGGCGAGCAGGTTGACCAGCGGTGAATCCGGCCGGGCCTGCTCGGTCAGCGAGCCCAGTTCGCTCGACACGTTGACGATCCGCGCGGCCGGGGCGCGGCGCAGCAGCGGCAGCATCGCGTTCGTCACCGCGACGGCGCCGAAGACGTTCGTCTCGTACGTGCCGCGCAGTCCCTCGACCGGCACCTCGCTCGGCGGCGCCGTCATCGGCACGGCCATGATCCCGGCGTTGTTGACCAGCACGTCCAGCCGTCCGTACTCGGCCTCGATCCACTTGGCCGCCGCGTCGATCGTGCCGGGGTCGGTCACGTCGAGCCGGACGAACCGGGCGTCCACCCCATCGGCGCGCAGCCGGGCCTCGGCGGCGCGGCCGCGTTCCTCGTCGCGCGCGCCGGCCAGTACCGTGCCTCCGATGCGGCGGGCGACCTCGAATCCGATGCCCTTGTTGGCACCCGTGATCAGGCAGATGTTCATGACACCGAACCTGCCGCGGGGCGTCACGGCGCGAAAGAGACCCGCCGAGGCTGGGATCGCCGGTCCCCCCTTCGGGCGTCGTCGCCGCGCCGTACGTCGGCCATGCTGGAGAGGTGGACAGACGACAGCTCGCCGACTTCCTGCGCAGCCGCCGGGCCCGGGTGCGGCCGGACGACGTCGGGCTGCACGCCGGCACCCGCAGGCGCACGCCCGGCCTGCGGCGCGAGGAGGTCGCCCGGCTCGCCGGGATCTCGGTCGACTACTACATCCGGCTGGAGCAGGCGCGCGGCCCGCGGCCCTCACGTCAGGTTCTCGGCGCCCTGGCCCGCGCGCTGCGGCTGGACGACGACGAGCGCGCCCACCTGCACCACCTCGCCGGTGAGGAGCCGCGGCCGCCTGCGGGACCGCCGCGCGACGTGCCCCCGGGCATCCTGCACCTGCTCGACCGGCTCGACGACACGCCGGCGTTCGTCACGGACGCCAAGTACGACGTGCTGGCGTGGAACGACCTCGCCGCCGCGCTCATCATGGACTTCTCCGCGGTGCCGGAGCGCGAGCGCAACACGCTGCGGCGTTTCGCGGCGCGCGGCGTGGACCGACTGGACGAGGGGCAGCGCAGGTTCATGCGCTCCGCGATCGCCGACCTGCGCGCGGCCGCCGGCCGTTACCCCGGCGACCCGGGGATCGCCGGGCTGGTCGCGGAGCTCCGCGCGGTTCCGGAGTTCGCGGCCATGTGGGACGAGCACGAGGTTCGGCTCAAGCGCTCCGCGAAGAAGCGGATCGACCACCCCATCGTCGGCCCGATGGAGCTGCACTGCGACACGCTGCTCGTGCCGGACCGCGACCAGCGGGTGGTGCTGTACACGGCGACGCCGGGCACGCCGTCGCACGAGGCGCTGCGGCTGCTCAAGGTCGTGGGCACCCAGCGGCTGCTATCGGACCACGCGCAGCGAACGGACCACGGCGCCGATATCGGGTAGCAGCCGCTCCTGGTTGCCGGGCACCTGAACCTCGACGACGCCGGGGTGACGCCGCCCGGTGTCGACGGCGACGGCGACCTCGGTGCGCCACTTCATCGGCCCGGGCATGCCGGGCGGCTCGGTGACCCTGACCGCGGCGATCCAGGCCGGGTGGTGATCGATCGTCGCCGCGGTCCCGGCGATGGTCTTGCTGGTGCCGCCGCCCTCGACGTCGGCGTCGCCGAACTCCTTGGCGACCAGCTCGGCGGCGGCGCGCAGGCGGTTCGGGCCCGGCAGGTCGTAGTCGGCGCGGAGCGGACCGGCGTACACGGCGACGTACCAGAAGTGCTTCTCGTCGTTGGTCTTGCTGTCGATCTCCTCGCCGGTCCGGTTCACGCCGTCCTTGCGGTGCCACGGCGCCGCGAACCGCGGGTACGAAAGGCCCGCGGCGCGGTCGACGATGCGGCCGACGACGCGGGACGGTCGTCCGTGGTAGGCGGGCAGCGGGCCGGCCGGCGGGCCCGACGGCCGCCACGGGGTCGTGCTCGGCGTCGGCGACGGGGACACCAGCGGATAGGAGCCCGCGAACGGGTCGGGCCCCGCGTCGGCGCGGTGGAGCACCGTGAAGCCCACGACCACCGCGGCCACGACGGCGGCCGCGGCGGCCGCGGCGACGAGGGGGATCACGGGCTTCACGGTCCGCCAGCGTACGGGGTCAGCGCAGCTCGCGCTTGAGGATCTTCCCGGTGGCCGTCATCGGCAGCGCGTCGCGGAACTCCACGATGCGCGGGTACTTGTAGTTCGCCAGGTTCTCCTTCGCCCACGCGACGAGCTCCTCCTCGCTGAGCTCCGACCCGCGCTCGCGGATGACGTACGCCTTGACCTCCTCGCCGTGGCTGTCGTGCGGCACCCCGACGACGGCGGCGAGCGACACCCCGGGGTGCGTCATCAGCACCTCCTCGACCTCCCGCGGGTACACGTTGAACCCGCCGCGGATGATCATGTCCTTGGAGCGGTCGATGATGTAGTAGTAGCCGTCCTCGTCGCGGCGGGCGATGTCGCCGGTGCGGAACCAGCCGTCGCGCAGCACCTCGGCGGTTGCCTCGGGGCGCTTGTAGTAGCCCTTCATGACGCAGTGCCCGCGGACGGCGATCTCGCCGGGACCGTCGCCGGCGTCCTCCCAGTCCTCGCCGACCAGCTTCATCTCGACGCCCCAGATCGGCAGGCCGATCGAGCCGGGCTTGGTCGGCCGGTCCGGCCGGTTGAACGAGGCGACCGGCGAGGTCTCCGACAGGCCGTACCCCTCGGCGATCTGCACGCCGAACCGCTCGGCGAAGCGGTTCAGCACCTCCATCGGCAGCGACGCGCCACCGCTGGCGGCCGTGCGCAGGTTCGCCGCGATCCGGGCCACGTCGTGATCGCCCTCGTGCGTGAGCAGCGCCCAGTACATCGTGGGGACGCCCGCGAACAGCGTGACGTTCTCCTTCAGCATCAGGTCGAGCGCCGCGCCCGCCTCGAAGCGCGGCATCAGCACCAGGGAGGCCCGCCGGTAGAAACCGGTGTTCATGATCACCGACTGGCCGAACGCGTGGAACAGCGGCAGCGCCGCGAGGTACACGTCATCGCCGGTCCGCTCGAACATCGTGTCGCAGACCATGGCGTTCATCAGCATGTTCTGGTGGGTCAGCTCGGCGCCCTTGGGCCGGCCGGTGGTACCGCTCGTGTAGAGGATGACCGCGGTGTCGGTCGCCTCGGTCGGCGCCGTGTCGAACGTGCCCGGCTGTCCCTCGATCGCGGCCCACAGCGACTCGCCGTAGGCGGCGTCCTTGGCCAGCGGCGTCGCGGGCAGCAGGAAGAAGTCGGAGCAGCCGTCGGTGTCCTGGACGGCGCCCCAGCCGGCCTCGCCGAGCGGCAGCTCGGGCGTGCCCTCGAAGCAGAACAGCGCCTTCGCGTCGGAGTCGTCGAGGTGGTAGGCGATCTCCCGGCGCTTCAGCAGCACGTTGAGCGGGACGACGACGGCCCCGGCCTTGAGGATGCCGAAGTAGACCATCGGGAAGTACGGCAGGTTCGGGCAGGCCAGCGCGACCTTGTCGCCGGGGCCGATGCCGCGTGAGCGCAGGAGGTTCGCGACCTGGCAGGCGATCGTGTCGACGAAGCCGTACGACAGGCGAAGATCGCCGAAGATCACGGCCTCCCGGTCGGGGGCCTCGCGTGCGGCGTCGTCCAGAACGGCGGACAGGTTGAGCATGCCGGTCACTCCTGCGGGGCGGGAAACGGGTTTCGACATTGATACCGCAGGCGCCGTACGGCGGACCGGGCGACCCGGGATTCCTGCGACCCGCCGGCGAGGTCCGCCACCGGTCCGCGGGACCGGCGCAGAGGTCGTGCGCGCGTAGGCGTCTTCGCCCGGTCATGTTCGGACCCTTCCGATAATCGCTCGTCCGGCGGGCTTGCCCCTGCGCTAGTCTTGATGTATGCGATCTGGGCTGCTCCTCAGCCGGCCGCGTTGACCGACGGCGTCGACGCGGCAAGCCCCTCCTACGCGAGGGGCCTTCTCATGCAAGGGGCACCGTTCTCATGCAAGGGCACGGTCCCGCCCAGCCCGAGCCGTGCGAAATCAGACGAGGAACCGATGACAGGCGCCGACGAGAACTACGACCCCCGGGCGATCCAGGACAAGTGGCAGGCCCGATGGGAGGAGCTGAACCCCTTCGCGGCGAGCGAGGACCCCGCCGACGAGCGGCCCCGCAAGTACGCGCTGGACATGTTCCCGTACCCGTCCGGCGACCTCCACATGGGGCATGCCGAGGCGTTCGCCATCGGCGACGTCGTCGCGCGCTACTGGTTCCAGAAGGGCTACAACGTCCTGCACCCCATCGGCTGGGACTCCTTCGGGCTGCCGGCCGAGAACGCCGCGATCAAGCGTGACTCGCACCCGGCCGAGTGGACCTACGCCAACATCGACACCCAGGCCGAGTCGTTCCGCCGCTACGCCATCTCCTTCGACTGGTCGCGCCGCCTGCACACCTCCGACCCGGAGTACTACCGCTGGAACCAGTGGCTGTTCCTGCGCTTCTACGAGCGCGGGCTGGCCTACCGCAAGGGCGGCCAGGTCAATTGGTGCCCGAACGACCAGACCGTGCTGGCCAACGAGCAGGTGGTCGCCGGGCGCTGCGAGCGGTGCGGCGCCATCGTCGAGAAGCGCGTCCTGACCCAGTGGTACTTCAAGATCACTGAGTACGCCGACCGGCTGCTGGCCGACATGGAGGGCCTGGACTGGCCCGACCGCGTGCTGCTGATGCAGCGCAACTGGATCGGCCGATCCGAGGGCGCCGACGTGATCTTCGAGATCGAGGGCCGCGCCGAGCCGGTCACCGTCTATACCACCCGGCCCGACACGCTGTACGGCGCGACGTTCTTCGTCGTCGCCGCCGACGCGCCGCTGGCCGAGGAGATCTGCGCGCCGGAGCAGCGGGCCGCGTTCGAGGAGTACCGCGAGGCGGTGCGCCGCGAGTCGGAGATCGAGCGGCTGTCCACCGGCCGGGAGAAGACCGGCGTCTTCCTGGGCCGGTACGCGATCAACCCGGTGAACGGCGAGCGCATCCCGATCTGGGCCTCCGACTACGTCCTGGCCGAGTACGGCCACGGCGCGATCATGGCGGTGCCCGCGCACGACCAGCGCGACCTGGACTTCGCCCGGAAGTTCGGGCTGCCGGTCCGGGTCGTCGTCGAGACCGGCGAGCCCGACCCGGCGCAGACCGGTGTGGCCACGCCCGGCGAGGGCCGGCTGGTCAACTCCGGG
Source organism: Actinomycetota bacterium (assembly GCA_048498315.1). Classification (GTDB taxonomy): domain Bacteria; phylum Actinomycetota; class Actinomycetes; order Streptosporangiales; family Streptosporangiaceae; genus Actinoallomurus. The sequence goes on from JBEHYF010000040.1 coordinate 28,263, forward strand.
CCGCTGGACGGCCTGACCAAGTCCGCCGCGATCCCGCGCATCACCGAGATGCTGGAGGAGAAGGGCCTGGGCAAGGCGGCGGTCAACTACCGCCTGCGCGACTGGCTGATCTCCCGCCAGCGGTTCTGGGGCACGCCGATCCCGATCATCCACTGCCCGTCGTGCGGCGAGGTTCCGGTCCCCGACGACCAGCTGCCGGTGCGCCTGCCGGACGACCTGCGCGGCGCCGACCTGGCCCCGCGCGGCGTGTCGCCGCTGGCCGCCGCCGAGCGCTGGGTGAACGTCGACTGCCCCAAGTGCGGCGGCCCGGCCGAGCGCGACACCGACACGATGGACACGTTCGTCGACTCGTCCTGGTACTTCCTGCGCTACTGCTCGCCGGGCAAGGACGACGGGCCGTTCGACGCCGAGAAGGTGCGCCGGTGGATGCCGGCCGACCAGTACACCGGCGGCGTCGAGCACGCGATCCTGCACCTGCTGTACAGCCGGTTCTTCACCAAGGTGCTGTACGACATGGGCCTGGTCGACTTCACCGAGCCGTTCAAGCGGCTGGTCAACCAGGGCCAGGTGATCAACCAGGGCAAGGCGATGTCGAAGTCGCTGGGCAACGGCGTCGACCTGGGCGAGCAGATCGCCGAGTACGGCGTCGACGCGATCCGCCTGACGATGATCTTCTCCGGGCCGCCGGAGGACGACATCGACTGGGCGGACGTCTCCCCGTCCGGCGCGGTGAAGTTCCTGGCGCGGGCGCACCGGGTGGCCGCCGACGTGGCCTGCCCGCCCGGCACCGACCCGGTCGGCGGCGACGTCGAGCTCCGCAAGGTCACCCACCGGACGATCGACGAGGTCACCCGGCTGGTCGAGGAGCACCGCTACAACGTGGCGATCGCCCGCATGATGGAGCTGACCTCCGCCGCCCGCAAGGCGATCGACGCGGGCCCGGGCGCCGCCGACCCGGCGGTGCGCGAGGCGGCCGAGACGCTGGCCGTGATGCTGTCGCTGGTCGCCCCCTACACCGCCGAGGAGATGTGGGAGCGGCTGGGCCGGCCGGCCTCGGTGGCCAAGGCCGGCTGGCCGGAGGCCGAGGCCGCGCTGCTGGTCCGGGAGTCGGTGACGTGCGTCGTGCAGGTGGCCGGCAAGGTCCGCGACCGCCTGGAGGTGGCGCCGGACATCGCCGACCACGAGCTGGAGCGGCTGGCGCTGGCCTCGGAGAAGATCCGCGCGGCGCTGGGCGACCGCGGTATCCGCAAGGTCGTGGTGCGGGCTCCCAAGATCGTCAATATCGTCCCCGCCTGATCACCGCCGGCGGCGCCGGCGGCCGCGGGGCTCACATCTTGCGGAGCACCGCCACGACGCGGCCGAGGATGGTGGCGCTGTCGCCGGGGATGGGCTCGTAGGCGGGATTGTGCGGCATCAGCCAGACCCCGTCGTCGCGGCGCTTGAATGTCTTGACGGTGGCCTCGCCGTCGATCATTGCCGCGACGATGTCGCCGTTCTCCGCCACCGGCTGCTGGCGGACGACGACCCAGTCGCCGTCGGCGATGGCCGCCTCGATCATCGAGTCGCCGGTGACGTTCAGCAGGAAGTGCGTGCCCTCGCCGACCAGCTGCCTCGGCAGCGCGAAGACGTCCTCGACGGCCTCTTCAGCCAGGATCGGGCCGCCCGCCGCGATGCGGCCCACGAGCGGGACGTACGCCGGGGCGGGATGCGTGGCGACCTCTTGACCGCCGGCGACCTCATACGCCTCCGGCTCATCGTCGAGCGCCGCCGACCCCGGCATGCGGACCACGACCGCCCGCGGCCGGTTGGGGTCGCGCAGCAGGAAGCCCTTGCGCTGGAGCGTGCGCAGCTGGTGGGACACGCTGGACGTGCTGGTCAGGCCGACCGCCTCACCGATCTCGCGCATCGACGGGGGATAGCCGCGGCGCTGGACCGAATCGCGGATCACCTCCAGCACCTTGCGCTGGCGGGCGGTCAGCCCGGTCTCGTCGCGCGGTCCGTCCGGCATTTCCCGAACCTTGGTCATGTCTGCTCCGATGGCTGTGGCCGGTGACGCGCCGCCACCGGTATTTCGCTCCTGTACCGGGACGTTATCGCTTCTCAGCGAAATGATCAAACACCTGTTCGAAATGCGTGCGGGAATTTGATATCACCCCCTATGGGCGACGCTCGATCCGGGCGCCGCGCCGGCCCGCGATCGATGCTGCTATATTCGTACAAACGTTCGAATAGTCGGGCCGACGACGGCGTCGTCCGGGAGTGCGGGCGTCGCGCGTCCGCTGCCCAGGTCCCTTCCAGAGGATGTGACCTACTTCACTGATCCTCTTCCCGGGATCACTCTCGCAGGTGGGCGCGTTGCGGTCCGTGCGGGCTGGCGTCACGGAGCGGGCGGCGCGACGGCGCGAGAGCCGGTGCGTACGGCCGATCGTGGGACTGGCGGGGCGGTTGCGACTCGACGTGTCGCGCGGGTTGCGATGGACTCAGCTGGGCTCTACGGTTGGACCACAACATCTAGTAGTTGCATAGATGTAGTTCACCATAGGTTGTGGTTACGCGGTGAAGCTCGTGCAATCGGCGCGTAACACCCTGCCCGGAGGGAAGGAGTACGCCGGCATGCACTGTCCGTTCTGCCGCCATCCCGACAGCAGGGTGATCGACAGCCGCTCGACCGACGACGGGGCCGCCATCCGGCGCCGCCGTTCGTGTCCCGCGTGCGGTCGCCGCTTCACCACCCAGGAGACGGTGCTGCTGATGGTCGCCAAGCGCAGCGGCGTCACCGAGCCGTTCTCCCGGGAGAAGATCATCGCCGGCGTGCGCCGGGCCTGCCAGGGGCGTCCCGTGAACGAGGACGAGCTGGCCATGCTCGGACAGCGGGTCGAGGAGGCGATCCGGGCGACCGGGAACGCCGAGATGCCCTCGCACGAGATCGGGCTGGCCATCCTCGGGCCGCTCCGAGAGCTGGACGAGGTCGCCTACCTGCGCTTCGCCTCCGTCTACCGGGGGTTCGAGACGCTCGACGACTTCGCCAAAGAGATCGAATCGCTGCGCGCGGCGGCCCGCGACGACGACGCCTCCTGAGGGGGCGGCGCGCGGCGCGGCCGTGCGGTACGGGTAATCCTGGAGGTGGGCCTGGTGCGGCCCGAGAAGGGGGATGTCATGACGGAGATCGTGAGCGGCTCGGCCCGGCGCGGCAAGGGGGCCGGCCGCAAGGGCCTGAAGATCGAGCGGATCTTCACCAGGCCCGGCGTCCACCCGTACGACGAAGTGCGGTGGGAGCGCCGTGACGTCGTCATGACGAATTGGCGCGACGGATCGGTGAATTTCGAGCAGAAGGGGGTCGAATTCCCCGAGAGCTGGTCGGTCAACGCCGTCAATATCGTCACCTCGAAGTACTTCCGGGGCGCCGTCGGCACGCCGCAGCGCGAGTGGAGCCTGAAGCAGCTCGTCGACCGCGTCGTCGGCGTGTACACCCGGACCGGCCGCGAGCACGGCTACTTCGCCACCGACGAAGACGCCGAGATCTTCGATCACGAGCTGAAGCACGCCCTGATCCACCAGGTGTTCAGCTTCAACTCGCCGGTCTGGTTCAACGTCGGAACGTCGTCCCCGCAGCAGGTTTCGGCGTGCCAGCCGTACGGTGCCCTGGTCAGCACCCCGGCCGGACTGATACCGATCGGTCGGCTGGTCGAAGAAGACGCGGTCGGGACCAAGGTCTACGACGCACACGGACTCACGCGGATCGTGGCCACAAAGGCCAACGGGATCAAGGAGGTGATACGCCTTCACTTGAAGGCCGGCTACTCCCTCGACGTCACCGCCGACCATCTGGTCTGGAGGGCGAGTGACGATGTATACGGCGCCTTCGTGCCCGCTGGCGACCTGCGGTGCGGCGACAAGCTGCTATGGCACCGCCGGGGTTCCTACGGCGAGCAGGAGATCACATCGCGGGAGATGGCGGAGGCCGCCCTTGCAGGCTGGCAGCAGTCCGACGGATTCGTGGGGCAGTACGAGACCGGCACGAATCGCTCCCTGATGCTGGAGGCGATGACCGTAACGGACGATGAACGCGAGTGGGTCGGCCGACAGCTGGACATCGTCTTTCCGGGCGTCCATCGCCATGAGCGCAAGGTGGAGACCAAAGATCCCGCCCTCGACTGCCGGCGGGTGCGACTCTATGGAGCCGCCGTCCTGAAGGAATTCGTCGACAAGTGGGGGCTCCGCGCTCGCGGCGTCGATATGGAGGTGCCGGAGCGTCTCTTCACAGCTCCGTTGCCCGTTGTCGCGATGTATCTTCGGAGCGTCTTCCAGGCGGAGGGATTCGTGTCCGAGCGTGAACGCTCGACGGTGGTCGAGGTCGACATGATCTCGGAGAAACTGATCCGCGGGATGCAGCGTCTTCTGCTGCGTTTCGGAATCTACGCACGGGTCGGCTTCAAGCGCGACCCACGGTCCGACCGGAGGGGATGCTGGTCGCTGCGCATTCAGACCACCGGCGACCGTCGGCTCTTCGCGGACCACATCGGCTTCGTCGACGCGGTGAAGTCGGCGAAGCTCCACAAGAGCTTCGATAAGCCGGGACTGCCGGCCCACGAAACCAAGCGCCTTGAGATTGCTCGGATCGAGAAGCTCGGCCCGATGGAGGTCTACGACATCCAGACCGAGAGCGGCGAGTATCTGTCGGAGAACATCCGGGTGCACAACTGCTTCATCCTGTCGGTCGACGACACGATGGAGTCGATCCTCGACTGGTACAAGGAAGAGGGCGTGATCTTCAAGGGCGGGTCCGGCGCGGGGGTGAACCTGTCCCGTATCCGCTCCAGCAAGGAGCTGCTGTCCTCCGGCGGCACCGCCAGCGGCCCGGTCTCGTTCATGCGCGGCGCCGACGCCTCGGCCGGCACGATCAAGTCCGGTGGCGCCACCCGGCGGGCCGCGAAGATGGTCGTGCTCGACGTCGACCACCCCGACATCGAGGAGTTCATCGAGACCAAGGCGCGCGAGGAGGACAAGATCCGCGCCTTGCGCGACGCCGGCTTCGACATGGATCTCGGCGGCAAGGACATCGTCAGCGTCCAGTACCAGAACGCCAACAACTCCGTACGCGTGTCCGACGAGTTCATGCGCGCCGTCGAGACCGGCGGTCAGTTCGCGTTGCGCGCGCGCCGTACCGGCGAGGTGCTGGAGAAGGTCGACGCCAGAGACCTCTTCCGCAAGATGGCGCAGGCCGCCTGGGAGTGCGCCGACCCGGGCATCCAGTACGACGACACGATCAACGACTGGCACACCAACCCCGAGACCGGGCGGATCACCGCGAGCAACCCGTGCTCGGAGTACATGAGCCTGGACAATTCATCCTGTAACCTCGCGAGCATCAACCTGCTGAAGTTCCTCCGCGAGGACGGAACCTTCGACGTCGAGGGCTTCGCTAAGCTCTGCGAGCTGGTCATCACCGCGATGGACATCTCCATCACGTTTGCCGACTTCCCGACGGAGAAGATCGCCGAGACCACGCGGGCGTACCGCCAGCTCGGCATCGGCTACGCCAACCTCGGCGCCCTGCTGATGGCCACCGGCCACGCGTACGACTCCGACGGCGGCCGCGCGCTCGCGGCGGCGATCACCTCGCTGATGACCGGTGTCGCCTACCGCCGCTCCGCCGAGCTGGCCGGGGTGATCGGCACCTACGAGGGGTACTCCCGCAACGCCGAGGCGCACAAGCGCGTCATGCGCAAGCACGCGGCGGCGAACGACGAGATCCGCACGCTCGACGAGATGGATAAGGCGATCCATAACGCCGCCACGAAGCAGTGGCAGGAGTGCCTCAAGGTCGGCGAGAAGAATGGGTACAGGAACGCCCAAGCATCGCTGCTCGCGCCAACCGGGACGATCGGCCTCATGATGGACTGCGACACGACGGGCATCGAGCCCGATCTCGCCCTGGTCAAGTACAAGAAGCTGGTCGGCGGCGGGTCGATGCAGATCGTCAACAACACCGTGCCGCGGGCCCTCGCCAAGCTCGGCTACCAGCAGGAACAGGTCGAGGCGATCGTCGAGTACATCGCCGAGCACGGCCATGTCGTGGATGCGCCGGGCCTGCGCGCCGAGCACTACGAAGTCTTCGACTGCGCGATGGGCGAGCGGGCCATCAGCCCGATGGGCCACGTGCGCATGATGGCCGCGGTCCAGCCGTTCCTGTCCGGCGCCATCTCCAAGACCGTGAACATGCCGGAGCAGGCGACCGTCGACGACGTCGAGAAGATCTACTTCGAGGGCTGGAAGCTCGGTCTCAAGGCGCTGGCGATCTACCGCGACAACTGCAAGGTCGGCCAGCCGCTGTCGGCCGCCAAGAAGGACACCCAGGCCAAGGCCGAGCGGGCCGCCGCGCCGGTCGAGCACAGGCCGGTCCGCACCCGGCTGCCGAAGCAGCGCTCGGCGACCGTGACGCGGTTCTCCGTCGGCGGTGCCGAGGGCTACATGACCGCCTCCACGTACCCGGACAACGGCCTGGGCGAGGTCTTCCTCAAGCTCGGCAAGCAGGGTTCCACACTCGCCGGCGTGATGGACGCCTTCTCCATGGCGATCTCCATCAGCCTCCAGTACGGCGTGCCGCTGGAGACCTGGGTGGAGAAGTTCACCAACATGCGGTTCGAGCCGGCCGGCATGACCGACGACCCGGACATCCGCATGGCCAGCTCGATCATGGACTACATCTTCCGTCGGCTGGCCCTGGACCACCTGCCGTACGAGACGCGCGCCGAGCTGGGGATCTTCTCCGCCGAGGAGCGCGCGGCGCAGGCGGCCGGCAAGGATCCGGCGGCGCTGCACGCCGAGGAGGAGGTCGACCCCGAGTCGCTGGCGCAGTCGGCGCCGGTGGAGCGGCCGAAGCCCCGCGAGGTCGCCCTGCCCGCGCAGGTGCACTCCTCGACCGAGCTGATCGAGAGCCACCAGGGCCGTACCGCCGACGCGCCGCTCTGCCTGACCTGCGGCACGAAGATGCGCCCGGCCGGCAGTTGCTACGTCTGCGAGGGCTGCGGGTCCACCAGCGGCTGCAGCTGATCCCGGGCGTTCACGGGCGTGAGCAGGCCGGTGGCCGGGCCGGTGATCGGCCCGGCCACTGGTGGCGGCCGCGCGGCGGGCGGGGAGCCGGGGCCTCCCGGGAGCACGGGCGGGCGCGCTCCCAGGCGGCTCAGCCGTGCGACAGGCAGGTGGTCGGGGTGGCGTGCGCCGGGTCCAGTGCGTTCTCGACCTCGTGCAGCGCGATGGGGTCGAACGCGAGCGCCACGTGGTCGGACAGGTCGAGAGCGCACCGGTCCTGCAGTAGCACGTTGTGCACCGAGCCTCCGCTGAGGAACTGCGAGGCGTACGGCGTGACGACCTCGTCGTACCGCGTGGCGATGACCGTGTAGTCCACCCCGGGGACCGTGTCGCCGCCCGCGTTCAGCCGGGTCAGCAGATCCGAGCCGACGATCTGGTCGACGCAGGCCGGGCAGGCGGCGCCGACGATGTCGGTGGCGCCGGGGAACGCCTCGGCGAGCACCGTCAGGCCGTCCAGCGTGGTGCCGTGGTTGGAGGGGCCCAGCCCGACGAGCGTGTGGACCTTGGCAGCGCCGCCGAGGAACTTGAGGTAGTAGCGCGGCATCATGCCGCCCTGCGAGTGGCCGACGATGTCGACCTGGCTCGCGTGCGTGGCGGCGAGGACGCCGTCGACGAACGTGGCGAGCTGCGCGGCGGAGTCGGCGACGTGCGCGACGGCGCGCAGGATCGGCACGCCGGGCACGGCACCGTACGTGAGTACGAAGACACAGTAGCCGCGCGCGGCCAGCGCCGGCGCGGCGGTGACCCAGTTGGCGGTGCCGTTGGCGAACGTGCCGTGGACGAGGACGACGGGACGGGGGTGGGTGGTGGTCGGCCGGCACGACCAGTCGTTCGCGCCGGGGACGTCGGGAGCGGCGAGCGCCTGCGCGGCGGCGACGGGATCGGTGGCGGCGTGGGCGGGGACCGCGACGGTGAACAGCAGCCCCAGTGACAGAAGGGGTGCGGCGATCAGCCGCAGCCGGAGGGGTCTACGGAGGCGGGGGAGCACGGTTCCTCCTGGAGCGGGGAGATCGCGATGTGAGGGGGGATCACATGCAATTAACTGACGAGTAAAACTCGCCAGTAGGAACCCTGCTAGTCAGCTTTCAATAACGTTCTCGTAACAAAGGATGGGTAATGCAAAATGCGTCGCAACTGTGACCGCAGCCGTCGCCGCACGATGCACCGGCCTTTGTCGACGCCCGCATCCACGCAGCTCAGAACACCGGCGGGCGCGGCGGCCGGGGGGCCTGGAAGGCCCGGCGGCCCGGGCGGGAGGGCATGGCTCAGGCGCCGGGTGCAGGCCGTACTCGCGCCGGAGACCAGGTCAGGGGCAGCGACTCGACGCTGTAGATGCCCTCGATGCCGCCGAGCCGGGCGGGCGCGGCCGCGGCCAGGTCCGGCATCCGTGGCGCGAGGAACGCCAGCGCCTCCTCCAGCTCCGCGCGGGCGAGGTTCGCGCCCAGGCAGTAGTGCGGGCCCGCGCCGAAGGTCAGCAGGCGGCCGTCACGCTCGGCGGTGATGTCGAACCGCTCGCCGTCCGCGCCGCCGGTCTGCCGGTTGGCGCGTTCGGCACAGATCGCCACGATCGTGTCCGCCGGGAACGTCACGCCGCGGTACTCGATCGGCTCGACGCAGATCCGGGCGGTGAACGGGGTGATCGGCTCGAACCGCAGCACCTCCTCGACCGCACGGCCGGCCAGCCCGGGGTCGTCGCCGAGCCGCCGCCACTGGTCCGGATGGCCGGCGAAGAGCCGCAGCGCGTGCGCGAGCTGCGCCTGTGTGGTGTCGACCCCGCCCGCCAGGACGTTCAGGACGAGGTTGACGCATTCGGCGTGGGAGAGCCGGTCGCCCCCGTCCTCGGCCGCGAGCAGCGCGCCGATGAGGTCGTCGGCCGGTGCCGCCCGCCGCCTGTCCAGCATCTCCTCAACGTAGTCGTACACCTCCTCGACGGCGCGCTCGATGCGCGGCAGCTCGCTCGCCAGGGCACGGATGTCGAACTGCCGCTGCACCAGGCTCGACCACTCGTGCAGGCGCGGAGCGTCGGTGACGGGTACGCCGAGCACCGTCGCGATCGTCATCGAGGGGTACGGCTTGGCCACCGCCGCGACGAAGTCGCACGAGCCGGCGGCCGGGTCCCACAGCTCGTCCAGGAACGCGCGCATCGCCGGCCGCCACCGGTCCGCGGCGCGGGGCGTGAAGGCCGGCCCGACCAGCGCCCGCAGCCGCCTGTGGCGGTCGCCGGTCTGGTTGAGGATGTTCGCGTCGATCTGCTCCCGCAGGCGGCCGCCGGTGACGCCGAACAGGTCCGCGATCTGCCGGCCGGGGAACGCGGTCGCCCGGGACCGCAGGAAGTGCTCGCCCGCCTCGCGGTCCAGGACGATGTACGACAGCGGGCCCTGGGCGAGCCAGTGCTCCGCGCCGATCTCGGCGAGCCGCCGGTGGTACACCTCGCCGGTCAGGTCGGCGGCGGTGTAGTCGAACACCGGCAGGTCCAGGTCGGTCACGATCGTCATGTCGCCTCCCACGGAGCACGCGGTCGCCACGGCGGCGGGTCGCCGGGGCGCCCGCGTGGATTGTGGCAGCCGGGCGCGACGTGGTCGACGTCAGACCGTGAACACCACGACCTTCTCCGGGACCACGCGGACGATCAGACGGGCGGTCCCGGCGTCGTCCTGCGGCGGGTCGGTGCCCAGGTAGCGGTGGGACAGCTCGTACGGCAGCGCCCGCGCGTCGTCGGGCACGAGCTCGGCGGTGCCGCGGATCTCCACCGACCGGTACGGGTCGGCCAGGTCGAAGACCGTCACGCTGACGCGGGGGTCCCGGGCCAGGTTGCGGGCCTTGCGCCGGCCCGCGGTGGTGGAGAACACCACCGTGTCGTCCTCGCGCTTGTACCAGACGACCGACGACTGCGGCCCGCCGTCGGGGTTCACCGTCGCGATGACGGCGAAGTTCCTGCCGTCGAGGATCTCGCGGGCGGTGGCGTCGAATGTCTGCTCTGTCATTGAATCGTCTCCTCCGGATGGGTGATCGTGCGCGGGGTGGGGCGGGCGGCCGGCCGTGCCGGCGTGGCCGGGCCGTCGCGACGGCCGGGCGGGCGGAGAACGGCCGCCGCGACGGCGAAGGCGACCGCGATGAGCAGCGCGCCGACGCCGAA
>JBEHYF010000041.1:0-38433 GCA_048498315.1 Actinomycetota bacterium
GGGTGGCGCGCTCATCGGCGCCACCCGGCCGGACGATCGTCAGACCAGCCGCTCGATGTCGGCGCCGAGCGCGGTGAGGCGCTCGGCGAAGTGCGCATGCCCGCGGTCGAGGTAGTAGCCGGAGGTGATCACGGTCTCGCCCTCGGCGGCCAAGCCGGCCAGCACCAGCGCGCTGCCGGTGCGCAGGTCGTGCGCCACCACCTCGGTGCCGTGCAGCGGAGTCGCGCCGTTGACCTTGGCGCGGTTGCCGTTCACCTCGATGTCGGCCCCCATGCGAACGAGCTCCTCCGCCAGCTTGAACCGCCCGTCGAAGATGCGCTCGTAGATGTAGCTGGGCCCGTCGGCGAGGCAGGACACCGCCATGATCGGCGACTGCAGGTCGGTGGCGAAGCCGGGGTACTCGTCGGTGATCACGTTGATCGGGCGGAGCGGCCGCTCGCGCCGGACCCGGAGCACCGCGCCGTCCGCCGCGAACTCCACGCCCATCTGCTCGAGCTTGTCGCCGGCCACGCCGAGGTGCTCCAGCGACGCGCCGACGAGGCTGATCTCGCCGCCGGTGATGGCGGCGGCCATCACGAGGACGCCCGCGTCGATGCGGTCGGGCATCACCGTGTGCTGGACGGCGGTCAGGCTGTCGACTCCCTCGACCGTGATGAAGCCGGTGCCGCCGCCGCTGATCCGCGCGCCCATGCGCTGCAGCAGCTGGATGACGTCGAGGACCTCCGGCTCCAGGGCGCAGTTCTTGATCAGCGTGGTGCCCTGGGCGAGCGTCGCCGCCATGATGAGGTTCTCGGTACCGGTGTGCGACGGCGTGTCGAGGTAGAGCGTTCCGCCCTGCAGGTGGCCGGCCTTGACGTGGATGGAGCCGCGGCCGTCGCCGCTGACCTGCTCGGTGACGGAGGCGCCCAGGCGCTTGAAGCCGTTGTAGTGGAAGTCGAGGTTGCGGCTGCCGAGGTTGCATCCGCCGACGCCCTCGATCACCGCCTCGCCGAGCCGGTGCAGCAGCGCGGGCACGAAGAGGAACGAGCCGCGGAACCGCGAGGCGATCTCCGCCGGCAGCACCGGGCTGGTCAGCCGCGAGGCGTCGATCACGAGGGTGCGCTCGGCCTCGTGCAGTTCCGCCTTGGCCCCGACCGCCTGGGCCAGTTCGACCGCCCGTTTCACGTCCTCGATGATCGGGACGTTGCGCAGGACCGTCCGGCCCTCGGCCGCGAGCAGGGACGCGCCGATCATCGGAAGGACGGCGTTCTTGGCACCCTGCACGAACACGGTGCCGCGCAGTCGGGCGCCGCCGCGCACGCGGTAACGGACCTCGTGGCCCAAGCTCATATCGCCGATGCTCCTTTGGCTGCGGTGATGTTTTCCGGACTGCCCGCTCGGTCACGTCAGCGGGTCACGAGTGCCGCGTGGGGGTCACGGGCGCGGCCCAGTATTCCACCGGACACGCCGTGACATGACCGAAACGTCCGGCCTTGCGTGATCTTTCGTCGTCCTAGGAGAAGTGGTTCAGTGGGCGCATTCGAGCGGTCGTGGTCCGGACCGGGTGGCGGGTCGGCCGCGGGCCAGGCGACGGACGATGGCGTTGATGGCGGGCCAGCGGATCACGCTCGACGCGGCCCATCGTAGGACGCCGGTGCGACGGTTCGCCGTCGGTCGGCGAGAACCTCCACCGTGTCGCCGACCGCGATCGTGCCGACGGCGCGCGGGACGGCGTTCTGGCCGAAGATCAGGCCGGGCCCGCTGCCCGGCACCAGCCGGGTGCGGTAGGTCGCGAGCGTGCGCAGCGGCTCGTGCCCCTTGACGCCGGTCTCCTGGTCGGTGGTGGTGATGACGCAGCGCGCGCACGGCTTGACGAACTCGATCACCGTGTCGCCGACGCGCAGCAGCCGCACGGAGTCCTCGCCGAACGGGCCCAGGCCCTCGATCACGATGTTCGGCCGGAAGCGGTTCATCGGCAGCGGCGCGTCCATGCGGGCGTTCAGGTCGGCCAGCGACTCGACCGAGGTGACCAGCAGGGGGTACCCGTCGGCGTACGCCACGGTGCCGCCGCCCACCGCGGTCGGGCGGCGGCCGGTGAACCGCACCAGCCGGCACGCGCGGCCGAGCAGCGCGCCGAACCAGTTCGCCGCCTCGTCGCCCTGGTCGACGCCCTGACACGGGTTCCGGTGCACCGTCACGTCGCGCACCGGCCCGTCGTTCCGCGCCTTCAGCACCAGCGGCGTCACCGCGTCGAGGTGGTCGACGGTCAACTCGACGCCGTCGAACGCCGGGCGCAGCGCGGCCATGCGCGGCAGCTCCCGCTGCGACAGGTGCGTGCCGTCCGGCCGTACCAGCATGAACTCCCGGTCGTGCCGGAACCCCTCGGCCAGCAGCTCGGCGCGCTGCAGCGGCGATCCCCCGCCGCTCTTGAGCGGGTAGGCGTTCAGCTCCCGTACGACGGCGGCCATCCGTTCCTCCAGATGCCTGGGCGGTCCGGCGCGGACCACGGTGCGATTGGGGCGGGTGCGCGGTTCGGGCGGTCGCGGTTGGGTCGGGTCGGGAACGCCGGGCGGCGTTCCGGATCGGCGGATCCGCCGTGCCGGCGGCTCAGGTGAGGGCGGCGAGCCGGTCGAAGACGCCGCCGAGCCGCTCGACGTACCGCTCGGGGCGGCAGACCTCGTCCAGCCGCGCCTCGTCGAGGGTCAGGCCGGCGTCGGCCGCGTGGCGGCGCAGCGTCTCGCGGAACGGCGTGCCGGTCTCCCAGGTCTCCATCGCCGCCCTCTGCACCAGCGGGTACGCCTCATCGTCCCGCGACATGCCGGCGTTGACCAGCTCGAGCAGGACGGCGCTGGTGTAGATGAGGCCTCCGGTGGACTCCAGGTTGGCCCGCATCCGCTCCCGGTCGACGACCAGGCCGGTGATGAGGCGGTGCGTCAGGTGGAGCATGTAGTCGAGCGCGATCGAGGCGTCGGGGAGTGCGATCCGCTCGGTGGAGGAGTGGGAGATGTCCCGCTCGTGCCACAGCGGGATGCCCTCCATGACCGGGGTGACCTGGGCGCGCACGACCCGCGCCAGGCCGGCGAGCCGCTCCGACATGATCGGGTTCTTCTTGTGCGGCATCGCCGAGGAGCCCTTCTGGCCCTTGCCGAACGGCTCCCACAGCTCGCGCACCTCGGTGCGCTGGCCGTGCCGCACCTCCAGCGCGATCGCCTCGCACACCGTCGCCATGATCGCCAGCGTGGACACCCACTCGCTGATGCCGTCGCGGATGACGACCTGCGTCGACACGTCGGCCGGCGCCAGCCCGAGCTCCCGCGCGACGTACCGCTCGACCTCCGGGTCGATGTTGGAGTACGTGCCGACGGCGCCCGAGATCGCGCAGACCGCCACGGCGGCGCGGGCGCGGCGCAGCCGGTCGCGGGAGCGGGCCATCGCGAACGCGAAGTCGGCCACCCGGTGCCCCCAAACGTCCGGCTCACCGTGGATGCCGTGGGTGCGGCCGACGCGCAGCGTGTCGCGGTGCGCCAGGCCGTGGTCGCGCAGCGCCGCGACCAGCGCGTCGGCCTTGGCCAGCAGGATGTCGGTGGCCTCGGTGAGCTGCACGGCCAGGGCGGTGTCGAGCAGGTCCGAGGAGGTCATGCCGAAATGCACGTACGCGGCGGCCTCGCGCGGGACGGTGTTGTCGGCCCACGCGGACAGGAACGCGATCACGTCGTGCTGCGTCGTGGCCTCGATCTCGGTGACGCGTTCCGGCGTCGGCGGCGGAGCGGCGCGCACCGGCTCGACCACGTCCGCAGGGACGGTGCCGGCCTTGGCGTGCGCCTCCAGCACCAGGGTCTCCACCCGGCACCACAGCTCGTACTTGTGCGCGTCGCTCCAGACGCGGCCCATCTCCGGAAGGGTGTAACGCTCGATCACCCCTCCAGTGTCGCAGGCACGTGACCCGCGCCCGGCGACGACCACCGCCGCCACCTGGGCGCGGGCCGCGCGGACGGCGGCGCGGCCAGAGGCGTCTCACCGCGGCCGTCGGTGAGCCGCGTGAGCCGACGCCGCCGATGCGCCGGTCCCGGCATGGCCGGCCGTAACCGGAAGAAACCGGGCCGGGCCGATGGTTTCGCGCGGCGGCGCGCCGAGCCGGCCGGCGGGAAGCGCGCCGGGCGCGCCGGGTGCGGCGGTTGCCGCGGCCCGGGACCGGGCGGCCGGGAGGCCGCGCGGCGCGGTACGGGCACGCCGGGCGCGAGCGCGTGGAGCGTGCGGTCGTGCGGGGGTGCGTCAGGCGCGGGCGGCGATGTCGGCGCGGTAGTGGGCACCGCGGATGCGGATGCGCTCGGCGGCGGCGTACGCGGTGGCGCGTGCGGTGGCGACGTCGGGGCCGGTGCCGACGACGTCGAGCACCCGCCCGCCGGCCGTCACCGGAAGCCCGTGCTCCAGCTTCGTGCCCGCGTGCAGCACGTACGCACCCTCGACCTTCTCGGCGTCGTCGATGCCCTCGATCGCGTCGCCGGTGACCGGCCTGCCCGGGTAGTTCTCGGCGGCGATGACGACCGTGACCGCTGCGCCCGGCCGCCACTCCAGCGCGGGCACCGAGCCGAGCCCGCCGACGGCGCACGCCTGCAGGACCGCGCCGAGCGGGGTGGCGAGGCGGTCGAGCACCACCTGCGTCTCCGGGTCGCCGAACCGCGCGTTGAACTCGATCACCCGCACGCCCTTGGAGGTGAGCGCCAGCCCCGCGTACAGGATGCCCGAGTACGGCGTCTCGCGGCGGCGCAGCTCGTCGACGGTCGGCTGGATGATCGTGGCGATGACCTCGTCGACCAGGCCGGGCGGCGCCCAGGGCAACGGCGCGTAGGCGCCCATGCCGCCGGTGTTCGGCCCCTCGTCGCCGTCGTAGGCGCGCTTGAAGTCCTGCGCGGGCAGCAGCGGCGCGACGGTCGCGCCGTCGGTCAGCGCGAACAGCGACACCTCGGGACCGTCGAGGTACTCCTCGACGACGACGCGGTCGCAACCGCCGGCGTGCCGCTCGGCCAGCTCACGGTCGTGCGTCACGACGACGCCCTTGCCGGCGGCCAGGCCGTCGTCCTTCACCACGTACGGCGGGCCGAACGCGTCGAGGGCGGCCCGGACCTCCTCCGCGGTGTCGCACACGATGGCCTCGGCGGTCGGCACCCCGGCGGCGCGCATGACCTCCTTGGCGAACGCCTTGGAACCCTCGATGCGCGCCGCTGCCCGATCGGGCCCGAAGCACGGCAGCCCGGCCCGGCGCAGCGCGTCGCCGACGCCGGCGACCAGCGGCGCCTCCGGGCCGACGACGACGAGCTGGGCGTTCAGCCGTCTGGCGAGCTCTACCACGGCGGCGGGATCGGTCGGATCCAAGGCGTGGTTGTCCGCTATCGCGCCCGTGCCGGCGTTGCCGGGGGCGCAGTGCACGGCGGTGACGCCGGGATCGCGGGACAGCAGGCGGACCAGCGCGTGTTCGCGCCCGCCCGAGCCGAGAACGAGGACTCGCACCCGCAAAGCCTATCCGGGCGAATGGTCCCGCGTACGACGTCGCAGCGGCGGGGAAGCGTCCGGCACGGATGTATGTTGAGAGAAACGGGCGCTGCGCGGCGGAATGACGGGAAAATCCTGGGGGATGCGTGAACCCTTGACCTCGGCCGGGCGTCCTTTTGCCTGGTGTAGCCTTAGAGCTTGTGTTCTGACACCGATGACCGAAGGAGGTGGTTGCAGTGAGTCCTGGCGATCCTTGCGGTAACGCCGAGCCCCCTCACAGTACGACCACCTCTACTCGGTGTCCGGCCGTCACCACCGGCGTGCGCTCCACGTTCTGATCCGGGTCGACGCGCCGCCGGTTCCTGCTGGCCGGGCCGGGGAAGGACTCCCGCAATGGCCATGACCAAGGTTCGGCCCGGGCGCGCCACCCGGGTTCTGTTCAAGCCGCTCGCCCGTCCCGGCCGCGTCGCGGCGGGCGAGTCGATCAACCGGCGCTCGACCGTCATCGACTGGGCGGCCTACCTCGACGGAAAGCGCGTCGACACCGAGAGCCTCGCCGACGCCGTCGAGCTGGTCCGCGCCCCCGGCGGCGCCGACGATGACGCCGCCGGGCACGGCAGCCGGTTCGTGTGGGTGGGCCTGCACGAGCCCGACGAGGGCGAGCTCGAACGGCTGGCGGAGGTCTTCGGCCTGCACCCGCTCGCCGTCGAGGACGCCGTCCACGCCCACCAGCGGCCGAAGCTCGAACGCTACGACGATGTGCAGTTCTTCGTGATGAAGACGATCGGCCACGTCGACCGCGGCGGCACGGAGACGCTGGAGACCGGCGAAATCATGATCTTCTGCGGTCCCGACTTCGTCGTCACCGTCCGGCACGGCGGGCACGGCGAGCTCGCCCCGGTGCGCCGCCGGCTGGAGGACACGCCGGAGCGGCTCGCGCTCGGCCCCGCCGCCGTCTTGCACGCGATCATCGACCGGGTCGTCGACGACTACATGTCCGTCGGCGCGGCCGTGCAGGACGACATCGACGAGGTGGAGGAGCAGGTCTTCTCCGCCGACGCCACCAACCAGGCCGAGCGCATCTACCGCCTCAAGCGCGAGGTGATCCAGCTCAAGCGGGCCGTCGGGCCGCTGGCAGGGCCGCTGCGCAACCTCGCCGCCCGCCGGTTCGTGCCGGCCGAGATCCGCGAGTACTTCCGCGACGTCGACGACCACCTGACCCGCGTGCGCGAGCAGGTCGAGTCGTGCGACGAGCTGCTCACCCCCATCCTCCAGGCGCACCTGACCCAGGTGACGGTCACCGACAACCACGACATGCGCAAGATCTCCGCCTGGGCGGCGATCCTGGCCATGCCGACCGCGATCACCGGCGTGTACGGCATGAACTTCCGGTACATGCCCGAGCTGCACTGGCGGTACGGTTACCTGTTCGCGCTGCTGGTCATCGCCTCCGCCTGTTTCGTCCTCTACCGCGGCTTCCGCCGCAACGGCTGGCTGTAGCCCTCCCCGGCCGTCCCGGACCTGGCACGGCCGGGCGCGGCCGCCGGCCCGTCCCGCTCCCGCGCCGCCGCGCCGAGTTCGGCCCCCGGGCGGCCGTCGCGACGGCCGGCGTCCGGCCGTTCTCACCGGCCCGGTGCCGTTCCACCGGGGGCCGGAGCGGAGCTGAGCCCGCCTCTCCGGGCCGGCGCGGGGAGGGGGTGACCGCGGCCGGACGAGCGGAGCCGTGACCGGGATCACGTCGCGTGCTGTCACGCGGGCACGTCCTCGCCCGTCCAGTTCCCGCAATGTCGTCGCCCGGCGGGCGTCCCCCGCCGGAGGAACCGAACGAGGGAGTCGACCATGCGCGTACTCGTCGCCGGAGCCACCGGCGTGATCGGCAGCCGTCTCGTCCCCCTGCTCACCGCCGTCGGCCATGAGGTCGTCGGCCTGTCCCGCTCGCCCGCGCGCGCCGCCGCGATCGAGGCGGCCGGCGCCCGGACGGTCGTCGCGGACGCGCTCGACCGCGCCGCGCTGGCCGCGGCCGTGCGCGAGGCCGCGCCCGACGCGGTCGTCAACCTGCTCACCGCCATCCCCGCCGCCCTCGACCCGCGCCGGCTGGCGCGCGACTTCGCGGCCACCAACCGCCTGCGCACCGAGGGCACCCGGAACCTCATCGAGGCCGCCGAGGCGGCCGGCGCCCGGCGCCTCATCGCCGAGGGCCTCGCGTACGCGTACCAGCCGGGCACCGGCCTGGCCGACGAGGACGCGCCGCTGTGGACCCGGCGCACGCCCAAGCAGTTCGCCCCGGCCCTCGCCGCGCTGATGGAGCTGGAGTCGGCGACCACTGCGGCGGGCGGCCTGGTGCTGCGGTTCGGTCACCTGTACGGCCCCGGGTCGATGTACGCCGCCGACGGGTCGTTCACCGAGCAGGTGCGGGCCGGGAAGGTCCCGATCGTCGGCGGCGGCGGCGCGGTGTTCTCCTTCGTGCACGCGGCCGACGCCGCCTCCGCGATCGTGGCCTCGCTCGACCGGGACGTCACCGGTGCCCTCAACATCGTCGACGACACGCCCGCGCCGCTGTGCGAGTGGCTGCCCGCGGTCGCGACGATGCTCGGCGCCCGCGCGCCACGGCGCGTTCCCGCCGTACTGGCCCGCGCGGCCGTCGGCGGCTGGGGCGTCGCGTTCATGACCGAGCTGCGCGGTGCCGACAACGCCCGCGCCCGGCTGCGGCTCGACTGGCGGCCCCGGCACGCCTCCTGGGCGGACGGCTTCGCCGCCGAGCTCGGCGACCGCGCGGCACGGGCGGCCTGATGGAATCGTCCCAGGGCCCGTCACGCCGCCCGGCGCGGCCCGGGACAGAGAGGAGGAACGACCCGGTGAGCGGACCGGCCGAGACCTTCGAGGCGCACCGCCCGCTGCTCCTCGGCCTGGCCTACCGGCTGCTCGGCAGCATGTGGGACGCCGAGGACGTGGTGCAGGAGGCGTACCTGCGCTGGACCCGCGCCGGTGCCGGGACGGTGCGCGAGCCGCGCGCGTTCCTCGTCACCGTGGTCTCGCGGCTCGCGCTCGACCAGCTCCGGTCGGCGCGCGTCACCCGGGAGGCCTACCCCGGGCCGTGGCTGCCCGAGCCGGTCGCCGCCGGCGCGTTCGGCCCGCTCGACACCGCCGAGCTGCGCGACACCCTCGCCTACGCCACCCTGCACATGATGGAACGCCTGTCGCCGCCCGAACGCGCCGTGTTCGTGCTGCGCGAGGCGTTCGACGTCCCGTACGAGGACATCGCCGCGATCATCGGCGTGCCTGCCGCGACCTGCCGCCAGCATCACCGCCGCGCCGTCCAGCGGATGGCGGGCGGCCGCGACCGCTTCCGCCCCGACCCGGCCGATCACGACCGGCTCCTCGGCCGCTTCCTCGACGCCGCACGCAGTGGCGATCTCGGCACGCTGAACGAGCTGTTCAGCGAGGACGTCGTCGCCTGGAATGACGGGGGCGGCAAGGTCCGCGCCGCGCTGCGGCCCGTCATCGGCCGCGAGAAGGTACTGGCGTTCATCGCCGGCCTGCTGCGCCGCTACGAGTTCCACGACATTCGGGTCATTGAGGCGAACGGCCGGCTTGCGGTGTGGACGACCGTCGACGGCCACGATCAGCTCGTCGCCTTCGACGTTCGTGACGGCCGCATCCACGCCCTGTTCGCAGTGATGAACCCGGACAAGCTCACCCGCGTCCACCCCTCCACGTCCTGACGGCGGGCGGCCGGTCAGCGGCCGAGGACCGTGCGGAGGCGGTCGGGGTAGTCGGTGACGATGGCGTCCACGCCGAACGACATGTGCCGGGCCATCTCCGCCGGATCGTTCACCGTCCACACCACGACCGTCAGCCCGGCCGCGTGCGCAGCCGCGACCAGCTCGGGCGTGACCATGACCCGCTTCGGCGAGATCATGGTCGCCCCCGCCGCCACCGCCGCGGCGACCAGGCCGCCCGCCGGGTCGTGCCCGGCCATCCAGGACGCCTCCAGCGTGTCCGGCTCGACGAGCGCCACGCGGTCGCCGCCGGGCAACAGCTCCCGCGCCACGCCGAGGACCCGCCAGTCGAACGCCAGCAGCCGCGACCGCTCCAGCAGCCCGTACGACTCCAGCACCTTCACTGCGGACGTCGTGATCGTCTCGACGTCGGGCCACGACGGGTCGGTCTTGATCTCCACCGCGAGCCGTATGTCGTGTGGCGCGACGAGCGCGCACGCCTCCGCCAGCGTCGGCACCTCCGCTCCCGGAATCGCCGTCTGCGTCGCGGCGAACCGCTTGTTGACGATCCCGGCGTCGATCGTCTTGATCTGCGCCAGGGTCAGCTCGCGGATCGGCCGGCCGACGTAGGGGTACAGCGGGTCGCGTGGGCGGCACGGCCCCCGATCGCGTACGGTTCCGGCGTTCAGCGTCTGGTCGTGGTGGAGCACCGGGACGCCGTCGGCGGTCAGGCCGACGTCCAGCTCCAGCACGTCGACGCCCAGCTCGATCGTCCGCGCGAACCCGGGCAGGGTGTTCTCCGGCCACAGCCCGCGCGCTCCGCGATGTCCCTGAATCTCCACGCGCCCCAGCGTACGGGTCCGTCCCGTACGGCCCCCGTGGACTGCGGACGCCCGGCGGTACGGTCGCGCCGCGGTCGTCTGCGCGCCCGCCTCGACGGGTCGCCACGGCGGCGACCGCACCGGTGGGGACCGCCTGGGGGGACCGCCCTGGTACCGAAGACCGGCCGAGCGGCGGATCCGGCCCGGACCGGCTTCTCCCCGAGCCGGTCGATGGCGGCCAGAGCCCGGGCCGCCCGGCCGGCGCGGAGGATTCGCCTCGTCACGGTCCGCTGAGCGCCTTCGTCGGGGGGAGCCGTTCGGCGCGGATCGCCGCCGGGTCAGGCCGGCGAACGCGCCGATGACCAGCGTGGCGAGGATGCCGTCGGCCATCGCCCAGGGCGGTACGACGGTCGGCCAGCCCTGGGTCACCGCGAACGCGGCGGTGACCGCGGTGCCGACCGTCACGCCGCCCACGCCGCCGAGGGCGGCCAGGAGCTGGGTCCGCCCCGCGCGTCACAGCGACGACGCCACCGGCGCGGGCGGCGCGCCCACGCGCCGGGCGGCGCTCGACGAGTGCGGGCGGCGCGCCGGTCACCGCGCGGTGCTCAGATCAGGTCGTGCAACTGGAGGGTCTGGTCGCGCCCGGGACCGACGCCGATCGCGCTGATCCGCGCGCCCGCCATCTCCTCCAGCGCCCGGACGTAGTCCTGCGCCTTCTTCGGCAGGTCGTCGAACGACTTGCACTCGGAGATGTCCTCCTGCCAGCCGTCGAGGTGCTCGTAGATCGGTCTGGCGTGGTGGAACCCGGTCTGGGTCATCGGCAACTCGTCGCAGCGCCGCCCATCGATGTCGTACGCGACGCAGACCGGCACCTTCTCCAGGCCCGACAGCACGTCGAGCTTGGTGAGGAAGTAGTCGGTAATGCCGTTCACGCGGGTGGCGTACCGCGCGATCACCGCATCGAACCAGCCGCAGCGCCGGTTGCGGCCGGTCGTCACGCCGTACTCGCCGCCGGTGGTGCGCAGCCAGTCGCCGGTCTCGTCGAGCAGCTCGGTCGGGAACGGGCCGGCGCCCACGCGCGTGGTGTAGGCCTTCAGGATGCCGATGACCCGCGTGATGCGGGTGGGGCCGATGCCCGAGCCCGCGCACGCCCCGCCGGCCGTCGGGCTGGAGGAGGTCACGAACGGGTACGTGCCGTGGTCGACGTCGAGCAGCGTGCCCTGCGCGCCCTCCAGCAGCACCACCTTGTCGTCGTCGAGCGCCCGGTTGAGGATGAGGGCGGTGTCGGCGATGTGCGGGCGCAGCCGCTCGCCGTACCCGACGTACTCCTCGATGATCGGGTCGATCTCGATCGCCCGCCGGTTGTAGACCTTGGCGAGGATCTGGTTCTTGTCGCGCAGGGCCAGCTCCAGCTTCTGCCGGAGGATGCCGGGGTCGAGCAGGTCCTGCACGCGAATGCCCATGCGGGCGATCTTGTCGCCGTACGCGGGACCGATGCCGCGGCCGGTCGTGCCGATGCGGGCCTTGCCGAGATAGCGCTCGGTCACTTTGTCGAGCGCCTTGTGGTGCGGCATGATCAGGTGCGCGTTGGCGGAGACCAGCAGGCTCTCGCAGCCCACGCCGCGCTCCCGCAGGCCGTCGATCTCCTGCAGGAGCACCCCGGGGTCGATCACGACGCCGTTCCCGATGACGGGGATGACGCCCGGGGACAGCACCCCCGAGGGAAGCAGGTGCAGGGCGTAGGACTGGTCGCCGATCACGACGGTGTGGCCCGCGTTGTTGCCGCCCTGGTAGCGGACGACGTAGTCGACCTCACCGCCGAGAATGTCGGTGGCCTTGCCCTTGCCTTCGTCACCCCACTGGGCGCCGACGAGCACGATGGCCGGCATGGAGCCGCCTCCCCTGGCATCGACGAAGCCCCTGGCGCAAGCAGCGACAGGGGCTCTTGCGATCAGAGCGTACCCGCCGGACGGCCACGAGGAAAACGGCGCGAGCCCCTCAGGCGGACAGGGCCTGGACGGCGGTGGAACTGGAGTCGCGCAGGAACGTCCGGCAACGCTCGGCCTCGTCCTCCTCGCCGATCGCGGCCGCCGCGCGGCCCAGCGCGTGCAGGGCGCGCAGGAACCCGCGGTTCGGCTCGTGCTCCCACGGGATCGGGCCGTGGCCCTTCCAGCCCGCCCGGCGGAGCTGGTCCAGGCCGCGGTGGTAACCGGTCCTGGCGTAGGCGTACGACTCGATGACGTCACCCTTCCCGAAGGCGCGGTCGGCCAGGTCGGCCCACGCGGCGGAGTACGCCGGGAAGCGGGCGGCGACCTCGAACGGGTCCACACCGGCCTCGAGGGACTGTCGGGCTTCGGGGTTGTCCGGCAGTTCGGCCGGGGGCGGCCCGCCGAGAAGGTTCTGCTGCTCCATGGGGTCATCCTGCCCAATCAGGGTCCGATCGCCTATTCCTGGGGCTGAGTAACGTGGCGAATATGATCGAAACCACGTTCGACGCCTGCGCGCACCGGCGTCCCGCCGCGGTGGATCCGTGCCGCGGCGGGACGCCGTGCCATGTCAGCGCGGAACGTACGGTGGCTTCACTCCACGATGACGAGTGCGAGGGGCGTCTTGGCCCCGCCGCCGGGCGCGAGGCCCTTCATCACGACGTGCTGACCGGTGGTGAGCGCGGGCAGCGTGCCGGGGCTCACCGGCCGGCCGTCCTTCACCAGCACCGTCTTGCGCAGGACCAGCATGTCGGACGTGGCCTTCCCGGTGTTCAGCCGGACGGTCTCCTGCCCGCCGCCGGGCGCGACGTGGACGGCGGCCACGGTGCCCTTCAGCAGCACGGGAGTGCCTGCGCAGCCGCCCTTCTTCCCGTTGCCGAGGTCGCCCGGCTTCCCCGACTTCCGCGGCACTCCTGGCTTCTTCAGCTTCCCGGGCTTGCCCGGCTTTTCAGGCATACCAGGCTTCCCCGGCTTGATGACGATCTTGTGGCCCTCCATCGCCGCCTTCTTCTTCGCGGTGGCCACATTGCCGGTCTTGTCGTCTCTGACCCTGATGATGCAGCCGCTCTTCGGCATGACCGTGGTCCTCGCCGTCGCGGTGCCGCGCGGCGTGCCCGCCGGCCCGGATGGCCCCGACGTGGCGGCGAACGCCGCCGTCGCCGCGCCGGCGGTCAGCGTGACGCCGCCGGCGACCAGCCCGGCCTTGATCCAGAGTGAACTCATCGACGGGATCTCCTCTCACGGAGCGGTTGGTGGTGTGGTCCGGGCGTCCGCTCCGGGCCACGACGCCAGGTTCGGCCGCCGCGACATGACCCGGCATCTGCCTGGAGTCGGCATTCGCCCCCTTCCTGCCGTGGGGTCGGCCACGGCCCGCCCGGCCCGCCGCCACGGCGCAGCCCGGCGGGCTGCCCCTTCCTGCTCCCGCCGCCGGAGCCCATGCTCACCTGCGCGTTTCGCGGGAAGGTGCGCCGCCGTACGTCCCTAGCGGGGCCGGACACCCGTAACGGGCGGAGCCGCGTCCGCAGTGCGCGCCCGCGGCCCGGCGCCGCTTTCGAGGGCGTGGCGGGTGCGCGCCGTACCCGCGCGTGCCCGGCGTCTCCGCCTTGGGGAGGGGCGCGGATTATGTCCACGGGTAGATGCCCGGCGGCCGGGCCCGTCCGTATGCTCGGCGTACATGTCCGCCTCCGACGCCGGCCACGCACCCGGCACGGCATGGCTGCAGCGGCCGCTGGTCCTGGACGCGATCGTCGTGGCGTCCCTCGCCGTCATGTCGCTGCTGTGGGGCGGCCCGATGTTCCTCGGCCCGAAGGGGGCGCTGGCGTTCGGCGACGCCTGGCCGGTCGCGTTCGCGAAGTGGTGGGTGCCCGCCGGCGTCGCGCTCGCCGCCCTGCTCGTACGCCGCCGCCTGCCGGTCACGGTCTTCGTCATCACCGCCGCCGTCGCCGGATACCACATGTCCCAGGGCTGGTCGGCGCTGCCGGCGGACGCGGCGGCGCCGCTCGCGCTGTTCACGGTGGTGACCCGGCACTCGCCCAGGCGCGCTCTCGCGGTGGTGGCCGGCGCCCTCGTCGCGTCGGCCTGCTGGGCCGGCTACGTCGACCGGGCCGGCGCCGTGCCGCCGAAGGCGGCGTTCACCGGCACCCTGAGCCAGAAGGTCGCCGAGGGCGCGCAGAAGAAGCTCGCCGGCGAGCCGGGGGCGGCCGTGAACAAGTACGTCTTCAAGGCACCCGACCGCCTGCCGACGTCGTGGGGCGGATTCCCGGTCCTGGCCCTCGTGGTCGGCCTGGCCTGGCTGGCGGGAGAGAACTCCCGGCACCGGCAGGCCCACCTCGCGGCGCTGGCCCAGCGGGCCGCCGACCTCGAACGCGACCGCGCCCGGCAGGCCGAGCTGGCGACGGCGGCCGAACGCGCCCGGATCTCCCGCGAGCTGCACGACGTCGTCGCGCACGGCCTGTCAGTGATCGTCATCCAGGCGCAGGGCGGTGCCGCGGAGCTGGCGAACCGCCCGCAGCGCACGCGCGAGGCGCTGGAGGCGATCGTCACCACCGGGCGTCAGGCGCTCGCCGAGATGCGCCGCCTGCTCGGGGTCCTGCGCGACCCAGGTGAGTCCGGCCCGCCCATGGAACCGCAGGCGCGCCTGTCCGACCTGCCCCGCCTGGTCGCCCGGATGCGGCAGGCGGGCATGCGGATCGACCACGCCTGCGCGCCGCTGCCCGGCGGGCTGCCCATGGCGGTCGAGCTGGCGGCGTACCGGAGCGTCCAGGAGGCGCTCACGAACGTCGCCAAGCACGCCGGGCCGGACGCCGCGGTCACGGTCCGGGTGTCCCACGAACACGGTCACCTGGTCGTCACGGTGACCGACGACGGCGGCCGCCCGGCGCCGGCACGCGCCCGCGAGCCCGCCCACGCCGCCATCCCCGTTCGCGTCCCCGACGACGGACGCGCCGGCCCGAACGGGCGACCCGCCGGCGACGGGACCGCCCCGGCTCTCCCACGTACCGCCGTCACGAGTGCGGACCCGGTTCCCGGGCCCGGGCCCGGCGCCGTCCACGCCGCGAGGCCGGAGCGCGGCGTGCCATCCGCCCGTACCGGCGTGGAACGGGTGGACCTCATGACGTCCGGCGGTCCAGGCGGCGCCGGAGGGCACGGGCTGCGCGGCATGCGGGAGCGCGCGAGCCTTCTCGGCGGCGACCTGCGGGCCGGCCCGCGTCCCGGAGGAGGCTTCGAGGTGCGGGTCTGGCTGCCGACCGGGATCGGGGCGCCGTGACCATCCGGGTGGTGCTGGTGGACGACCAGGCGCTCGTGCGTACGGGCCTGCGCATGGTGCTGTCGAACGCGCCGGGCATCGAGGTCGTCGGCGAGGCCGCCGACGGCGCCGAGGGCGTGGCGGCGGTCGCGCGGCTGTCGCCCGACGTCGTGCTGATGGACGTCCGGATGCCCGGCATGGACGGCGTGGAGGCCACCCGCCGCATCCGGGCCGCCTCCGCGGGAGGCGGCGGGCCGCGCATCGTGATCCTCACGACGTTCGACCTGGACCAGTACGTCTTCGCGGCGCTCCGGGCGGGTGCCAGCGGCTTCCTGCTCAAGGACGCCCTGGCCGACGAGCTGGTCAAGGCCGTGCGCGTCGTCGCCTCCGGCGAGGCGGTGACCGCCCCGACCGTCACGCGGCGGCTGCTCGAACGGTTCGCCGGGTCGCTGCCGGCCGATGACGGCCGGGCGGCCTCCCTCGACGTCCTGACACCGCGCGAGCGCGAGGTGCTCGGGCTGGTCGCGCGCGGCCTGTCGAACGCGGAGATCGCCGCCCGGCTGTACCTGTCGGAGGGCACCGTGAAGGCACACGTCAGCCGGATCTTCACCAAGCTCGACCTGCGGGATCGCGTGCAGGCGGTGATCGTCGCGTACGAGACGGGCCTCATCCGCGTCGGCGTCGACGAGCCCTGACGCGGCCGGCCCCGCAGCCCTCCCGCCGTTCCTGGCCGGCCGTTCCGATCCGGCTGTACCGATCCGGCTTGTTCTGAGCGATCCGGCCGGTCCGAGCCGGCCGGCGACGGCTGCGCCGGATGCAGGCGGCCGTGGCCGATGCCGGGCCGGGCGGCGGCGTCAGGCGGCGGGAGGCAGCGGGAGAAGGAAGGCGACGGATCCGCTGTCGGTGCGGATGGCGGGGGCGTCCGGCCAGCCGCCGCGGACGGCGGCGATCGCGGCGACGTTGACGGTGAGCACGTCGGCGCGCAGTTCCTCGACGCCGCGCTCACGGGCCGACTCGGTCAGGCGGGTGAGGAGCTGCCGGGCCACGCCCCGGCGCTGCCAGGCGTCCGGGACCATCACCGCCACGTCCGCCGTGTGGGGCAGAGCGTCGTCGCGCACGTACTCGGCGACGCCGACGACCTCGGTGCCCGCCAGCGCGATCAGCACCTCGCGATCCCAGTGGTCGACGCGGGCCAGCATGCCCGCGTAGGCGAACGGGATGTGCGGGCTGCCGACGAAGAACCGGTTGTACAGGCTCTGCCGCGACAGCCGCATGCCGAGGACCCCGTCCAGGTCGCCCGGTTTGAATGGGCGCACGGTGAGGCACGGCCCGTCGGCGGCCGGAACGACGCGTCTCCGGCACCCGGTTTCCGGAGGGCCTACCGTATTGAGTCTCGTCACGAAACCCATTGCAGCGCAGTTGGGTCGCTTGAAGCAACCGATAACCCGTAGAGATCGGAACGTCCGGGAGACACCTCGTCGCCTGCGGCCGGTCAGCGGACGGCGGGCTCGTCCTGAGGCGTGGTGGAGGGGGAGGCCGGGCGGTCGCCGGGGCCGGGGCGCGTCTCGATGTCGGCCGGACCCAGCGGCGCGCCGCACGCCGAGCAGGTGAAACCGGGAGTCAGCCGGCCGGCGCAGCCGTGGTGCACGAGCAACATCGGCGGGCCGTCGGGCGCGTAATACTCATCGCCCCACATGAGCAGCGACACCATGGCCCGCCACAGGCCGACGCCCTTGCGGGTCAGGCGGTACTCGTACCGCTCGGGCCGCTCGTGGTAGCGGTGCCGGCGCAGGATGCCCTCATCGCACAGGCGGTTCAGCCGGTCGGTGAGCACATTGCGCGCGACGCCGAGGTTCGCCTGGAAGTCGTCGAACCGGCGGATGCCATTGAAGGCGTCGCGGATCACCAGCAGCGTCCAGCGGTCGCCGACGATCTCCAGCGCCCGGGCGATGGAACAGTTCTGATCGTCGTACGTGCGGTGGAGCACGAACCCAGGGTAGGCAACCGGGTTGTGTGAGGCAACGCACCGCGTCGCGGCCACGAGGGTGACCGCACGTCGCGCGATCACCCTTGGGCGGCGGCGGCGTTACTTGATCTTCTTGCCGGCGGAGAGGAGGTTCTCGCAGGCTTCGACCACGCGGGCCGCCATGCCCTGCTCGGCCGCCTTGCCGTACGAGCGGGGGTCGTAGACCTTCTTGCTGCCGACGTCGCCGTCCACCTTGAGGACGCCGTCGTAGTTCTTGAACATGTGGTCGGCGATCGGCCGGGTGAAGGCGTACTGCGTGTCGGTGTCGATGTTCATCTTCACGACGCCGTACGACACCGCCTCGCGGATCTCCTCCAGCGTCGACCCGGAGCCGCCGTGGAACACCAGGTCGAACGGCTTCTCCTTGCCGTACTTGGACCCGACGGCCTCCTGGATCTCCTTCAGCACGCTGGGTCGCAGCTTCACGTGGCCCGGCTTGTACACGCCGTGCACGTTGCCGAACGTCGCCGCGAGGATGTAGCGGCCCTTCTCGCCGAGACCGACCGCCTCGACCGTGGCGAGGGCGTCGCCCGGCGTCGTGTAGAGCTTCTCGTTGATCTCGCCGACGATGCCGTCCTCCTCGCCGCCGACGACGCCGATCTCCATCTCCATGATGACGTGGGCCTTGGCGCACTCCTCGATCAGCTCGGCGGCGATCGAGAGGTTCTCCTCCAGCGGAACGGCCGAGCCGTCCCACATGTGCGACTGGAACAGCGGCTCCTCCCCGCGCGCCACCCGCTCCTGAGAGATCTTCACCAGCGGCTTCATGAAGCCGTCGAGCTTGTTCTTCGGGCAGTGGTCGGTGTGCAGTGCGATCTGCACGGGGTAGTTCCTCGCGACCACGCGCGCGTACTCGGCCAGCGCCGTCGCGCCCGCGACCATGTCCTTGACCGACGCACCGGAGAGGAACTCCGCGCCGCCGGTCGAGACCTGGATGATCCCGTCGCTCTCGGCCTCGGCGAAGCCGCGCAGCGCGGCGTTCAGCGTCTGGCTGGAGGTGACGTTGATCGCGGGGTAGGCGAAGCCCTCACGCTTTGCCCGATCGAGCATCTCCGCGTATACCTCTGGCGTCGCGATGGGCATGGCTCTTCCTTCCTTGGCGTGGCTCCCGGCCCGGCTCACAGTCCAGTATCCCGAAATCCTTGCCCTGCCCGGACCAGGCCACGCCTACCGGTACGCTCGGGCGCGTGGCTCTCGCCGTGAACCTCCTTGATCCGAAGTCGCTGATCGCGACGTTCGGGCTCATCGGAATCCTCGCCGTCATCTTCGCTGAGACCGGCCTGCTCGTGGGGTTCTTCCTGCCCGGCGACACCCTGCTGGTCAGCGCCGGCATCTTCACGACGTCCGCCGCGGCGGGCGCCGGCATCAAGCCCCTATCCCTGCCCGTCCTGATGGCCGGCGCGCCGCTGTGCGCGATCGCGGGCGCGCAACTGGGGCACCATCTCGGCGCTCGGTACGGAAGAAAGCTCTTCGACCGGCCGAATTCCCGGCTGTTCCGGCAGGAGCACGTCGAGAAGGCCGAGCACTATTTCAACAGGTTCGGCCCGGTGAAGGCCGTGGTGCTGGCGCGGTTCGTGCCGGTCGTGCGCACGTTCCTCAACCCGCTGGCCGGCATCCTGGAGATGCCCGCAGGCCGTTTCCTCGTCTGGAACGCCGTCGGCGGCATCGTCTGGACCGAGACGATCGTTCTGCTCGGCCGCTTCCTCGGCGACCGGGTGAAAGGCATCGACAAGTACGTCCTGCCGGTGGTGGCGGTGGCGGTGTTGCTGTCCGTCGTTCCCGTGGTCCGTGAGGTGCTGAAAGGCCGGCAGAAAGCCGGCGATTCCCGGCCGCGGCGAAAGACGGCCGAGCCATCTGGCCGTCACCGTCGCTGACGGCTCCGGTTATCGCTAACCTCCAGCCTGTGGGACGTCACCGATCAGACCCGATGGGTCTAGCACGCATCGCCATCGCGGCGTTGGCCGTAACGCTCGCACTGGGACTTTTGATCCTCGGTGGCGTATCTCTGTGGGGCGCGCTCACGAAGGACTCCGGCCCGGCCAACGCCGCCTCGGCCGCCCCGTCCGTCGGCGCGAGCGGCTCCGTCCCCGCCGCCCGGCAGTCCACGTCGACGGCGAGCGCGCCAGGCAGCAACACCGTCGTCCTGCAGTGCCTGGCCCCGCAGTGCCAGGTCTACGTCGCCGGGCCCGGGCCGACCGACGTCCAGTTCCACGGCAACCTCACCCAGAACGAGAAGCGCATCTTCAGCGACACCCGGTTGACGGTCCAGGTCTACGACGCCGGCTCCGTGGCGGTCACGATCAACGGGCACCTGCAGCCGCGCGGCAAGCGCGGCCAGGTGCGCACCTACCGCGTGCCGGCCCAGCAGTAGCACCCGGCGGACGGCACGCCCGCTCCCGACGTCCCGGCCGTGCCGGCGGCACGCCCACCCGCCGGGAGCGCTCGGCCACACCGTCGCCGTCAGGCCAGGCCGAGGTCGTCCAGGGTGAACGCCGAGCGGAACTCCAGGCCGGCCTCCGCGACGCGCGCCCGCGCCCCGCGCTCGACGATCGTCGCGACGCCCACGACCTCGGCGCCCGCCGCGCGCAGCGCCTCGACGGCGGTGAGCACCGAGGTGCCGGTCGTCGAGGTGTCTTCGACGGCGAGCACCCGCCGCCCGGCCACGTCGGGGCCCTCGATGCGGCGCTGCAGCCCGTGCGTCTTGCCCTCCTTGCGCACGACGAACGCGTCGATCCGGCGGCCGCGCGCGGCCGCGGCGTGCAGCATCGCCGTCGCCACCGGATCGGCGCCGAGCGTCAGCCCGCCGACCGCGTCGTAGCCGAGGTCGGCGGTGAGGTCGAGCATGACCCGGCCGACGATCGGCGCGGCCCGCCCGTCGAGGGTGACCCGGCGCAGATCGACGTAGAAGTCGGCCTCCTTGCCCGAGGACAGGACGACCCGGCCGTGCACGACCGCCTTAGTCTTGATCTCGGCCAGCAACTCGTCGCGATCCGTCATGGCCCAGACTCTACTCATGACACCTGGCACGCTCGTCCTGCTGCACAGCCCGCTGACCACGGCGTCGGCGTGGGGGATGCTGCCCGAGTCGCTCGACGGCCTGCACGTCGTCGTCCCCGACATCGCCGACGACGACCGGCCGCCGTACGCCGGCCGTTACGTGGCACGGGCGGCCCTGGAGATCGCCGCCGCCGGGCCCCGGCCGCCCGTGGTGCTGGTCGCGCACGGCGAGGCGGGTCCGCTGCTGCCGCCGATCGGCGCGGCCCAGCGCGCGGCGCACCGCCTGGTCGGCGGGTACGTCTTCGTGGACGCGTGGCTGCCGGGCCCGGCCGGCACGACCCGGCTCGACCAGGTCGAGCGGGTCGCGCCGGGGCTGCGCGACCTGCTCGACGCGGGGGGCGCCTACACCGGCGAGGAGCCGCCGGACGGCGTCGCCGTGCGGCCGCGCAGGCGGGACTTCTTCACCGAGGAGCTGCCGATGCCGCAGAACTGGCCGGATGCGCCCTGCGGGTACCTGCGGACGTCGGCCGCCCATGACGCGCAGGCCCGGCAGGCCCGGCAGCGCGGCTGGACGGTCGCTGAGACGGAGGCGGGCCAC
Source organism: Actinomycetota bacterium (assembly GCA_048498315.1). GTDB lineage: Bacteria > Actinomycetota > Actinomycetes > Streptosporangiales > Streptosporangiaceae > Actinoallomurus. The sequence continues at coordinate 20,863 of JBEHYF010000041.1, forward strand.
TTCGCCGCCGTGGCGGACGCCCGCGGCACCGCGGAGGCGCTGACCGCGTTGATCGACGAGCTCTGACCGGCCCGGTCGCGCCGGCGCCACGGGCCACGTCGGCGTGACCCGGCCGGGTGGACATGACGCGCCGGGCGCGCTCGCTTCCGGCGGAAGACGAAGCCGAGGAACGACGGGCGTACCGCGTTCCCCAGATGGGCCGATCCGGCGTTCGCGCGGTGGCGCTGCACGGTGACCGGAGAGCCGTGCCGCCCTATCTCCGCGGCGTGATCACTCTTGCCGCAGGACGTCTCCCACGGGATATTCCGCCCACGTGAAACGGGTGATAGCGTCCCGATCGGGCATCCGGCCTCTCCCCGGCTTCGCGAGTCACGCGTGTCGCGGCCGTGCCCGTCCTACAGTGGCGGGCGACCGAGTCAACGGTGACACGCGGTAGGAGCCGGGTCATCAGAGCGTAAGCAGCCGCATCACCCGAGGAAAGACGAGGATAGGCAATCACTGGATCGGCACACGCCGACCGCGGACTTCACTACGCTTTGACTGCCCGAGGTCGCTCGCCGGCTCGAACATCCACCCGTGGGTCACCGATAAGGATCTCGTGCCGAGAAAGGGGCGGTGTCGCGTGGACCGCTGCGCGCTGTTCGTGGACGCCGGCTATCTGCTGGCCGACGGCGCGATGGCGGTGCACGGAACCCGCCGTCGCGAGGCCGTGTCATGGGACTTCGGTGGCCTGCTTCAGCTCCTCGGCAACCTCGCCCGCGAGCGCACGGGCCTTCCGATGCTGCGCTGCTACTGGTACGAGGCGACGGTCGAGGGCCGGCGCAGTCCGGAGCACGACGCGCTGGCCGACCTGCCCGGTATCAAGCTGCGGCTCTCGCGCATCCGCCCGGGCCGCCGCGAGGGCGTCGACACCGAGATCCACCGCGACCTCATGACGCTGGCCCGCAACGGCGGCGTGGCCGACGCCGTCGTCGTGAGCGGCGACGAAGACCTGGCCCAGGTCATCGCCGACGCGCAGGACCTCGGGGTGCGGGTCACCGTGGTACACGTCGCGGTCGACGGCAACTGGACGATCTCGCGGGTGCTCCGGCAGGAGTGCGACGACCTCATCGAGATCGGGGCCACGCACATCCGCCCCTACGTCAACCTGCTCTCGGGTGTCGACACCTCGTCGCCGCCGATGTCGAACGGCCAGTCCAACGGCACCGGCACCGCGCTGGCGCCGCTGCGCCCGCCGCCGCAGCACGGCAGCCCCCCGCCGAGCAGCCCGCTCACGTCGTCACCGCCTGCGCTTGGCCGAAACTCGAGCGCCGTGTCGGGGTCGTCCTCTTCGGCGCTGGGCCGCCATACCGGGCCGACGCCGGCCGTCCCGCCGGTGCGGTCCGCGCCGACGCACTCGGCGCCCACGCCCGGGGGCTCGCAGAACAACAACCACGCGAGCGGCCCGCACTACCCGCAGCAGCCGGTCGGCCCGTACACCGGGCCGCAGCAGATCGCGCCGGTGCAGCAGTCCACGCCGACGCTCGCCGACGCCGTCAAGGCGGCGCACAAGGAGGGGCAGGACTTCGGCGAGTCGGTGGCCCGCGACGCGCCGGCGCTGTGGCTGGAGGCGGTGCTGGCCCGCAAGCCGCGCATGCCGTCCGACCTGGAGGCGCGCCTTCTGCAGGGCTCGTCGCTGCCGATCGACTTCCTGCTGCACGACGAGGTGCGGCACGCCCTGCGGCGCGGCTTCTGGGACGCGCTCGAACGCTCGCGCCGCAACTGATCACGGTAACATTCTGTGCGACCGGGCCCCGCATCTCCGTTTCCGGCCCATCGATCATCCGAATTGACCAGATTCACAGCAGGTGCGCCGGGTAGCGTCTAGAAGGTGACGCATGTGACCGAAAACGATCTCGATGACCTCGAATTCGAGACGCTCCGCACGGGTGATCACGCCGCGGCGGCGCGGCGGTTCGTCGAGTTGGCCGGAACGGTCTCAGGCGGCGTCTCCCGCGCCAGCCTGCTACTGCGCGCGGGCGAGCAGTGGCAGCACGCCGGCGAGCCCCGCCGGGCGGCCGAGGCGTACCGCAGCGCCCTGGAGGACGGCGGCGACACCGACGGCGACCCGCGCATCTACCTGGCCGGCGCGCTCCTCGAGCTCGGCGAGACCGACGAGGCGCGGGAGCTGATCGAGCAGGTGCGCGCCGACGGCCCGCGAGACCCGGAGGTCCACCGCGCGGTCGCCGAGCTGCTGTACGAGCAGGGCGACCTGGAGGCCGCGCACGACTGGGCGACCGAGGGCGCCGAACTGGCCCGCTCCGGCGACGACGAGAGCCTCGAAGGCCTGCTGCGGCTCCGCTACCGATGCCGGCTCGACCTCGGACGCCCGGAGGACGAGTACGACGCGCTGCTCGACGACCTGCTCAAGAAGACCGACGATGCGCCCGACGAGCAGTTCCGCTGACCGCAGGTGGCGCGGGCGCCCAGAGCCGCCCGCGTGCCGCCTGATCGTCGCTCGTCACGAGGTCGGGTCGAGCGGCCCGTTACGGGAGCGAGGGTGCCGTCGGCACCGCCGCCTCGCCGGCGGTACGGCACGCGGCTCGACGACGTCCGGCGGCTCGCCGACAGGCAGGGCTCGCGGTTTGACAGGGCTCGTCGTCAGGCGAGGCCGGCCCGGCCGAGCTCGGCCGGCTTGACGGTCAGCGTGTCGGAGGCGAGGTCGAGGTCGACCACGACCTCGTCGCCGTCGTTGATCTGGCCGTCGAGCAGGGCGCGGGCGAGCTGGTCGCCGATGGCGCTCTGCACGAGGCGGCGCAGCGGCCGGGCGCCGTACGCCGGGTCGTAGCCGGTCAGGGCCAGCCACTCGCGGGCGGCGTCGGTGACGGTGAGCGTCAGGCGACGGTCGGCGAGGCGGCGGGCCAGCCGGTCGACCTGCAGGTCGACGATCTTCGTGAGCTCCTCAGTCGACAGCGCATCGAAGATGATCACATCGTCGAGGCGGTTGAGGAACTCCGGCTTGAAGTTCGCCCGCACCGCGTTCATCACGGCGTTCCGCTTGGCCCCGTTGTCCAGCGCCGGGTCGACGAGGAACTGCGACCCGAGGTTCGACGTCATGATCAGGATCGTGCTGCGGAAGTCGACCGTGCGGCCCTGGCCGTCGGTCAGGCGGCCGTCGTCGAGCACCTGCAGCAGGATGTCGAAGACCTCCGGGTGGGCCTTCTCCACCTCGTCCAGCAGCACGACGCAGTACGGCCGGCGGCGGACCGCCTCGGTGAGCTGGCCGCCCTCCTCGTAGCCGACGTAACCGGGCGGCGCGCCGACCAGGCGGGCCACGGAGTGCTTCTCGCCGTACTCGCTCATGTCGATGCGGACCATCGCCCGCTCGTCGTCGAACAGGAAGTCGGCGAGGGCCTTGGCCAGCTCGGTCTTGCCGACGCCGGTCGGGCCGAGGAACAGGAACGATCCGGTCGGCCGGTCCGGGTCGGAGATGCCGGCCCGCGCCCGGCGCACCGCGTCGGAGACCGCCCGGACGGCGTCCTTCTGGCCGATGAGGCGCTTGCCGAGCTCGTCCTCCATGCGCAGCAGCTTGGCGGTCTCGCCCTCCAGCAGCCGGCCGACGGGGACGCCGGTCCACGACGACACGACCTCGGCCACGTCGTCGGCGCCGACCTCCTCCTTGACCATCGCCTCGCGGCTCTCGGTGGCCTCGGACGCCTCGGCGAGCTGCTTCTCCAGCGCCGGGATCTCGCCGTACATGATGCGCGCGGAGGTCTCCAGGTCGCCGTCGCGCTGGGCTCGCTCGGCCTGGCCGTGCAGGTCGTCGATGCGCTTCTTCAGCTCGCCGACCTTGTTCAGCCCGGCCTTCTCGCGATCCCAGCGGGCGTTCAGGGCGTTGAGCCGCTCCTGCTTGTCGGCCAGTTCGGCGCGGAGGCGTTCGAGGCGGCGCCTGGACGCCTCGTCGGACTCCTTCTCCAGCGCCAGCTCCTCCATCTTGAGCCGGTCGACGGCGCGCTGCAGCTCGTCGATCTCGACCGGCTGCGAGTCGATCTCCATGCGCAGCCGGGACGCGGCTTCGTCGATCAGGTCGATCGCCTTGTCGGGCAGGAACCGCGCGGTGATGTACCGGTCGGACAGCGCCGCGGCGGCGACCAGGGCGGCGTCGGAGATCTGCACCTGGTGGTGCGCCTCGTACCGGCCCTTGAGGCCGCGCAGGATCGCGATGGTGTCCTCCACCGTCGGCTCGCCGACGAAGACCTGCTGGAAGCGGCGCTCCAGCGCCGGGTCCTTCTCGATGCGCTCGCGGTACTCGTCGAGTGTGGTCGCGCCGATCATGCGCAGCTCGCCGCGGGCCAGCATGGGCTTGAGCATGTTGCCCGCGTCCATGGCGCCCTCGGCCGCGCCGGCGCCGACGACGGTGTGCAGCTCGTCGATGAAGGTGATGATCTGCCCGTCGCTCTGCTTGATCTCGTTCAGGACGGCCTTGAGGCGCTCCTCGAACTCGCCGCGGTACTTCGCGCCCGCGACCATCGCGCCCAGGTCGAGCGCGACGAGCCGCTTGTTCTTCAGCGTCTCGGGCACGTCGCCGGCGACGATGCGCTGGGCGAGGCCCTCGACGACGGCGGTCTTGCCGACGCCTGGCTCGCCGATCAGCACCGGGTTGTTCTTCGTACGCCGGGACAGCACCTGCACGACGCGGCGGATCTCGGCGTCGCGGCCGATGACCGGGTCGAGCCTGCCCTCGCGGGCCTGCTCGGTCAGGTCGACGCCGTACTTCTCCAGCGCCTGGTAGGTCTCTTCGGGGTTCTCGCTGGTCACCCGGGCGTGGCCGCGGACCTTCTCGAACGCCTCCAAGAGCGCGTCGGGCGTGGCGCCGGCGTCCTTCAGCAGCGTCGCGGCCGGCCCGCCGTCGGCGGCGAGGCCGACGAGCAGGTGCTCGGTCGAGACGTAGTCGTCCTCCAGCTGCCTGGCGCGGTTCGCGGCGGTGTTCAGCACCATCAGGAGCTGCCGCGAAGTCTGCGGCGCGCCGACCGTGGCGCCGGACGCCTTCGGCAGCGCGGCGATCTGCTCCTCGGCGCGGCGCCGGATCGCCTGCGGGTCGGCACCGACCGCCTCGAGCAGCGGCACCGCGACGCCGTCGGCCTGGCTGAGCAGGGCGACGAGCAGGTGCGCCGGTTCGACCTGGGGATGTCCCTCGGTCGCGGCCCGCCGCACAGCGACCGACAGCGCCTCCTGGCTCTTGTTGGTCAGCTTGTAGTCCACTTACTTCTCCCCCTGTGAACGCCACAGCACCACGCCGGTCCGATGGACCGGCACGAGCTCCGTACCGGTCTCCGTGCCGCGGGCGTTCTTCAGCCGGGCCAGCCGGGCCGCGACCGCGCGGGTGCTCTCCAGCTCGTTGCCCAGCTCCTCGACCAGCGCGTGCAGCCGGGCCACCTCGGCACGCAGCGCCTCCGCCTCGCGCTGCAGGTCGAGGATGTGCTTGATGCCGGCGAGGTTGATGCCCTCCTCCTGGGAGAGCCGCTGGATCTCGCGCAGCATCATGATGTCGCGCATGGAGTAGCGGCGGCCTCTGCCGGCCGTGCGGCCGGGCGACACGAGCCCCAGCCGGTCGTACGTCCGCAGCGTCTGCGGGTGCAGCCCGGAAAGCTGGGCCGCCACCGAGATGACGTAGAGGGGGCTGTCGTCGCCGAACGCATCCATGGCGGTTTACTCCTCTCGCGCCATCCGCAGCAGCCCGCTGCGCAGTTCGTCTCCGCTGTTGCCGGCCCGGATCTTCTCCAGGGCCTCCCGGGTGCTGTCGTCGATCCTGCCCGGGACGTGCACCTCGACGGTCACCAGAAGGTCGCCCTTGGTGCCGTCGCGGCGTGGCGCGCCCCGGCCTCGTACCCGGAACGTGCGCCCGTTCGGGGTGCCGGCCGGGATGCGCAGCGTCACCGGCTGGCCGCCGAGCACCGGCGCCTTGATCTCCGCACCCAAGGTGGCCTCCGGGAAGGTCACCGGCACGGTCACGGTCAGGTTGTCGCCGCTGCGCCCGAAGACCTTGTGCGGCCGGACGTGCACCACGACGTACAGGTCGCCGCTGGGTCCGCCGTTCTCGCCGGGCGCGCCCTTGGCCTTGAGCCGGATGCGCTGCCCGTCGCGGACCCCCGCGGGGATGCGCGCCTGGATCGTGCGGGAGCTCTGCGCCCGCCCGCTGCCGTGGCAGGTCGGGCAGGGCTCGTCGACGATCAGCCCGCGGCCGTGGCACCCGCGGCAGGGCTCGGAGAAGGCGAACCCGCCCGCGTTGCGGCTCTCTTGGCCCGTGCCCTCGCAGCGGGGGCAGACCCGGGGCACCGTGCCGGTCTTGGCGCCGGTGCCCCGGCAGGCCGGGCAGGCCGCCTCGCTGGTCAGCCGCAGCGGAACCGTCTTGCCGGCCAGCGCCTCGCCGAAGGCCACGGTGACCTCCGACTCGACGTCGGCGCCGCGGCGCGGCCGCCGGGTCGTGCCGCGCGACCGCCCGCCGCCGAACAGCCCCCCGAACAGGTCGCCGATGCGCTCGCCGGCACCCCCCGTGCCGGTCGTGCCGCCGAACAGGTCGCCAAGGTCGAAACCGAAGCCGCCGTGCGCCCCGCCCGGCCGCGCGCCGCCGAACAGGCTGCGCGCCTCGTCGTATTCCTTGCGGCGCTTGTCGTCGGACAGCACGTCGTACGCCTCGGAGATCTCCTTGAACCTCTCCTCGGCGTCGGCGTCGCCCTTGTTGGCGTCCGGGTGGTACTTACGGGCGAGCTTGCGGTAGGACCTCTTGATCTCTTCCTGCGAGGCGGTCTTCGGAACACCGAGGACCTTGTAGTAGTCCTTCTCGAGGTAGTCCTTGGTGCTCACCGGCGTCCTTTACCTCTCTCGCTGTCGCTGTTCGTCTCAGTTGTCCCCGCCGTGGTCGTCACCGGCCTCATCGGCCTTCGGCTCCGCCTCGGTCTCCGCCACCGTCTCCTCCTTGGACTCGGCCTGCTGCTCCGCGGGCTTCGTCTCGACGGTGGGCTCGGCCACGGCCACGCGGGCCGGTCGCAGCGTGCGCTCGCCGATGCGGTACCCCGACTGCAGGATCTGCACGGCCGTCGGCTCGTCGACATCGTCGGAGTAGGAGTGCATCAGCGCCTCGTGCACGTTCGGGTCGAACGGCTCGCCGGCCTCGCCGAAGGACTGCAGGCCCAGCTTGCCGAGGATGCCCTCCAGCGCCTCGGCGATCTGCTTGAAGCCGCCGGTCAGCTCGTCGTGCTCGCGGGCACGGCCGATGTCGTCGAGCACCGGCAGTAGCTCGGTCAGCACGTACGCGAGCGCCTGCTCGCGGACGGCCGACCGGTCGCGCTCGACCCGCTTGCGGTAGTTGGAGTACTCCGCCTGCAGCCGCTGCAGGTCGGCGGTGCGCTCGGCCAGTTCCTTCTCCAGCCTGGCGATCTTGTCGTTCGCCGTCTCCTTCTTGTCTTCCGCCTTGTTTTCCGTCGCACCGGAGGGAGCGCTTTCGCGGGAGGGCCCGGGAGCCGGCTGCGCCGGCTCCCGCACCTCACCGGTCTCGGGATCGATGCGCCGCTTGTCGCGGATCACCGGTCCCTGGCGCTCCTCGGCGTCTTCGCGACGCTCCGTCACGCTTCCTCCCTGGCTACGGGCTCGTCGTCACGGTGCACGGGGGTGCCCCCGGTCACGCGGCACCGCCCTTGGCGTCCTTGTCGTCGTCCACGATCTCGGCGTCGACGACCTCGTCCTCCTTGGACGCCTCGCCCGTCTGGGCGCCGGCAGTCGCGCCGTCGCCGCCGGACTGCTGGGTCTGGGCGTACATCGCCGCACCCATCTTCTGGCTGACCTGGGCGAGCTTCTCCGAGGCAGTGCGGATCGCGTCGGTGTCGGAGCCTTCGAGGGTCTTCTTGACCTCATCGAGCGCCGACTGCACCTCGGACTTGACGTCCGCGGGGATCTTCTCGTCGTTCTCCCGGAGGAACTTCTCCGTGGAGTAGGCGAGGGTGTCGGCGTTGTTGCGGGTCTCGGTCTCCTCGCGGCGCTTGCGGTCCTCCTCGGCGTACTGCTCGGCCTCGCGCATCATGCGGTCGATGTCCTCCTTGGGCAGGGCCGACCCGCCAGTGATGGTCATCGACTGCTCCTTGCCGGTGCCGAGGTCCTTCGCGCTGACGTTCACGATGCCGTTCGCGTCGATGTCGAAGGTGACCTCGATCTGCGGCACGCCGCGCGGCGCCGGCGGGATGCCGGTGAGCTGGAAGGTGCCCAGCTTCTTGTTGTACGCGGCGATCTCGCGTTCGCCCTGGTAGACCTGGATCTCCACGGACGGCTGGTTGTCGTCGGCGGTGGTGAACACCTCCGACCGCTTGGTCGGGATCGTGGTGTTCCGCTCGATGATCTTGGTGAAGATGCCGCCCTTGGTCTCGATGCCCAGGCTCAGCGGCGTGACGTCCAGCAGCAGGACGTCCTTGACCTCGCCCTTGAGCACGCCCGCCTGCAGGGCCGCGCCCACCGCGACGACCTCGTCGGGGTTGACGCCCTTGTTCGGCTCCTTGCCGCCGGTCAGCTCCTTGACCAGGTCGGCCACCGCGGGCATGCGGGTCGAGCCGCCGACGAGGACGACGTGGTTGATGTCGGACACCCTGATGCCGGCGTCCTTGACCACCTGCTGGAACGGGCCCTTGCAGCGGTCGAGCAGGTCAGAGGTCATCTTCTGGAACTCGGCCCGGGTGAGCTTCTCGTCCAGGTGCAGCGGACCCTCGGACGACGCCGTGATGTACGGCAGGTTGATGCTGGTCTCCGAGGAGCTGGACAGCTCGATCTTGGCCTTCTCGGCCGCCTCGCGGAGACGCTGCAGCGCCATCTTGTCCTTGGACAGGTCGACGCCGTGGGCGTTCTTGAAGCGGGTGACCAGCCAGTCGACGACGCGGTTGTCCCAGTCGTCGCCGCCCAGGTGGTTGTCACCGCTGGTGGCCTTGACCTCCACGACGCCGTCGCCGACCTCCAGCAGCGAGACGTCGAAGGTGCCGCCACCGAGGTCGAAGACCAGGATCGTGGCCTCGTTCTCCTTCTCCAGGTGGTAGGCCAGGGCCGCCGACGTCGGCTCGTTGATGATGCGCAGGACGTTGAGGCCCGCGATCTGGCCGGCCTCCTTGGTGGCCTGCCGCTGGTGGTCGGAGAAGTACGCCGGGACGGTGATGACTGCATCGGTGATCTTCTCGCCGAGGTACGCCTCCGCGTCCCTCTTCAGCTTCTGCAGCACGAACGCGCTGATCTGCTGCGGCGTGAACTCCTTGTCGTCGATCTTCTTCTTCCAGTCGGTGCCCATTTCGCGCTTGACCGACCGGATGGTGCGGTCGACGTTGGTCACCGCCTGCCGCTTGGCGACCTCGCCGACTAGGACCTCGCCGTTCTTGGCGAAGGCGACGACGGACGGCGTGGTCCTCGACCCCTCCGCGTTGGCGATGACGGTGGGCTCGCCACCCTCCAGGATCGCGACGACCGAGTTGGTCGTTCCAAGGTCGATACCGACCGCACGTGCCATGAGTTGGTTCCTCCGACTGTTGAGCCTGTTAAGTCGATGAAGCTGAGTCCATCGGACGCAAGGGTGCCGCAGCGCTCCATGCCTGTCAAATCCCTTGAGTCTGATCGACTCAACTTCTTTGATCGGTACAACGTGCGGCGCGGGCCGGTTGTTCCCGCCTCGTCCAGGGTCGCGGCGGTTCGGGGGTAGCCAAGGAAGCGGAGCCGTCATCACGACCGTGCGGCGGGGCGTCTCCTGCGTCGCCGCGTCGTTCCCGGTGCCCGGCCACCCGCTGCGCCGAGCTGAAGCTACTGGTCGGTACCATTCGGGTTCGTACCTGATGGTTGTGGGTCATACGCTGACTGCCAACCCGTAACCAGGAGGACGGAAACGTGGCTCTCAGGCTGATCATCGGGCTTGTCGCGACGGTCGTCGCGCTGGCGTTCGCCGCACGGCGGGTCCTTTTCCTCTACAGGCTCGCCATGAGTGGCCAGCCTGCGCCCGACCGTCTCGCCCTGGCCAAGGCGAAGGTCGGCGAAGACGTCAAGCTCCAGCTCAGCGAGGTCTTCGGGCAGCGCAAGCTGCTCAAGTGGACCGTCCCCGGGCTCGCCCACCTGTTCGTCATGTGGGCGTTCATCATCCTGATCACCGTCTATGTCGAGGCGTACGGCGCGCTGTTCTTCGGCCTCGGCTTCCACATCCCGGTGATCGGCCGCTGGGCCGTGCTCGGCTTCCTGCAGGACTTCATCGCGGTCGCGGCGTTCGTCGGCATCGTCGTCTTCTCGATCATCCGGGTGAAGGACTCCCCGAAGCGGCTCGACCGCAGGTCGCGGTTCAAGGGCTCGCACCTGGGCGGCGCCTGGTTCACGCTCTTCATGATCTTCAACGTGATCTGGACGATGTTCCTGTTCCGGGGCGCCGGCGTCGCGACCGGCAACTTCCCGTACGGGGACGCCGCGTTCATGTCCCACCTGGTCGGCAACGGGCTGAAGGGCCTGGGGCACGGCGCCGACGAGGTGCTGGAGTCGGTCGGGCTGCTGCTGCACATCGGCGTCATGCTGGTGTTCCTGCTGTTCGTGCTGCACTCCAAGCACCTGCACATCTTCGTCGCGCCGATCAACGTGCTGTTCAAGCGGCGGCCCGACGCGCTCGGCGCGGTGCCGCCGATGATGAGCAACGGCAAGCCGATCGATTTCGAGGAGGCCGACCCGGACGAGGACGTCTTCGGCCGCGGCAAGATCGAAGACTTCACCTGGAAGGGCTTCCTCGACTTCTCCTCGTGCACCGAGTGCGGCCGCTGCCAGTCGCAGTGCCCGGCGTGGAACACCGGCAAGCCGCTGTCGCCGAAGAAGCTCATCATGGACCTGCGCGACCACGCGCAGGCCAAGGCGCCGTACATCTTCGCCTCCGAGGGTGAGCGCGAGAAGCTCCCCGAGAACGTCCTCGCGGAGGCCGGCCGCCCGCTGGTCGGCGGCGCCGACGTGAACGGCGTCATCGACCCCGACGTGCTGTGGTCGTGTACCAACTGCGGCGCCTGCGTCGAGCAGTGCCCGGTCGACATCGAGCACATCGACCACATCGTCGACATGCGCCGCTACCAGGTCATGATCGAGTCCAGCTTCCCGTCCGAGGCCGGCGTGATGCTGAAGAACCTGGAGAACAAGGGCAACCCGTGGGGCATGTCCGAGATGAAGCGCCTCGACTGGGTCGAGGAGCTCGACTTCGAGGTGCCCGTCGTCGAGGACAAGCTCCCCGAAGACACCGAGTACCTGTTCTGGGTCGGCTGCGCCGGCGCGCTGGAGGACCGCGCGAAGAAGACCACCAAGGCCATCGCCGAGCTCCTGCACATCGCCGGTGTGAAGTTCGCCGTGCTCGGCCCGATGGAGACCTGCTCCGGCGACCCGGCCCGCCGGCTGGGCATGGAGTTCATCTTCCAGATGCTCGCCCAGCAGAACATCGAGACGCTGGGCGACGCGGGCGTGAAGAAGATCGTGGCCTCCTGCCCGCACTGCTTCAACACGCTGTCGAACGAGTACCCGCAGCTCGGCGGCACGTTCGAGGTCGTGCACCACACGCAGCTGCTGTCGCACCTCGTCGAGACCGGAAAGCTCACGCCGGTCACGCCGATCGACGAGAAGATCACCTACCACGACCCGTGCTTCCTGGGCCGGCACAACAAGGTGTACGCGCAGCCGCGCGACATCATGGCGAACATCCCCGGCGTCAAGGCCCAGGAGATGCACCGCTGCAAGGAGCGGGGGTTCTGCTGCGGTGCCGGCGGCGCGCGGATGTGGATGGAGGAGCGCATCGGCAAGCGCATCAACACCGAGCGCGTCGACGAGGCGCTGACCACCGACCCCGACACCGTCTCCACCGCCTGCCCGTTCTGTCTCGTGATGCTCGGCGACGCGATCAACGAGAAGAAGAACTCCGGCGGAGCCAAGGAGTCGCTGGAGGTCGTCGACGTCGCCCAGCTGCTGATCCGGTCGGTCAAGGGCGAGCCGCGGCCCGAGGCCGAGTCCGCCAAGGCCGCCGAGGCCGAGTGACCACCGGTACCGGCGGTGCGCGAAAAGGGAACGGCGGCGCCATCCCGGGGGAGCGGGGATGTGGGATGACGCCGCCGGCGCTCCGACCAGAGTGTGACGAATACCACAAGGGTCTACGTAAACCGAACTGGTCGGTGACGCGTCGTCCGACGCTATCGATTTTGCCGCTGCTTGGCCACCCCTCTAGCCCTATAATCCCGAGATTCACCGAATCCGAGCAGCTCAGGCCACCGTTTCCCGGCCAACCGGCTGCCGCGCCACCGCCGGTCCGGCCGGCGGACGCCGGATGCCGCGTCCCGCTCTGGGACACCGGCCATCCGATCGCCGCCCGGCCGCCCAACGCAAGTGTCCCGAGCCGGCCCGGGTTCACGGGCGACTGCTGGTTCGGGGGCTGGGGGTTCATGGGTGGCTCCGGGTTCGCGGGGGCTGCGGACCCACGGATCGCTGACGGTCCAGGGGCCGTTGCGGACGCCCGGCAGGAGGCCCGCCTCATGTGAGCCAGGGAGCGGGCCCCACGGCATGGACCGCACGTGGGGCCCGTCCGACCCGCCGACCGAGACGGCTTCCGGCGCGGCGGGCCGGGCCCGGCTCACCGGGTCAGGTTCCGGACGACGCCGGGGTTCTGCTTCTCCCACTCGGCGACGCCCTGCGCCTCCCGGCCCTTGTCCCTGTTCATCACCAGATCCTCCAGCGGGAACAGCTGGGCGTCGCTCATCGTGAACTTCTTCAGCCAGCCGTCCACCTGCGGGAAGTCCTTGGCGAAGCCCTTGCGGCCGAGCACGTGGATCTGCTCCGGCTTGCCGAACGCGTCCTGCGGATCCGCCAGCGGCTTGATCGGAAACTTCGAGTACGCCCAGTGTGGCTTCCACAGCGTCACGACGATCGGCTGGTGCCCCTGCACCGCGCGGTTCAGCTCCGCGAGCATCGCCGCCGTGCTGCTGGCGACCAGCGTGTACTCGCCGTTCAGGCCGTACGCGGGCAGCACCTCGTTCTTGACGATCTTCATCTCGCCGGCGCCCGGCTCGATGCCGACGATGCGGTTCTGGTACCGGCCGCCCTGCCCGCGCAGGTCGGTGATGGAGTTCGCCGGGTCGTACTTCGGCACGGCGAGCTGCAGGCTGGCCTTGTCGTACCAGACGCCGATGTCCTCGATCCGGCCCTTGTACCGGTTGTAGTACTGCGCGTGCGTCTGCGGCAGCCAGGCGTCCAGGAACAGGTCGATGTCGCCCTGCGCGAGACCGGCGAACAGCGGGCCGGCGTCCACCTGCTTCAGCGTGACCTTGTAGCCCTTCTTCTCCAGCGCGGCCTTCCACAGCCGGGTCGCCGCGATGTCCTCGTCCCAGGGGATGTAGCCGATGGTGATCGGCTTGCCCTTCGCGCCGCCGCCCGAGTCCATGACGCCGAGGGTCGTGGAGAGTACCGCGAAGATCACGATGCCGGACAGCGCGATCGCCGGTCCCGGCCGGTACCGCAGAACGGACACCATGCCGCCGCGGGTCGCCTGCTCGGCGTGCCGCCGCGCCGCCGGGGCGAGCCGCTGCCCGAGCGCGCCGGTCATGCGGTCGAGGATGATGGCCAGCAGCACGACCGCCAGGCCGGACTCCGCGCCCGCCGCCAGGTCGTACTGGGTGATCGCGCCGAAGACGTTCGCGCCCAGGCCCTCGGCGCCGACCATCCCGGCGATGACGACCATCGACAGCGACAGCATGATGACCTGGTTGACGCCGGTCATGATGGTCGGCAGCGCGAGCGGGAGCTGCACGCGGGTGAGGATCCGCGACGGCGGCGTGCCGAACGCCTCGGCGGCCTCCACCGTCTCCCGGTCGACCTGCCGGATGCCCAGCTCGGTGAGCCGTACGCCCGGCGGGATCGAGAACACCATCGTGGCGATCACGCCCGGCACCTCGCCGAGCCCGAAGAACGAGATCGCCGGGATCAGGTAGACGAACGCCGGCATGGTCTGCATGAAGTCCAGCACCGGGCGTACGACCGTGGCGAATGCGGGCACCCGCGCGCTGAGCACGCCGAGCGGGATGCCGACGACCAGCGCGGCCGCGCTGGCCACGAGTACGAGCGCCAGCGTCTGCATGGCCGCGTCCCACTGGCCGAGCATGCCGATGAGGACGAGCCCGACCATGGCGAGCACGCCGGCGAGCAGGCCGCGCAGCCACCAGGCGAGCACCGCGATCAGCGCGGCCAGCGCCGGCTCCGGCGGCGCGGTGAGCGCGTGCGCCAGCCCGTGCACGATGCCGCCGACGACATCGCTGATCGCCGTGAACACCGGCTTGCCGTGCTTGGTCAGGAAGGCGACGACGTCGGTCACCCACGTGCCGAGGTGGATCCTAGGCATCGGCGGTCACCCCCGCCCCCGCGATCTCCTCGTCCACCGGCGCGGTGCCGTGACCGCCATCACCTCCGTGACCTCCGTCGGCCGCGGTTCCGCTCAGCTCGCCCAGCGCCGCCAGCAGCGTCACCCGCGGGATCACGCCGAGCAGCCGCCCCTCCTTGTCCGTGACGGGCACCGGCAGAGGACTCTCCGCGCACGCGGTGAACAGGTCCGCGACCGCGGTGTCGGCGTCCACGGGCAGCAGCCCGTCCTCCAGGATGCCGTCGAGCGTGTCCTGCCCGGCCCGTACGGCGTTCGCGGCGGGCTCCTCCCGCACCGCGCCGACCAGCCGCCGGTCGCGGGCCACGACGAACGCGGCGGACGACTGCGTCTCGCGCATCACGCGCACGGCGGCCCGCGGCCCGCCGCTCGCGTTCACCACCGAGATCGGCTTCTCCATCACCGACCGGGCCGTCAGCACCCGCGTACGGTCGACGTCGGCCACGAACTGGGCCACGTAGTCGTTCGCCGGGTCGGTGAGGATCTCCTCGGCGGTGCCGACCTGCATCACGCGGCCGGCGCGGAGCATCGCGATCCGGTCGCCGAGCCGCATCGCCTCGTTGAGGTCGTGGGTGATGAACACGATCGTCTTGCCGAACTCGCCCTGCAGGTCGAGCAGCAGATCCTGCATCTCGCGGCGGATCAGCGGGTCCAGCGCACTGAACGCCTCGTCCATCAGCAGGATGTCGGTCTCGGCGGCCAGCGCGCGGGCCAGCCCGACGCGCTGGCGCATGCCGCCGGACAGCTCGTCGGGGTAACGGTCCTCCCAGCCGCCCAGGCCGACGTACTCGGCGAACTCGCGAGCCTTGGCCAGCCGCTCCCGCTTCGGTACGTTGCGGACCTCCAGCCCATACGCGGTGTTCTCCAGCACGGTGCGGTGCGGGAAGAGGGCGAAGTGCTGGAAGACCATGCTGATCTTTTCCTGGCGGAGGCGGCGCAGTTCTTTGCCGCCCATCGTCGTGATGTCGGTGCCGTCGATCTCGATGTGGCCGGTCGTCGGTTCGAGCAGCCCGTTCAGCATCCGGATCAGCGTGGACTTCCCGGATCCCGACAGGCCCATGACGACGAAGATCTCGCCCTCGTTCACCTCGAACGAGACGTCGGCGACCGCCGTCGTCGCGCCCAGGCGGCGGATCTCGTCGGGGCCGGCTCCTTGCTCGATCTTTCGGATGGCTTCGGCCGCTCGGCGGCCGAACACCTTCGACACCTGGTGCACACGGAGTCTTGGCACGTCGTCCTTCCGGTCCGGCCGCGCCGCCGCCGGAGGGGAGCCCGTCAGGCCGCGCGGCGTGTCTGCGCGAACCGCCGGTCCGGTGGTTCCGGTGGCCCGCTCGTACGGCCCAAGGAATGTGAAGTGACGTAGATCACTCTCGTGGCCGTAAACCAGCCGTATGGGTCAAGCGTCTGTAAACCCTAGCGCCATGCAATAATCAACGCACGACAGTGTGCGGATGGTCACAATCCGCCATAACGCGTTTATGCGGGCCTGATCGCGGGAACCCCGGTGCCGCGACACGGCACCCACCGCGAGATCAACGGCACCCGCCCGACGGCACGCCGCCTCCGCCGGGGCAGGAACTCGTTTCGCGGCGCGCGCCCGCCGGCCGCCGCGACCTTCGCCGGCCTCCCGCCGCACCCGGCGGCGCGATCTTAGGAGTCGGCCGGTGGATCAGCGGTACAGCCCGGGATCCCCCGGCTCGTAGATCCGGAACCGGTCCAGGTCGGTGGCGACCCCGCCGGTGCCCGCCGCCAGCTCCAGTGCCGCCGTCGCCACCAGCCGTACCAGCCGCGGATCGCGCGCGGTGTCGATGCTGAACCGGTACCCGTGCAGGCCCGGCTCCCGCCGCAGTGGGCCGAGCGCCAGCGGCAGCAGCCAGCGCAGGCTCGGCACCTCCGGCCCGTCACACCGGATGTGCACCGGCACGTCCCGCTCGGCGAGCACGAACGAGCCGTCCGCCTCGTGCCCCACCGGTGCCAGCCTCGGCAGGTACGCGCTCAGCCGCGCGGCCAACTCCTCCGCCGACACCTTCCGCGGGACGTGGACCACCACCACCTCGGTGGGATCGTCGGGGAACGTCTCCTGCGGCAGGTGCGCGTGTCCGCCGAACCGGCGCGCCAGCCCGCGTACGAGCCAAGTTTGGAACGGTCCGTAGTCGCTCGCGGCGAAGCCGTGTCCCTGCGGCAGGCCGGCCTTGTCCGCCAGGTCCGGCGTCACCGGGAACGGACCGGCGAGCCGCACGCCCGCACCGAACGTGACCCCGCCGTCCACCGGGGCGGCCTCCGGGTCGAACCGCTGCACCGCCGCCAGCAGCCGTCCGGGCTCCGGCGGCTGTGGCAGCACCACCGCCGGAACCTTGCGCAGCTTTCTCGCCGAGGGCTTCATCAGATCTTCGTCCGGTGGAAGTTGAGGTACGACCGCGAGGGGGTCGGGCCCCGCTGATCCTGGTACCGCGACTGCGCGTGCGCCGAGCCGTACGGGAACTCGACCGGCGAGCTCGTACGGAACAGGCACATCTGCCCGATCTTCATGCCCGGCCAGAGCTTGATCGGCAGCGTCGCGACGTTCGACAGCTCCAGCGTCACGTGCCCGCAGAAGCCCGGATCGATCCACCCCGCCGTCGAGTGCGTCAGCAACCCGAGCCGGCCCAGGCTCGACTTACCCTCCAACCGGGCCGCCAGGTCGTCGGGGAGGCCGAACATCTCGTACGTGGACGCGAGCACGAACTCACCCGGGTGCAGGATGAACGGCCGCTCTGCCTCGACCTCGACCAGCCTGGTCAGGTCGGGCTGCTCGATCGCAGGATCGATGTGCGGATACCGATGGTTCTCGAACACGCGGAAGTAGCGGTCGAGGCGCACATCGATGCTGGACGGCTGGATCATCCCCGCGTCGTACGGGTCGATCTTCAGCCGCCCTGACTCGATCTCGGCACGGAGATCACGGTCGGAGAGCAGCACGAGGAAAAAGTACCGGCTGGGCAGCGATGCTCGGCGACCGACCCGGCCCGTCCGTGCCGTCGACGCACCGGTTTCCGGTAACATGTGCGGGCGGTCACCCGAAGCGGCGGCCGATGCGGGTGTAGTTCAATGGCAGAACTCCAGCTTCCCAAGCTGGTAGCGCGGGTTCGATTCCCGTCACCCGCTCC
>JBEHYF010000042.1:0-37507 GCA_048498315.1 Actinomycetota bacterium
ATGCGGGGATGTCGTCCGCGGCATGCCCCGCTTCCGCCACGCGGCGCGTGCCCGGGGCCGACCCGTTTCCGGGCATACGTCTTTCCAACGGGCCGACAGAAGGCATGCGTCGTGGTCCGGCTGCCGCACTCGGCGCATCGGCGCTTCGGTGTCCGTACCCGGTACCGCGGGGGTGGCCAAGGGCGCCGGGAGGCGAGAGGCCGCCCGCCGGTCTCGGCGGGCGGCCTCTCGGCTCCTCGGGGAAGAGATCAGGCGTTGACGCGCTTCTTGAGGTTCTCGTCGAGCGCGGCGAGGAATTCCTGGGTGGTCAGCCAGCCCTGGTCGCCGCCGACCAGCAGCGCCAGGTCCTTGGTCATCTGACCGTTCTCGACGGTCTCGACGCACACCTGCTCGAGCGTCTGCGCGAACTCGGTGACCGCGGGGGTGTCGTCCAGCTTGCCGCGGTGCGCCAGACCGCGGGTCCAGGCGAAGATCGACGCGATCGGGTTGGTCGACGTCGGCTTGCCCTGCTGGTGCTGGCGGTAGTGCCGGGTCACGGTGCCGTGCGCCGCCTCGGCCTCGACCGTGCGGCCGTCGGGGGTCATCAGCACGGAGGTCATGAGGCCGAGCGAGCCGAAGCCCTGCGCGACGACGTCGGACTGCACGTCGCCGTCGTAGTTCTTCGTCGCCCACACGAAGCCGCCCTCCCACTTGAGGGCCTGGGCGACCATGTCGTCGATCAGCCGGTGCTCGTAGGTGATGCCGGCGGCCTCGAACTCGGCCTTGAACTCCGTCTCGAAGATCTCCGCGAACAGGTCCTTGAACCGGCCGTCGTAGGCCTTGAGGATCGTGTTCTTCGTCGACAGGTACAGCGGCAGCTTCCGATCCAGCGCGTACCGCATCGTGGCGCGGGCGAAGTCGCGGATCGAGTCGTCGAAGTTGTACATCCCCATGGCGACGCCGCCGCCGGAGAACTCCGCGACCTGGAACTCCATCGGCTCGGAGCCGTCGGCCGGCTCGAAGGCGATCGTGACCTTGCCCGGGCCCGGGACGACGAAGTCGGTCGCGCGGTACTGGTCGCCGTGGGCGTGACGGCCGATGATGATGGGCTTGGTCCAGCCGGGCACGAGGCGGGGGATGTTGGAGACCACGATCGGCTCGCGGAAGACGACGCCGCCGAGGATGTTGCGGATCGTGCCGTTCGGCGACCGCCACATCTTCTTCAGCCCGAACTCCTCGACGCGGGCCTCATCGGGGGTGATGGTGGCGCACTTGACGCCGACGCCGTACTTCTTGATGGCGTTGGCGGCGTCGACCGTGACCTGGTCGTCGGTAGCGTCGCGGTTTTCGATTCCGAGGTCGTAGTACTTCAGGTCGATGTCCAGGTACGGCAGGATCAGCTGGTCCTTGATGAACCTCCAGATGATCCGCGTCATCTCGTCGCCGTCGAGTTCGACGACCGGGCCCGCTACCTTGATCTTGGGCATGCTGTAGCTGTCCCTTCATGCTTCGTGGCAGCAGCGGACGCCCCGTCGGCTTCGGCCGCGCCACACTGGTCAGCAGTCCTTCGTCAGGCTCGCTGATGAGGCTATCGAAGCGCGGAAACCGCTCAGCCCACAGTCCCCTTCGCGACGAATGCCACAAGCGTCACCCCGACCGCCGCGGCCGTCATGAGGAAGACGTCCACCCACCGCCGGCGCACCGCCAGCATCCCGGTCTGGCTCTCCGGCAGCACCAGGCGGGCGAGCGCGCCGATGAAGACCGCGGCGGCGATCAGCATGCTGCCGCGCCGGAAGTGGTTCATCGCGACGACGACCAGACCGGCCCCGACCCCGCACAGCACGAAGATGTACGGCAGCTGGCCCAGCCAGCGCGGCACGGCCAGGTCGGCCTGCACGCGGTCGGTCCGGCGGGGGGACGGCGGCTTGTCCGGTCCGGGCGCCGGCCACGCCGGGCCCGATGCGTCTCCCGGGAAGGTCCCGTACCGCTCGGGATGACCGCGCTGCTCCGACATGTCTCTATCTTGTCAGCGTTCGCGCACCGGCGCGCACCGGGCGCGTGAGGCGGGCCGGTGGCGTCTGCCGGCGTCCGCGTGCGTCACCGGGCGCACGGCGGCGACGCGCCGTACGGCACGCCCGCGGGGGCGCCGGGGCCGGCCCACGACCCGCGGCCCGGCTGCCGCCCGGCGGACCGGGCGCGCGTGGCGGGACCGGCGTGCGGTCCGTGGGTCTGCGTGACGTACCCGGCGTGCGTCGAGGGCCGCTTCTCTTCCTTCCATCCGTCCTCGCCCGGCCGCCCCGGCCGGCTCCGGGTGGCGCTCCCGATGACCTCGCCGGCGGCTTTCCGGACACCGGTTCACAGCCGCCCCAGGGGTCGGGACCGGGGCCCGTGGGAGATCTTTCATACCTCCTAGAATCCCGGTGTAGTCGGCCTTACCCGCCAGTAGGGGGGTGTGACCATGGCCGCTCCGGGTAACCCGGCAGACAGGGGTCGCTAACTACTGGAGGGACCGCCGTGGAGGGCCCGTACATACGGATCGAAGAAACCGGCACGGTACTGCCACTGCGCTCCGAGGTCACGACGATCGGACGAGGCCGGGGCGTCGACGTACGGCTCGACGACCCCAGCGTGTCGCGGCTGCACGCCGAGCTCGTCCGCCGCGGCCCGTACGTCTACGTGGTGGATCTCGGCCTGTCGCGCAACGGAACCCGGGTGAACGGCCGGCCGATCGCCCGCCGGGTGCTGGAGGACGGCGACGTGGTCAGCTTCGGCGCGGCCCGTTGCCGCATGGGCGGCATCCCGCGCGAAGACGTCGACCCGGACGTCGAGCTGCGCCGGGCCGTCGCGCCGGAGCTGACCCGCCGCGAGATCGACGTGCTGACCTCGCTGTGCCGCCCCGCACTGTCCGACGAGGCGTTCGTCGCCCCCGCCACCGCCCGCGAGATCGCCGGCGATCTCGTCGTGACCGAGGCCGCGGTGAAGCAGCACCTGCTACGCCTCTACCAGAAGTTCCGCATCCCGGAGGGCGCCAACCGCCGCACCCGCCTCGCGAACGAGGTGATCGCGCTGGGACTGGTCCGCCCGCTTCCGCCGGTGCACGTGCCGCCGCAGGGCGGCCCGCCGCGGCGTCCGGCGGCGCAGCGGCCGGGCGCTCCGCCGCCGCGCCAGCCGACCGCTCCGGGCCGCCGCGCGAGCTGACCGCTCCGGGCCGCCGCGCCGGCCGACCGCACCCGCGTGAGCCGACCCCGCGCCGCGCGCTCGCGCCGGCGCGGGGCGAAGTCAGTGGATGTCAGGCGAGGCGTTCGGCGGATTCGACGACGTTGGCGAGAAGCATCGCGCGCGTCATCGGGCCGACGCCGCCGGGCATCGGCGCGATCCAGCCCGCGACCTCACGCACGCCCGGGTCGACGTCGCCGACCAGGCCGGCGTCGGTGCGGGTGATGCCGACGTCGAGCACGGCCGCGCCGGGCTTGACCATGGCGGCGGTGAGCAGCCCGGGGACGCCGGCCGCGACGACGACGATGTCGGCGTTCCGCGTGTGCGCGGCGAGGTCCTTCGTGCCGGTGTGACAGGTCGTGACGGTCGCGTTCTCCGACCGGCGGGTCAGCAGCAGGCCGAGCGAGCGGCCGACCGTGATGCCGCGGCCGATGACGGTGACGTCGGCGCCGCGCACCGGCACGTCGTACCGGCGCAGCAACTCGACGATCCCGCGCGGCGTGCACGGCAGCGCGCCCGGCTGCATGAGGACGAGCCGGCCGAGGTTCACCGGGTGCAGGCCGTCGGCGTCCTTGGCCGGGTCGATCCGCTCCAGCACGGGCTGCGCGTCCAGGCCCTTCGGCAGCGGGAGCTGGACGATGTAGCCGGTGCACGCCGGGTCGGCGTTCAGCTCGTCGACGACCGCCTCGACCTCGGCCTGGGTGGCGGTCGCCGGCAGGTCGCGGCGGATGCTGGCGATGCCCACCTCGGCGCAGTCGCGGTGCTTGCCGGCGACGTACGCGTGGCTGCCGGGGTCGTCACCGACGAGGACGGTGCCCAGGCCGGGGCGTATGCCGCGCTCGCGCAGCGCGTCGATGCGCTCTTTCAGCTCGGCGCGGATCGCCGCCGCGGTCGCCTTGCCGTCGAGAATCCGTGCGGTCACGATCCCATCCTCTCAGTCGGGTTCGACTACAGGCCGTCGTGGTCGGCGGCGCCGCCGGGCCACGATCCGTCAGGTGCCGGCTCGCGTACGAGGCGATGACCGCGGCCGGCGGGGCGGCGACGAGGCCGATCGGTGACCGGGCCGTGTCGGGAGGGTGTCGCCACGGGCCGGGGGACCGCGAAGGTGGCCTTGGGCAATCCGTTGGGCACGCCGCCTCCGGGAGGGCTGCGGGTCGCCAAGGCCGGGCCCCGGCGACCGGGGGTCAGTGGAAGAAGTGACGGACGCCGGTGAAGTACAGCGTGATCCCGGCCTTGGCGGCCGCTTCGATCACCTCGTCGTCCCGGATGGAACCGCCGGGCTCGACGATCGCCTTGACTCCCGCCTCCGTGAGCACGTCGAGCCCGTCGGGGAAGGGAAAGAAGGCGTCCGAGGCGCCCACGGACCCCGCCGCCCGCTCGCCTGCCCGGGTCACCGCGAGGCGCGCGGAGTCGACCCGGTTGACCTGCCCCATGCCGACGCCGACGGTCGCGCCGCCGGAGGCGAGCAGGATCGCGTTGGACTTGACCGACCGGCACGCCCGCCAGGCGAACGCCAGGTCGCGCAGGGTTTCCTCGTCGGCGGGGTCTCCGGTCTTGAGCTCCCAGTTCGCCGGGTCGTCGCCGGGCACGTCGATCCGGTCGAACGCCTGCATCAGCAGGCCGCCGTCGATGCGCCGGGAGTCGACCGCGCCGGACGGCCCTTCGGGGCAGACCAGCAGCCGGATGTTCTTCTTGGCGGTCAGCAGGCCGAGCGCCTCGTCGTCGAAGCCGGGCGCGACGATCACCTCGGTGAAGATGTCGGCGACCTGCCGGGCCATCTCGGCGGTGACCGGCCGGTTGACCGCGATCACGCCGCCGTACGCCGACACGGGGTCGCAGGCGTGCGCCTTGCGGTGCGCCTCGGCGACGTCGGAGCCGACCGCGATCCCGCACGGGTTGGCGTGCTTGATGATCGCGACGCACGGCTCGGCGAAGTCGTACGCGGCGCGCCGGGCGGCGTCGGCGTCGACGTAGTTGTTGTAGGACATCTCCTTGCCGTGCAACTGCTCGGCCTCGGCCAGTCCGCCCTGCCCGTCGGTGTAGAGCGCGGCGGCCTGGTGCGGGTTCTCGCCGTAGCGCAGCACGCTCTTGCGGGTGCGCATCGCGCCGGCGACCTTCGGCCACCGGGTGTCGCCGTCCGGCGCGTAGGCGCTCGCGAACCACGAGGCGACCGCGACGTCGTACGCGGCGGTGTGCGCGTAGGCGGCGGCGGCCAGCCGCTTGCGCTCCTCCAGCTCGAAGCCGCCGCGCCGGACGGCCTCCAGCACCTCGTCGTAGGCGGCCGGGTCGACGACGACGGCGACGCTCTGGTGGTTCTTGGCGGCGGCGCGCACCATGGCGGGCCCGCCGATGTCGATCTGCTCGACTATCTCATCGGGCGCGGCGCCGGAGGCGACGGTCTCACGGAACGGGTACAGGTTTGACACCAGCAGGTCGAACGGCTCGACGTGCAGGTCGTCGAGTTGCTGGACGTGGTCGGGGTTGCGGCGGTCGGCGAGCAGCCCGGCGTGCACCTTCGGGTGCAGGGTCTTGACCCGGCCGTCCAGGCACTCGGGGAACCCGGTGAGCTTCTCGACCTTCATGACCGGGACGCCGGCCTCGGCGATGCGGGCGGCGGTCGTCCCGGTCGAGACGATCTCCACCCCGGCGGCGTGCAGCCCCTTGGCCAGGCCGTCCAGGCCGGTCTTGTCGTACACGCTGATCAGGGCACGCTTGATCGCGATGCGGGTCACCCGATCCTCACTCTCCTGCGCTCGATGGTCCATCCCTCGCGGACCAGACGGCCCACGGTCCGCACGAGCAGCGGCCGTTCGACCGCCTTGATGCGCTCATGCAGCGAATCTTCGTCATCGTCGTCCAGGACCGGGACGGTCTCCTGCGCGATGATCGGCCCGGTGTCGACCCCGGCGTCCACGAAGTGGGCGGTGCAGCCGGTCACCTTCACGCCGTACTCCAGCGCGTCGCGGACGCCGTGCGTCCCGGGGAACGCGGGCAGCAGCGCCGGATGCGTGTTGATCACCCGGCTACCGAAACGATCGAGGAAACGTTTACCCAGAATCTTCATGAAGCCGGCGGAGACCACCAGGTCAGGGGCGTACCGGGCGACCGCGTCGGTCAGTGCGGCGTCCCAGGCGTCGCGGTCCGGGAAATCGCCCAGCCGCACGACGAATGTGGGCACCCCGGCGCGCTCGGCGCGGCGGAGACCCTCGATACCGTCGCGATCGGCGCCCACGGCACCGATCCGCGCGCCATAAGCTGGATCGGCACAGGCGTCGAGCAACGCTTGTAGGTTGGTCCCCGCACCGGAGACGAGGACGACGAGCCGGGCGGACACGTGACTCCCGGGAGCAGTCGGCTGGCAGCGGGCCTCCAGCCTATCGGCCGCCGCTCGCCGCCCTCGCGCCGACACCAGGAGGACTCGCGCGTACGGGCGCACGGACGCCCCGGCCGGCGCGGTGGACGGGTGACGTCCGCGCGACGCCGCCGGAAGCGGCGGGCGTCGCGGCGGGACGCGCCGTCCGGCCGCGGCGCGGGCGGGGCACCCGGGCGTGCACGCCGCGCGGCGACGACGAACCGCCCGAGGCCGCACCGCGGCGGCCGGACGGGTGGACCGATTGGGAGGACATGTGAGTGACGCGCCAGGCCACGACGAGGCCGGGCCGCAGATGCGACCGCCCGGGCCGACGCGGCCGACGCCGCTGGCCGCCACCGAGCCGGGCGGCCGTCGTGCGCTCCTGCTCGGGATCGCCGGGTTGCTCACCTTCCCGTTCGGGCTGATCGGCGCCATCCTGCCGATCGCCGCCATCATCACGGGCGTCCGCGCGCGCAGGCGTGGCCGCAGGGTGCTGGCGCCGGCGCCGGGCGCGGTCGCGGGCATCGTGCTCGGCTCGATCGCCCTGGTACTGTGCGCCTGGGCGGTCGCCTTGGAGGCGATGGCGGGCCAGGACTTCCGGGACTACGTGCGGTGCCGCGAATCCGCACTGACCATCGACGACGAGCAGACCTGCCAGAAGGCGTACTACCCGCGGATCGAACGCCGGCTCCACATGCCCCCGGGCACGCTGGAGCAGCACCATCTGTTCTGACCGCCGGTGTCCCCCCGCAGGTGAGGGGCCGGATGTCGACCTCAGGCCCCCAGCGCAGGATGCGTTCTGGCTTGCAGCCTCCGGTCCCGTGCGCTTCCCCGGCGGCAGGACCGGAACGCCCGCGTACGGGCGGCACCCCGGCCGGGCACCTGCGCGCCGCACCCACAGCCGACCGGACCAGCACGAACGAACGGGCCGACCGGCGGCGTCCTCCGGCGCGGCCGCGACTCCCGCGCCGCATCCGGGCGGCCGCCCTGGCCGAGCCGGCCCCGCAGGTCACCGGGCGGCACACCCGGCCGACACGGCCGCGTTCCGGGCACGCCCACGGGCGACCGGCCCCAGGGCCCGCGCACCGGCACGCGTGGTGCGCGTGCGGGCGGCGGCCCGCCCGTGCGCGCCGGCCCTGCAGGTCGGCGGCTCATCCGGCGGCGCCGACGAAGGTCAGTACGGCCGGTCGTCTGGAGGGGGTTGCCTGCGGAACGGCGCGACCGTCCCGTGGGAGTCCTCCTCGCGCGGTGCCGGCACCTCCGGCGTGCGGGCCTGAAACCGCTCGCCCATCGGGATGACGCCGTCCGGGAGCCGCCGCGTCTCGGCGGACGCGAGCACCGGGTCAGGATCTTCGAACTCCAGCTCGTCGCTCGCCGGCACGGGCTCATCCGCGGGCGCCGGCTCGGGTTCGGCCGCCGGCACCGGCGCGCGGCGCAGGAGCAGCCAGTTCGCGATCCATGCGGCGGTGGCCGCCGAAACCCCGACCTCCAGCGCGGTCAGCAGCCCGGTCTGCCAGGCCGACGGGCCCATGACGGCCATCCGCTCGCCGCCGAGCGGCCCGCCCGACAGGGCCGCGAGGAAAGCGATCACAACGCCGGTGCACACGCCCGAGACGAAGCCCCACAGCGGTGCCGCCTCTCCGACCGCGGTGGGCAGCGCCCGTATGGTCAGCACGCCGCCCACTGCCCCGGCGACGAACGGGACCGCGAGCGCGAACAGCGATACCACCGGGGCCGGTCCCGGCTGCGGCAGCGCCGCCAGCGGCGGGAACGAGGGAATCACGCCGATGAAGATCCCGGACGGCGACACGCTCGTACCCGCGCCGACGGCGAACCCCGGCCCGACGGCGTACGAGGCCGCCCACAGCGCGGCGTTGGGCAGGTACACCAGCGCGATGACGGACAACAGCACGCCGCCGACGACGCCCGGCCTGAGGACGTCGTAGAGGTTCTTCGCCTCGGAGAAGTGGAAGGCGAGCGACACCAGGAAGATCAACACACCCGACGTGAGCAGGACCGCCGTCGCGCCGAGGGTCCCGGCCGCCACGGAGCGGGTGCGCCGCGGCAGAAGCTGCAGCATCACCCGCCACGGCGGGCGCGTCGTCGTCGACGCGACGAGCGTGCGGGCCGCGCCGAGCCCGCCGGCCATCAGCGCGAGAAGGAAGCACAGCAGCAGCGCCTGCCAGACCGATGGCCTGATGGCAGGGGAGCGCGCCAGCAGCGCCAGCAAACCGGCCAGGATCGCATAGGGGACGGCGAGGGCCAGGCCGGCGTGCACCAGGCCGATCCGGTAGCGGCCGCGGACCCGCCCGGTACGGGCGATCCAGCCGCCCGCGCGGAACAGCAGCGCGCCGGGCAGCACGACCAGGCCGAGCGGTAGCAGCCCGACACGGCCGTGCGGTACGGAGAACCCGGCATGATGGGCGACCAGCCAGAAGTTCACCGCCGTGCGGAAGACGCCCGGCAGGCCGGCGCCGAGGCCCGCTCGCGGGGCCCCGATCCAGCCGATCAGCGTGATCGTGGTGAGGGTGGCCAGGCCGATGCCGGCCGACCAGATCGCCGCGACGACCCCGGTGACGGCGAGCGGCCGGGTAGTCGCCTCGCCGGCCGTCGGCGCGGCTTGGTCGCTGGGCGGCCGTCGCCGCTCCCCCGGCCGGTCCAGTGCCTCGGTGCGCTTCGGCTCGCCCGGCCGGCCCCGCTCCGCGGGGCGCCGCGGCTCGACGGCCCGGTCGCCGGATCGGTCGGTGCCGCGATGTCGGTCCGGTCCGCCGGTCCGCCGGTCGGGGCCACCGGACCGGCCGGCACCGGCGGTCCGGTCGCGGTCGGCGGATCCTCGCCGTTCGCCGGATCGCTCGCTGCTCACTCGCCGCTCCTCGCTCGCTCGCGGGCATCCGCCCACATGCTCGCAGCCGCGCCGCGCGCGGAGCGCCCGCGGGCGCGGCGTGTCGCCGGTTTCCCGGATCCGTCCGGTTCCGGCACGACCCGGCGCGTCGGCGTGGCTCGGCCGGCCTGTCAACGCTCGGCGGTGGCGGTCGGCACGCGGCATCCCGCCTTTGCCCACGCCGGACACGCAACGAGGTGCGGCGGCGCATCACCGCTCGAACCATGGTCCCCGGCACACGGCGTCCTGTCGCCGCCCACGCCGGACACGCAGCCAGGTACGGCGGCGCATCACCGTTCAGGCCCTGGCCGCCGCCGATGTCCCGCCCCGGTCCATACCGCACGCGCGGCGAACGACGGCTCTCGTCGCCGCAATGAGGCCGGGTCCGCCATCGGGCCGCCGGCCCCGACCGATCCGGCGGACCGTCCCGGCGGCCCGTCCCAGCAGGCCCGCCGGGACGGGCGCGCGAACGCCCCGGAGCCGCGGTGCGGCGGCGTCCGGGGCATGTGCCGTCCGGCTCGCTCGTGGCGCTGCATCACCGCCACCCGGTGCGCTACCTAACAGACCGGCAGCCGCGCGCCTGTGGTCCAGGTGGTCGGCCACCGTCACGAGGAGGCGCATCCGAGGCCGGTCGCGACCGTGGCGCCGGTGTGAGAGGCGCCGGGCGTCCTGGCCGGATAGAGGATCTCGCGCTAGCGGGACGACATGATCTCCCGCATGAGGCGGGCGGTTTCGCTGGGGGTCTTGCCGACGCGGACGCCGACCTTCTCCAACGCGTCCTTCTTGGCCTGGGCGGTACCCGACGAACCGGACACGATCGCGCCCGCATGCCCCATCGTCTTGCCCTCCGGCGCGGTGAACCCGGCCACATACCCGACCACCGGCTTGGTCACATGCTCGTGTATGTAGGCCGCGGCGCGTTCCTCGGCATCCCCACCGATCTCCCCGATCATCACGATCGCATCGGTATCCGGATCAGCCTCGAACGCCGCCAGCGCATCGATGTGCGTGGTGCCGATCACCGGATCCCCGCCGATCCCCACACACGTGGAGAACCCGATATCCCGCAACTCGTACATCATCTGATACGTCAACGTTCCGGACTTACTCACCAGCCCGATCCGCCCCGGGCTGGTGATATCGGCCGGGATGATCCCCGCATTCGACTTGCCCGGCGAGGCGATCCCCGGACAGTTCGGCCCGATGATCCGGGTCTTACCGCCCTTTTCCACCGCGTGCGCCCAGAACCAGGTCGTGTCGTGCACCGGCACACCCTCGGTGATCACCACACACAACCCGATCCCCGCATCGATCGCCTCCACCACCGCGTCCTTGGTGAACCGCGGCGGCACGAACACCACACTCACATCCGCACCCGTGCGGTCCATCGCCTCGGCCACCGTGCCGAACACCGGCAGCTGACGGCCCTCATGCGAGACCGTCTGCCCCGCCTTGCGGGCGTTCACCCCGCCCACAATGTTCGTGCCGGCCCGCAGCATCCGCGCGGTGTGCTTGGACCCTTCACCACCGGTCATCCCCTGCACGATGACCCTGCTGGACTCGGTCAGCCAGATCGCCATCGCCTCACACCCCCTGCGCGGCCAGCTCGGCGGCCCGACGCGCCGCCTCATCCATCGTCTCCACCTGCTCGATCACACCGATCGCCGCCTCATCCAAGATCCGCCGGCCCAGCTCGGCGTTGTTGCCGTCCAGCCGCACCACGATCGGCCGATCCACCCGTTCCCCGCGCTCTTCCAGCAGCTTGACCGCCGCCACGATCCCGTTGGCGACCGCCTCCCCGGAGGTGATCCCGCCGAACACGTTGATGAACACGCTCTTGACGTCCGGATCACCCAGCACGATCCGCATGCCGTCGGCCATCACCTGCGCCGACGCCCCACCCCCGATGTCCAGGAAGTTCGCCGGCCGCTGCCCGCCGAACTCCTCACCGGCGTAGGCGACCACATCCAGGGTGGACATCACCAGCCCGGCGCCGTTGCCGATGATGCCGACCGACCCGTCCAGCTTGACGTAGTTGAGACCCTTGGCCTTGGCCTCGGCCTCCAGCGGGTCGGCCGCGGCCTTGTCCTCCAGCGCCTCATGCTCTGGCTGCCGGAAGGCCGCGTTGTCATCGAGGGTGACCTTGCCGTCCAGCGCCACGACCCGGCCATCGGCGGTGAGGATCATCGGGTTCACCTCCACCAGCGTGGCGTCCTCGTCGACGAACACCGCCCACAGCCGCTCGATCAGCTCCGCGGCGCCCTCCAGCGCCTGCTCCGGCAGGCCGCCCGCAGCCGCGATCTCCCGCGCCTTCGCGCGGTCGACGCCGGTCAGCGCCGAGATCGGCACCTTCGCCACCGCGTCCGGGTTGGTCGCGGCGACCTGCTCGATCTCCATCCCGCCCTCGACCGAGCAGATGGACAGGAAGGTGCGGTTGGCCCGATCCAGCAGGAACGAGAAATAAAACTCCCGCGCGATCGCGCTCGCCTGTTCGACCAGCACCTTGTGCACCGTGTGGCCCTTGATGTCCATCCCCAGGATCTGGCGTGCCTTCTCCGCCGCGTCATCCGGGGACTCGGCCAGCTTCACACCACCGGCCTTACCACGCCCACCGGTCTTCACCTGCGCCTTGACCACCACACGCGGAGAACCGGCGGCCGCGAACTCCTCCGCGATCGCCCGCGCCTCCTCCGGCGTCGTAGCGATCCTGCCGGCAGGAACCGGAACGCCGTACTCCGCGAAGAGCTCCTTCGCCTGATGCTCGAACAGGTCCACGGGGGTCCGTCCTTAACGGGTTCGACAGATTACGACCGCGCCCAGCGGTCCGCTCCGACCAGGCAGCCTAGCCCCCTGGCACCCGGCGCGGGCCGCCGGGTCCGACGGAAGGCTTTCCCGAGGGTGATCGACGGGTGATGGGCGTACGGCGTCCGGGTGCACGCCCGGGTTTGGTGTACTGGGTGCCATGATTCGCGGAGCCGCCGGTGAGAGGTAGCACGGCACGGAGGGTGCGCCGTCTCGCCCTCCTGCTGCTCATCGCCGCGCTCACCGGCACATGCGCCGCGAGCCTGCCGGACGCCGACGATACCGCGTGGCGCAGCCCGGGACTCATCGGCAACGGCGGCTGGCCGTACACCCGCACCCCGGTCACGCCGGAGGAGGCGGAGGGCGCCTCATACATCCCGGGCAGCACCGTCCTCGCGCTTCCGGGCGGCAGGGCGCTGCTCATCCCGTTCGGGCAGGACGACCCGGTCACGCTGCCGCGGGACGACCCGCGGGTGATCGAGGCGGTGCGGTCCGACAACGCGTGGCTGGCGTCGGGCACGGTGCCGGGCGTCACCGCCGGCGAACGGGACGCGGCCTCCCGCGCGCTGCTCGACCTGCGCATGCTGACCCAGCCGAACGGCGCGTCCACCGCCTCCTGGTACGGCGCGTGGGACTACATGTGGCCGCGGGACGGCGCCTTCACCGCCGCGGCCTTCGCCGTCACCGGGCACGGCGCCGACGCCCAGCGGGTGCTGTACTTCCTCGCCCGCGCGCAGGACGAGGGCGGACTGTGGGCCGCGCGCTACCGGCCGGACGGCACGGCGGTGGCCGACGGCCGGAACGCACAGCTCGACAGCCTCGGCTGGGTGCTGTGGGCGACCTGGCTGCTGCACGCGAAGAGCCCGTCCGCCGCCAACCTCGACACGCTGTGGCCGATGGTGCGGCGGGCCGCCGACCGGGCGGCGCGGGCGATCGGGCCGGGTGGCCTGCCGCCGCCGTCGCCGGACTACTGGGAGCGCCCTCCGGCCAGCGAGCAGGCGCCGCACGTCGCGACGCTCGGGGTGTGCGCGCCGATGCTGGCCGGCCTGCGCGCCGCGGTCGCACTGGCCGCGGACCGCGGTGACGAGGAGGCCATGAAGCGGTGGAGGCGGGCGGCGGACCGGCTGGCCCAGGGCATCGCGCGGCGGTTCGCGCCATATGGCTATCCGCGCTCGCCGATCCCGCACGGTGCCGTGGACGCCTCGGTCACGTTCCTCGCGCCGCCGTTCGCGCCGGCGACGCCCGACGTGCTGGCCGCGGTACGGGAGATCGGCGCGCGGCTGCGGCTGCCGAGCGGCGGGGTGGTGCCCGGCGAGGGGTACGGCGCCGACGTCGCGTGGACGCCGGAGACCGGGCTGTTCGCGCTGGCGGCCGCGGCGAGCGGGGACGTCGCCGCGGCGGACGACTGGCTGGGCTGGCTGCTGGCGCACCGCACGTCGCTGGGCTCGTTCCCGGAGAAGGTCGACGCCCGCGGCCACCAGGCGGGCGTCGCGCCGCTGGGCTGGACCTCCGCGCTGGTCGTGCTGGCGCTGTCGGCGGAGCGGGCACCGCTGCCGGTCCCGCCGGCCTGACCGTCGGGCCGGGCCGTCATGGGCCGCCCGACCGCCATCCGCCGCCGGCCGTGGAAGCCGCCGTGCGCCGCCTTACCGCCGTGACGGCCGGTCAAGGCCCGGCCGTCACGGGCGAGCCCTCGCGCGCGGCCTGACCGTCACGGCCTGACTTTCACGTGCCGGGCGGGCCGACGCCAGGCCGGTCAACTCTCGCCGACGTTGGCGCGCACCCATTCGACGATCTCCTGGGTGCTCGCACCGGGTGTGAAGATCTTGGCGACGCCGAGCTTCTCCAGCTCCGGGATGTCCGCGTCCGGAATGATCCCGCCGGCGAACACCGTGATGTCGGACGCGTCGCGCTCCTTGAGCAGCTCGACGACCCGCGCGCACAGCGTCATGTGCGCGCCGGACAGGATGGACAGGCCGATGCCGTCGGCGTCCTCCTGGAGCGCGGCCTCGACGATCTGCTCCGGGGTCTGGTGGAGCCCGGTGTAGATCACCTCCATGCCGGCGTCGCGCAGCGCCCGGGCGACGACCTTCGCCCCACGATCATGGCCGTCGAGACCGGGTTTGGCGACGACGACGCGGATCGGACCCGCCATTGCTGCCTCCTACGGGGTACGTCGGATGCTCCGCAGCGTAACCGTAAGCCCGATCGTGGCGGTCGCCGGGCACCCGGGCGACGTCAGAACGCCGGGCGTGCGGGCATTGTCAGCCACGGGCAGCCGCGCGGCGTACGGTCACTCACGGTGTACCCGGAGCATGCGGTCACGATCGCGTTCTTGGCCGGGTTGCCCTGCTTGGCGTACGGCCCGCCGGCCGAGGGGTGGTCGCAGTCCGGCAGCGCGGCCGGGTCGCTGCTCGGCCGCCCCCATGAGGAGGCGTTGTTCTGCCAGCAGTTGCCGTCGCCCTGCTCGTCCCACCAGAAGTCCACGCCGTTGGGGTCCGGCGCGCCGGACGGCGTCACGCCCATGAGGTTGCCGACGTACCGGTTGCCGTGCGAGGTGTCCCGCTGCCTGGCCGGGTCGGTCTCGCCGCGGCGGGCGGCCGGGATCCAGTACTGCGCGATGCCGTAGCGCCAGTTGCCGTAGACGAAGTTGCCGGCGTAGGTGTTGTCGTCCCCGCCGGCCAGCAGCATGCCGGTGCCGACCGGAACGGCCCGCCGCGGGCACGAGTCGCCGCAGTCGCGGTAGGGGTCGGCGTTGTTGCCGAACACCCGGTTGGCCACGAACATCGCGTGGTTCTGCGGCATGCCGGCGACCTGCTCGCTGCTGTCGAGCATCGCACCGGTGGCGTTGCCGAAGAACTCGTTGTCGTGGACGTAGACCGAGTCGCCGGCCGTGCCGGAGTAGCCGATCAGGTTGCCGGAGGAGCGGCAGCCGCGCACCTCGACGGACAGCCGGGTCCCCCGCTGATCGGAGGCCGACTCGGTGGAGATTCCAGCGTCGCGGTTGCCGGACGTCGTGCAGTCGGCGATCACCCCGTGGTCGGCGCCGTAGGCCGCCAACCCGTGCTCGCCGTTGTCCACCCCCGCGACCTGGTCGAGGACGAACCCGTCGGTCTCGACGACCGCGACGCCGTCCTCGGCGAAGCCGCGCAGGGTGACGTTCTTGAGGTAGAAGCCGTCGGCGCGGTCCGCGCGGATGCCGACCGGCTTGTGCCCTTCGATGATCACGCCCTGCCCGACTCCCTCGATCTGCAGGTCCGTCAGGCCGAAGACGCCGATCAGGTTGCGCAGGTGCGGACAGGCGGCCTGCTGCTGGTACGACAGGGCGCCCTGGGCGGGCAGCTTCGCGCACGCGCCGGACGGCCGGGTCAGGCTCGGCTCCTCGTGGTAGACGCCGGGCAGCACATAGATCGTGGTACCGCGCTGCCGGACGGCGTCCACCGCCGCCTGGATGTCGTGGTACGCGCACTCGGGGGCGAGCCGCGCGGCCATTCCGGTCAGGTGCGCGCCCGGTTTGCACACGACGAGGCGCGGCCACGCGGGCGCGGCGCGGTATGCGGGGACGTGGTAGGTGCCGGGCGGGAGCGCGACCTGCCGCCCGGCGTCGGCCAGCGCCGGAGCGGCCACGACGGGTGACACGAGGAGGGCCGTGGTCACCAGGAACACGGCCGCGGCGAGGAGACGCCGCGCAAACCGCCCCATTTTCCTCCCAACGGGCCGCAGGTGCTCCCAGGTGCATCATGCAGGTCCGTGTGCCTCGTGTCGACGCCCGCATCCGGCCATGTCGCCATCCCAAAATGCCGGAAGTCGCCCGGTGAGCGCGCCGACGTGGCGGAACGCGGTTCGAGACGCGCGCCGCGGGGCGTGAAAGCGTGCGCAACGGCGGTCGTGCGATGCGGCCGCCCCGCGCACGGCCCGCCCGCCGGTGCCGCCGCAGCCGGCCGCCGTCATGATGCCGCCCCGCCCCGCCTGGGGGACGGCGCTCGCCGGCGGGGCGCGCGCCGCGGGCGAGGCCCTGGCATGGGCGGCGGTGCCCGGCGCGGGCGGCGTGCCTGGCACGGCGGAACGGCCGTCAACGCGGAGATCACGATCCCTCCGGCGCCGTCGGCGGGCGGGTTCGTGCCCGGGCGCTACAGCTTCTCGATGGGCGCGTAGCGGAGGACGAACCGCTTGACGCCGTACTCGCCGCCGAAGTCGACCGTGGCGGCGGCCTTCTCACCCGCACCGTCGACCGCGACGACCGTGCCCAGGCCGAACGAGTCGTGGGAGACCCGGTCGCCGGGCGACAGCGCCGGCACCGGCCGGTTGCCCGGGGAGCGCACGCCGGGCCGCTGCGCGAGCGACGCCATGGCCGGCGTCGCCCCGGCGCCCTGCGCACCGCCCTGCCACTCGACGAGCTTGTCGGGGATCTCGGCGAGGAAGCGCGACGGCGGGTTGTACGACGGCGCGCCCCACGAGCTGCGCATCATCGCCCGGGAGACGTACAGCCGCCGCCGGGCGCGC
The DNA here is from genome assembly GCA_048498315.1 of Actinomycetota bacterium. Lineage (GTDB taxonomy): Bacteria > Actinomycetota > Actinomycetes > Streptosporangiales > Streptosporangiaceae > Actinoallomurus. The sequence goes on from JBEHYF010000042.1 coordinate 16,731, forward strand.
GTGATGCCGACGTAGGCGAGCCGCCGCTCCTCTTCGAGCTGCTTGGCGTCGCCGAGGGACCGCAGGTGCGGGAAGACGCCGTCCTCCATGCCGGTGAGGAACACGACCGGGAACTCCAGCCCCTTGGCCGTGTGCAGGGTCATCAGCGTGACGACCCCCTCCGGGCCCCGGTCGCTCGGCGGGACGACGCCGGCGTCGCCGCCGGGGATCTGGTCGGTGTCGGCGACCAGCGCGACCTGCTCGAGGAACTCGACCAGCCTGCCCTCGGCGCCCACCGGCGCCGCCGCGGCATCCGGCTCGTCGCCGACATCGGCCGCCCCCGCCGCCACGGACTCGCCGGAGACCGCCGCGCCGGGAGCCGCCTCGGCGTCCGCGCCGGTGCCCGCCGCGCCGCCGGTGCGGACCGCGGGCAGCCCGGTCAGCCGCTCCTCGAACTCCGCGGCCACCGACTCCAGCTCGCGGAGGTTCTCGATGCGGGTCTCGTCCTGCGGGTCGCGCGAGCCCTCCAGCTCGGCGAGGTACCCGCTGCGCACGAGGATCGCCTCGATCAGCTCGGCCGGCGTGTGGGTCGGGACCATCGCGCGCAGCTCGTCCAGCAGCGCCGTGAAGTCCTGGATCTGCTTCAGCGAGCGGGTCGCGATGCCCGGCGCCTCTTCGGCGCGGCGCAGCGCCTGCCAGAACGAGATGCGCTCGCGGCCGGCCAGCACCTCCACGCACGCCTCGGCGCGGTCGCCGATGCCGCGCTTGGGCACGTTGAGGATGCGCCGCAGGCTCACGGTGTCTTCGGGGTTGGCCAGCACCCGCAGGTACGCCAGCAGGTCGCGGATCTCCTTGCGCTCGTAGAAGCGCACCCCGCCGACGACCTTGTACGGCAGGCCGACGCGGATGAACACCTCTTCGAAGACACGCGACTGGGCGTTGGTGCGGTAGAACACCGCGATGTCGCCGGGCGCGACGCCCTCCTCGTCGCCGAGCCGGTCGATCTCCTGCGCGACGAACGCGGCCTCGTCGTGCTCGTTGCCGGCGACGTACCCGGTGACCTTGGGGCCTTCGCCCTGGTCGGACCACAGGCGCTTGGGCTTGCGGTCGGCGTTGCGCTCGATGACCGCGTTGGCGGCCGACAGGATCGTCTGGGTGGAGCGGTAGTTCTGCTCCAGCAGGATGACCTGCGCGTCGGGGTAGTCGCGCTCGAACTCCAGGATGTTGCGGATCGTCGCGCCGCGGAAGGCGTAGATCGACTGGTCGGCGTCGCCGACGACGCACAGCTCCGCCGGCGGCGGGTCGCCGTCGCCGGGCTGCCCGACCAGCTCGCGCACCAGCACGTACTGGGCGTGGTTGGTGTCCTGGTACTCGTCGACGAGGATGTGCCGGAACCGCCGCCGGTAGTGCTCGGCCACGTCGGGGAAGGCCTGCAGCAGGTTGACGGTCATCATGATCAGGTCATCGAAGTCGAGCGCGCCGGCCTGCCGCAGCCGCGTCTGGTAGGTCTCGTACGCCTCGGCCAGGGTCTTCTCCATGTGGGTGGACGCCTGGCCGCGGAACGTCTCGTAGTCGATCAGCTCGTTCTTCAGGTTCGAGACCTGGGCGGAGAAGCCGCGCGGCGGGTAGCGCTTCGGATCGAGGTCGAGCTCGCGGCAGACCAGGGCCATCAGCCGCTGCGAGTCGGCCTGGTCGTAGATCGAGAAGCTGGACGGGAAGCCGAGCCGCTTGGCCTCGCGGCGCAGGATGCGCACGCAGGCGGAGTGGAACGTCATCACCCACATGGCCCGGGACCGCGGCCCCACGAGCGCGTCGACCCGCTCCTTCATCTCGCCCGCGGCCTTGTTGGTGAAGGTGATGGCGAGGATCTCGCCGGGCTGCGCACCCCGCTCGGCCAGCAGGTAGGCGATGCGGTGGGTGAGCACGCGGGTCTTGCCCGAGCCCGCGCCCGCCACGATCAGCAGCGGGCCGCCCTGGTGGACGACCGCCGCCCGCTGGGCGTCGTTGAGACCGTCGAGAAGAGGGTGGGTTACGAGCGTCGACACTCAAAGTAGGGTACGGCCTGCCGCGGACACTCCGTGGCACACGAGGCCGATACCGCCGTCCCCGCGGGCCCTGCGGCCGGCCGCAGGCCGGCACCCGCACCGGTCGCCGGACGATCGAGATCGACGCGATCCCCGGCCGGCGACGACGACGTGCGGTCCCGCGGGTCTCACCGAGTCTCACCCTGGCCACGGCAGCCGCAGAGGCGTCTCACACGCGGCCGTTGCCGCGAGCCGCCGGCCCGAAAGGTGGCCGGCACGATACGGCGCACGCCGCCGGGCGCTGTGACACACGCCGGCCGCCGGTGCGGGGAGGTGTGCCCACCGGCAACCGCCGGACGGCCGGGCCCGCTGCACCGCCCCGACACCGGCCGCCGACCGGCCCCGACCGGACGCAGGCCGCCGGACCGATCCGGCCCGCGCCGCCTCCACGCCGCCGGCGCTGCCCGAACCTCGCCCGGGCGCCGCCCGGATCCCGGCCCACCGCCTGGACGCCCGTCCGGGTGCCGGTCCGGGACGGCGGGAGATCAGGTCTTGCGGAAGTCGTACGCCTCGCGCGCCGCGCGGACGACGCCGGCCACGTCGGCCCCGCCGGCCGCGGCCGAGGCCGCGGCTACCGCGCCCTCGACGAACGGCGCGTCGGCCAGCACGATCTCCGGCACCTGCGGTCCGGGGCGGCCGGCGCGGGTGTCCTCCAGCTCCTCCAGGTAGGTGCGGGCGGTCAGCACCGAGCTGCCGAGGTCGGCGATCAGCACGACGCCCGCGCCGCCGTCGGCCTCCCGCACCGCGTCCTTGACGACGTCGATGCTCGTGCCCAGCCCGCCGTCCGCGTCGCCACCGGCGGGCCGCACGGTGACCTTCCCGACGCCCATCTGCGCGGCCAGCTCGGCGGCGCCCTCCGCGAGCGCCCGGCTGTGCGAGATCAGCACGATTCCCACTGTGCTCATAGATCCCAATTTTCGCTAATTAACGGATATGCACCGCTGCCGGAACGCCGGCCACCCGGGCCCCGCATCCGGAGCCGGCCCGCGGGAGCGCGGCGCCGCCGGCCGGCATCGGCGTACGGGATCGGCGTGCGGACCGGAGCGCGGGCACCGGGACCGCCGTACCGGGGCGGGCGTGGGCCGGCGGCCTCGCCGGCCGCGTCAGCCGCCGGCCGCGTCGGCGAGGGCGCGGAAGAGAAGCACCGTGGAGGCGGCGCCAGGGTCGAGGTGGCCGACGCTGCGCGGGCCGAGGTAGCTGGCCCTACCCTTGCGGGCCTGCAGCGGCACGGTGTCCTCCGCGCCCTTCTCGGCGGCGGCCAGGGCGGCGCGGGCGGCCGCGCCCAGCCCGTCGCCGGCCGCGCCCTCGTACGCCGCGACCGCGGGCGCGAGCGCGTCGACAATGGTCTTGTCGCCCTTGACGGCCTTGCCCAGCTCCTGGATCGCCTCCAGCGCCGCCTTCAGCGCCCCGCCCAGGGTCTGCGCGTCGACCTCGGCGGCGTCGCCGAGGGCCTTGCCCGCGCGGCGCAGCGCCCCGCCGTACAGGGGCCCGGAGGCACCGCCGGTCTTGGACACCAGCGCCCGCCCGGCCGCCATGAGCGCCTTGCCGGGCGTCGCCGCGGCGTCGAGCCCCTCGACCGCCGCGCGCATGCCGCGGTTCAGGTTGGCACCGTGGTCGCCGTCGCCGATCGCGGCATCGAGCCGCGTGAGGCGGTCGGCGTCCTGCGCCACCAGCTCGGCGAAGCGCGTCATCCAGCGGCCGACGTCCAGGGTCTCGCCCATCACCGCCCCCACCGCAGGCCGGGGGTCTGCACGGGCGCGTCCCATAGCTCGGTCAGCCGCGGCGTGAGCCGGCAGACCGAGATCATCACGCCCGCCATCTCCAGGCTGGTCACATAGTTGCCGACGAGGCGGCGCCCGACCGTGGCACCGTGACCGGAGAGCCACTTCTCGACGGCCGCGTACGCGATGTACAGCTCCATCAGCGGCGTGCCGCCCATGCCGTTCACCATGACCAGCACCTCGGAGCCGGACAGCGGCATGTCGTCGTCGATGGCCGACAGTGCCGCCTCGACGATCTCCGAGGCGGTGCGCAGTTTCGTGCGCTCCCGGCCGGGCTCGCCGTGGATGCCGATGCCCAGCTCCATCTCGTCCGGCCCGAGCTCGAACGTCGGCCGGCCCGCCGCCGGGACCGTGCAGGCGGTCAGCGCCACGCCGAACGACCGGGTGCGCTCGTTCACCTCGCGCGCGACGGCGGCCACGTCCTGGACCGATCCGCCGGCCTCGGCCAGCGCGCCGGCCGTCTTCTCGGCGAAGACCGTCGCGCCGGTGCCGCGCCGCCCGGCCGTGTAGGTGCTGTCCTGCACCGCCACGTCGTCGTCGATCACGACCGGGACGACCTCGATGTCCTCGTCCCCGGCGAGCTCGGCGGCCATCTGGAAGTTCAGCACGTCACCGGTGTAGTTCTTGACGATGTGCACGACCCCGGCGCCGCCGGACACGGCGGTGGTGGCGGCCAGGATCTGGTCCGGTACCGGCGAGGTGAACACCTCTCCGGGGCAGGCGGCGTCGAGCATGCCGTATCCGACGAACCCGCCGTGCAGCGGCTCGTGTCCGGAGCCGCCTCCGGAGACCAGCCCGACCTTGCCGGTACGCGGGGCGTCGGCCCGGACGATCACGCGGTTCTCCAGGTCCACGCGGAGCGAGGGATGCGCGGCGGCCATGCCGCGGAGCGCGTCCAGCACGACGTCATCGACGCCGTCGATCAGCTTCTTCATGCCTCCCGGAATACCCCCTGGCACCCCCTGCGCGCCAGGGGGCGGAAAACGATTAAGTGTGCAAACAGCGCATGTCCCTAATATGTGGGCATGATCGACGACGTACGACGGGCCCTCGCCGTCATGGCGCATCCGGACGACATCGACTTCTCCGCCGCCGGCACCATCGCCACCTGGACCGACGCCGGCATCGAGGTGACATACCTCCTGGTGACCGACGGCGACGCGGGCGGCTTCGACGACGACGTGCCGCGCGAGGAGATGGCGTCGCTGCGCCGGTCCGAGCAGACCGCGGCGGCCAAGTGCGTCGGCGTGAGCGACGTACGCTTCCTCGGCTACCCGGACGGGCGGGTCGAGGCCACGCTGGACCTGCGCCGCGACATCGCCCGGGTGATCCGGCAGGTGCGGCCCGACCGGGTCCTGATCCCCAGCCCCGACCGCAACTACGAGCGGATCTACGCGGGCCACCCCGACCACCGGGCGGTCGGCTCCGCCGCGTGGGACGCCGTCTACCCGGACGCCCGCAACCCCTACGCCTTCCCCGAGCTGCGCGCGGAGGGCCTGGAAGCCTGGACCGCACGGGAGATCTGGGTGGTCGGCGGCCCCTCCCCGAACCGGTACGTCGACGTCACCGACGTCTTCGACCGCAAGCTCGCCGCGCTGCGCGCGCACGCCAGCCAGGTCTCCCACCGCGACGACCTGGAGGGCATGCTGCGCGGCTGGATGGGGGCCAACGCCGCGCAGGGCGGGCTGCCCGCCGGGCGTCTCGCCGAGATCTTCCAGATCGTTCCCGCCGAGTGACGATGCCCCCGGCACCGCTCCCCTCCGCACCCGTCGCGCCCGCCTCCACCGAACCCGCCGTGGCCACCTCTGCTCCACCTCCCGTGGCGGCCCCTGCCGCATCCACCGCGCCGGCCACACCCGCAGTGCTGAGCCGCTCCGCGTCGGCGGCACCCGCCGCATCCTCCGGCCCCGCGCCGGCCGCGCACACCCTGCCCGCCGCCCCCGCCGGGTCCGTCCGCTCCGCGCCCGCCGGCGTGCTCGACCCGCCCGAGGACGCACCGTGAGACCCAGGATCCTGCTCGACTGCGACACCGGCATCGACGACGCGATCACCCTTCTCTACCTGGCCGCACTGGTCCGCTCGGGCGAGGCCGAGCTGGTCGCCGTCGGCACGGTACACGGCAACGTCGCCCCCGACGCCGGCGCGCTCAACACCCTCCGGGTGCTCGAACGCGCCGGGCTGACCGGCGTGCCGGTCGCGGTCGGCACGGCCCGCCCGCTCGCCCAGGACGTGCACTACGCGCACGCCTGGCATGGCACGGACGGTCTCGGCGAGACCCACCTGCCCGAACCGGCCGGCCGGCCCGCCGAGATCTCCGCGCCGGAGCAGATCGTCCGGCTCGCCCGCACGCAGCCCGGAGAGCTGACCCTCCTCGCGATCGGGCCGCTGACCAACCTCGCCGTCGCGCTGCTGCTGGAGCCGGCGCTGCCGGAGTTGTTCCGCGACGTCGTCGTGATGGGAGGCGCGTTCCATCACCAGGGCAACGTCACCAGCCACGCCGAGGCCAACATCTGGCACGACCCCGAGGCCGCCGAGCTGGTCCTGGGCGCCGGCTGGCCGGTCACGCTCGTCCCGCTGGACGCCACCCACCCGACCGCCGTGGACGGCGCCTGGCTGGACCGGCTGGCCGCCGCCGGCTCCGCGGTCGCCCGGTTCGCCGCCCGGATCCTCGACTTCTACGTCACCGCGCACACGCAGACGCTCGACGCCCGCGGCGCCGTGATCCACGACGCGCTCGCCGCGATGCTCGCGGTGGACCCGTCGCTGGGCGAGTACGCCGAGCGGCCGGTGCGCGTAGAGCTGCGCGGCGAGCGCACCCGCGGCACGACTCTGTGGGACCGCCGCACGTACGCCGACGAGGGCGACCGGCCTGCCGTACGCGTCGCCCTGCGCGCGGACGCCGCCGAGTTCCAGGAACGGCTTCTCAAGAGCCTGCTGTGACGCGGCACCACGGGGCCGCGCCGGCCCCGTCCCTATGATCGGCCCGTGGCGAACACGAGACCGTGCGTGGCGGCATTCGACGACCTCGACCCGCACACGCTGTACGCCCTGCTGCGGCTCCGCGTGGACGTCTTCGTCGTCGAGCAGGCCTGCCCCTACCCGGAGCTCGACGGCCGCGACACCGAGCCCGGCACCCGGCACGTCTGGCTGGCCGACGACCCCGGCGCACCCCTGGCATACCTGCGGATCGTCGAGGAGCCGGACGGCGTGCGCATCGGGCGGGTGGTGACGGCGCCGCACGCGCGCGGGCGCGGCCTGGCCGGCCGCCTCATGGAGACGGCCCTCGGCGTGGCCGGCGACCGGACGGTGCGGCTGGAGGCGCAGACCCGTGTGCAGGGTCTGTACGCGCGGTACGGCTTCACGGTCGACGGGCCGGAGTACGTCGAGGACGGCATCCCGCACGTCCCGATGGTCCGCCGCCGACAGCCTCCCGTGGCATCCCTACGGCACGCCGCGGTGCCGCTGCACCCGCCCGCCGGACCACCTCTCGGTGATCGGTGAAGCCCCGGGCTAGCCGCAATCCGTACACCATGGTGAAATCCGGACATGGGATACGCCACACCGCGCGTCCGTGCGCATGCCACCGGACGGCCGCGCCGCCGGGAGACGATCCCGTGACCTGCGAATATCCCCCGTGACCTGCGGATATCCCGCGGTCCCGGCCTGTCCGTGATCTTTGACGATGGGGAGCCGTCGCATGTCCGTCACCGACGAACTGCTGGAGAACGCCCGCCGCTACCCCGAGCACTACGCGAACGCCCACCTGTCCCCGGCGCCCGCCCGCGGGCTCGCGATCGTCGCCTGCATGGACGCCCGGATCGACATGTTCAGCCTCCTCGGCCTGCGGATCGGCGACGCGCACATCATCCGGAACGCCGGCGGCGTCATCACCCCCGACGCGATCCGGTCGCTGGCGATCAGCCAGTGGCTGCTCGGCACCCGCGAGGTCATGCTGATCCACCACACCGACTGCGGGATGCTGTCCATCACCGACGACGGGTTCCGCGAGCGACTCCGGGCCGAGACCGGCCTGACCCCCGACTGGGCGGTCGAGGCCTTCGCCGACCTGGACGCGGACGTCCGGCAGTCGATCACGCGGGTGAAGTCGAGCCCGTTCGTCCCGCACAAGGACTCGGTGCGCGGCTTCGTGTTCGACGTCACGAGCGGCGAGCTGCGCGAGATCACACCCTGACCCGGTGCCGTACGCCGGGCACGCCCTGGCCCGTCCCGTACGCCGGGCACGCCGCTCAGACCAGGTGGCGGGCGGCCGCCCAGCGGGACAGCTCGTGCCGGTTCGACAGCTGCAGCTTGCGCAGCACCGACGACACGTGCGTCTCGACCGTCTTCACCGAGATGAACAGCTCCTTGGCGATCTCCTTGTACGCGTAGCCGCGGGCGATGAGCCGCAGCACCTCGCGCTCGCGCTGGGTGAGCTGGTCCAGCTCCGGGTCGATGGACGGCGCGTCGGTGGCCGCGAAGGCGTCCAGCACGAAGCCGGCCAGGCGAGGGGAGAACACCGCGTCGCCCTCGGCGACCCGGGCGATCGCATCGGTCAGCTCCGGTCCGGAGATCGTCTTGGTGACATAGCCGCGCGCGCCGCCCCGGACGACGCCGATGACGTCTTCGGCCGCGTCCGACACCGACAGCGCCAGGAAACGCGTCTCCGGCCGCCGGGCCGCGCCCGCTTCCTCCCCGGCACCGCCGGCCGCGCCGCCGGACGCCCGCCGGCGTGCCGCCGCGCCGAGCACGCGCCGCAGCACCTCGACGCCCCCGCCGCCCGGCAGGTGGACGTCGAGCAGCACCACCTCGGGCTCGGTCGCCCTGATCACCTCGACCGCCTCGTCGACGTCGCCGGCCTCGCCGACGATCTCCACAGCGTCGCCCAGCTCGGCCTTCACGCCGCTGCGGAACATCTGGTGGTCGTCGACCAACACCACTCGCGTCATGACCGTTTCATCTCCAGCCGAACCTCGGTCCCCTCGCCCGGGGCCGTGCGGATGGCCGCCTTCCCGCCGTTGCGCTCCATGCGCCCGATGATGGACTGCCGCACGCCCATCCGATCCTCCGGGACGGCGTCCAGGTCGAAACCCTTGCCCCGATCCCGTACGAAGATCATCACCTGGTCGCCCTCCACCTCGGCGTAGACCGACACGGAGGGCGTCTCGGCGTACTTGGCGGCGTTGACCATCGCCTCCCGCGCGGCCTGCAGCATCGCCCCGAGCCGCTCGTCCAGCGGGCAGTCGCCCACGCACACGACCTCGATCGGCACGCCGTGGTGGTCCTCCACCTGCGCGGAGATCTTACGTACGGCGGCCGCGAGGTCCTGCTCGGCGTCCGCGGCCGGCTGGTACAGCCAGGCGCGCAGGTCCCGCTCCTGGGCGCGGGCCAGCCGCAGCACCTCCTTCGGGTCGCGGGCGTTGCGCTGGATCAGCGTGAGCGTGTGCAGCACGGAGTCGTGCACGTGCGCCGCCACCTCGGCCCGTTCCTGGGAGCGGATCCGCTCGCGGCGCTCCTCGTCCAGGTCGCGCCACATCCGCAGCAGCCAGGGTGCGATGACGACGCCCACGCCGGCGAGGACGACGCCCGAGCCGAGCAGCACCTCCCCTACCTGCCCCGGGTGGATCTTCTTCGCCAGGAAGGCGACCAGGCCGCCGATGACGAGCAGGGCGCCGACGATGCTGCGCAGCCACAGCGTGCGGCCGCCGCCCACCCACCGGCGGCGGCGTTCGGGATCGGCCTGCTGCCAGATCAGCCCGACGCCGATTCCGCCCGCCACGATCGGCCAGACCGCCCAGTTCAGCGCGCCGTCTCCGGTCAGGAACAGCGCCAGCCCGCAGGTCAGGGCGAGGTAGGCCAACAGCTGGCCCCAGTCGCGGCGGCTCTCCGTCCCGGTGCGCTGCGGCACCAGCAGCCACAGCGCCACGTAGGCGATGACGCCCACTCCCATGGAGATCAGGACGGAGAACCCGAGCCGCACGATGATCGGGTCGAGCCCGAGATGCTCGGCGAGGCCGCGGCAGACCCCGCCGACGAGCCGGCCGTCGGCCCTGCGCTCCAGACGCGCCGCCGCCGCGGCGCCACCGGACGCGGACGATCCCCCGGACGGCCCGGCCGAGCCGGCGGACCCCGACGGCCCCGGCGACGCCGCGCCGCCGAGCGCCCCGGCCGCACCGCCGGGCCCCTGAGAAGGCGGCGCCCCCGCGTCCCCGGGCTCAGACGGACGACCGGCGACCCCGTCGTCCCCTCCTGCCCCACCGGTGCGCGGCACACCGCGGGGCATCCCGGCGGCGTAGTCCGACCCCTGGGAACCGGGCGGCCGCACACTCCCGGGCTCCGACCTACCCTCGGCGACCCCGGCGGCCCCTCCAGCCCCACCGGTGCGCGGCACACCGCCGGGCGTCCCGGCCGCACCGCCCGGCTCCCGGGAAGGTGGCCCCTCCGCATCCCCCGGCTCGGACGGATCACCGACGGCCGTGTCGGGCCCTCCGGCTCCGTCCGGCGACGGCGAGTCCGGCGCGGCCGGGCCTCCGGGCAGGCGGCGATCCCCGGGCGCGCCGGAGTCGGCCGGGGCGGAGTCGGCCGGGCCGGTGGCGGGGGTGGTCTCCTCCCCTTCGGTGTCGGACACCCATCGATCGTCACATGTGCGCGCGCCCATGCGCATCGGGGCCGCCCCTGGGGATACCCGGAGATCCTCGGGGACGGCTCAGGGGTGCCCCGGATGGTCACCGCCGGTCGGGTTCGCGACCATGGATCCATGACCGAGGACAGCGGCGCGGCACCGCGGCGGCTGGTGCGTTCCCCGGAGGGCCGCCTCATCACCGGCGTGTGCGCGGGCCTGGCGCGGTACACGCGGATCGACGCGGTCGTGTTCCGCGTCGCGTTCGCGCTGCTCGTCCTCACCACGGGCGTCGGCATCATGCTGTACGTCGGGGCTTTCCTGCTGATGGCGGCGCCGGACGGCGGCCCGTCGAAGGTCGAGCGGCTCGGCCACCGCCTGTTCGACGGCGACACCGTGCTGGCCCTGCTCGGCGCGGGGCTCGCCGCGGGCACCGTGCTCGGCGTCGCCGGGAGCTGGGGTTCCGGCGACGGGCTGGCCGTCGCCGTCGTGTTCGCGCTGGCGCTCTTCACCGCCCGTTCCCGGGGCGTCGATCTGGTCCAGGTGGTGCGGACGCTGCCGGAGCAGGTCAAGGGGCGGCCGATGTCGTCGTGGACCCCACCGCCCGCCCCGGCCGGGTCGCCCGGCTCGTCCGGCGCGGGCGTCCCGATGTCGGAGGGGATGGTCGACCTGGCGTCGCTGTCGTCCCGCACGGAGGCGTTCCGCGGTGCGCGGCCCCCCTTCCCCGGCACGCCTGCCGCATCCCCGGCGAACCCGGCCTTCCCCGGCGCGCCCGCGCAACCGGCGGGGCCGGCGTTTCCCGACCCGGCCGCACGCCCGGCGGACCCCGCGTTTCCCGGCGCGCCCGCGCGACCGGTGCCGCCCCGCGCCGCGCCGTACGTTCCGGCTCGCCCGGCCGCGCCGCGGTGCCGGTCGCGCCTCGGGACGCTCACGCTGTCGGCGGCACTCGCCACGGGGGGAGTGCTGTACGCGGCCGGTTCGCACCGGCTCGGCTTCGACCGGATCCAGGTCATCCTCGGGGGTGCGCTGGCCGTCGTCGCCGCCGGGCTGTTCATCGGCTCCTGGTTCGGCCGGAGCCATCAGCTCGTCGTCGTTGGAGCGATCATGTCTCTCGCCCTCGCATCGACCTCGATCGCCGGTGACCCGGCCATCGCGAGGAGAACACACGCCATGACCTGGGGGCCGTCCGACGCTGCGGGCGCGGAGCAGTCGCACAACGTCTTCATCGGGGAGGGAACCGTCGACCTGACCCGCATCCCGCTCGCGCCGGGCCGGCGGATCCGGGTGAACGCCAAGGTCACGCTCGGCGTGCTGGCGGTCAAGGTGCCCGACACCGCCCGGGTGGAGGTGGACGGTCAGGCGTTCCTCGGCGACATCACCGTGGACCGCCGGATCACCAGCGGGCCGCGCGCCCGGGTGCGGCGGGTGCTGGAACCGCTCGGCGGCCGGGCCGACGGCCAGGCGCCCGTCATCGAGCTGCGCATCCGCAGCACGGTCGGCGACATGGAGGTCACGCGTGTCCCGGCATAGGTTCGACCCGTCGTCGGCCGTGGCGGCGGTCCTGTTCCTGAGCGTGGCGGCGCGCTACCTGACCGCCGGGCTCGGCGGGCCGCGGGTCGCCTACGGCTGGGCGGTTCCCGGCGTGCTGACCGTCCTGGGCGTGGTCGGGTTGGTCCGTGCGGTGTTCCGGTCGCGACGGCGGGAGCCCTGACCGGACGTCGTGTCGCGGGAGGCCCGCCACACGGCGACGACGAACACGATCAGCCAGACCAGGTCGGCCCAGCGCACGCCGAGGTGCTGATAGCCGTTGACCCGCACGCCGGGGAGCGTCATCACCGCGAGCATGACGCCACGGGCGACGATCAGCGCGTCCAGGCAGCGGTACGGCAGCAGGGCCGCGAGCGGCAACAGCATGGCGTCGTACCACGGGTACTGCAGGGGCGAGACCAGCGTCGTGCCGAATCCGAGCACCGCGACCGGCAGCACCGCCCAGAGCGGCGAGACCGGGGCCGGTGACGGTACGCCGGGCGGGGCGGCGGCCGGCACGGGCGGCGCCGCGGCCGCCGGCACCGCCGCCACCGGCGTGTGGTCGGGCCCGCCACCCGCGGCCGCGACCGGCAGGGCCACGTCCGGGACGGCCACGCCGGGAGACGCGCCGGCTGCCGTTCGCCGCCAGAACGCGACCGGCAGCCCGGAACGCCACCACAGGAACGCCGTGAGCCCCACCGCAAGGAGGGACATCCAGGCCAGGTACGGCCCGTGGTGCCTCAGTACGGGCTCTGGGACCGGCAGGTAGCGGTCCTTCGTACGGCCGAGCCGGGCGTTCAGCGAGTGCAGCGCCGCCGGGCCGGCCAGGACGTACCCGCCGCCGCCGACGAGCAGCAGCCCGGCCGCCACGGCCGCCGCCCGGCGGTGGCGCGCCGGCGACAGCCAGGCGGCCGCCACGAGACCGGCCGCCGGGAACAGGAACGAGGCCTTCACCGCGACCGACGCCCCGGCCGCCATCCCGCCCGCGAACGCCGAGCGCCGGGCCGCGTACACGGCGGCGACGAGGAAGAGCACCGCGAGCGCGTCGGCGTGCCCGCTGCCGACCATCCAGAACAGCATGATCGGGTTGACCGTCCAGAGCAGGCAGGCACGGACCCGGCGTGCCGGGTCGGGACGGGCCAGCCGGTCCAGCAGCAGCCCGGTGCCGATGAACGCCGTGGCGTTGGCCCACTTGAGCAGGAAGAGGATCCGCGCCATCGAGTTGCCGCCGATGTGCGCGGCGAGCCACTGCACCGCCGTCGCGATCGGCCCGTACACCGTGGGGACGCGCTGCCACCCGCTGGGCAGCAGCGCGCCGACCGGGTCACCGGTGCGCGCGAGCCGCAGCGGTGTGGTGACGTACGGGTCGCGGCCGAGGTCGGCGATCCGGCCGTATATCGCGTAGTTGAGCATGTCCACGGACGCGACCGGCGGCAGCAGTGCGAACACGCACGCCGTCACGGCTCCGGCGAGGAGCAGCCGGCGCGGGGCGGCGAACGGTCCACGGCGCAGGGCGTGCAGGCCGGCCAGCGTGCCCGCGCCGGCGGCGACCGCGGCGAACCAGGTCAGCACGGTGACCGTGATCGGCGACGGCGAGCCGCCCAGCGTCAGGAACGGCCTCGTGGGCCCGAAATAGGGAACGGCCGCGGACGTGCCGAGGAGCATCACCACGCCCATCGCCACGATGCTCGCCCCCAGCAGCACCAGAGAAACGACGCGGGACATGGAGTATGACGCTAAGCGGGAGAGACGCGGTTGAGAGCCGCGGCTCGCGCTGTTCACCGAACGATCATCTGATCGTAGCGTGCAGGCTGAGCGCGTACCCCGGCCCCGGGTTGACCAGCTCGTGCGGGTCCGCGCCACCGTACACGCGGACACGGTTGGCGCGCAGCGTCCGTTCGGCCACGCCGCGCCCGGTGAGCATGCGTTCGGACAGCTCGCCGGCCAGGACGGCGAGCACGTCGGCGACCGGAGCGGTGCGCTGCCCGGGCGCCCAGGAGGTGAGCCACAGCGCGGGCTCGCCGGGCAGGCGCACCGGCACGCCGTCGAAGCGGGCGAGCGCCCACCAGTCGCCGGGCCGGGCGGACAGCGCCCGGATCAGCCCGGCGAGGCGCCCGACGGTCAGGGTGTGATCGGCGGCGTACGGGCTGTCGGCGCCCTGCAGGGTCAGGTCGGGGATGACAGAGAGATCCACGAGAGGTCCTTCGTGACGCGGCGGGATGCGCCGCGGTGCTGATGGCCGGCCGGAAGAGTCAGCGGCGACAACGCGAAGGACACAGCGCGGCGACCGCGTGGAGGAGCTCCACGTGGGCGGTCGGCGAAACGCGCGCTGGCATGCTCCCAGGATGCCGGGAGGCGGCGGGCACCGTCAAACCGACTCCCCCGGCCGTCCGGCCGTACCCCGTATCGCCGGGTCGGTACCGCCAGGCCGGTACCTCTATCGCCGGGTCGGCATTTGTCTCACCAGGCCGGTACCCGTATCGCCGGGTCGGCGGCCATCGGGAGCCACGGCCTGAGCCGCTCACCCACGAGGCCCTGCAGCGGATGCGGCGGCCGTGAGTGCCGGTGTCACGCCGTCCAGGCCCACGACGTCACCGCCGACCAGGCGCATCGTCCGTCTCCTCGCCCGGCCGGGGGCGAGCGAGCGGAAATACCGTCCTCGGGCCGGGGAACCGCCGGGAGCGGGACGCCGGCCGTCGCCGTACGGTCAACGCCCGTTCATCATTCGTCTCCCCTCTGGCCTAGAGCGGACGCACGGGCTTACCGTGGCCTCAGAAGCCTCCTGGCAGGGGAGATCGCGATGTCGCGAAGCCGCACGAGACGCATCCGCCGAGCCGCCGCGAAGATCCGCCGTAGACATCGGAACGGCTCACGCCGGGCCCACAAGGTGAACTGCCACCACCGCTTCAACCAGAGCTGACACCTGTCCGAAGAGCCCGCGTCCATCGGCGTGGGCGCATCGCCGCCACGGCGCATGGAGACGGTACGCGATGGGGCCGGTCATGATCGCTCACGACGTCCGCGGGCCTCCCGAGCACCTTGACGCCCACGTATCCGGAACACATCCCTGGGAGGACGAATGCCGCGTGTGTCGGTGGAAGTCGACGGCGTGAAATACGAGGACGAGGTCGAACCCCGCCTCCTGCTGACCCATTATCTCCGTGATCGCCTCGGCAAGGTGGGCACGCCCATCGGCTGCGACACATCGAACTGCGGCGCCTGCACCGTCCTGATGGACGGCGTCAGCGTCAAGAGCTGCTCCGTCCTGGCCGTACAGGCGGACGGGCACGAGATCACGACGATCGAGGGGCTGGGCGACGGGCAGAACCTGCACCCGCTGCAGCGCGCCTTCCACGAGGAGCACGCGCTCCAGTGCGGCTACTGCACCCCCGGCATGATCATGGCCGCGCTCGACCTGCTGCGGGAGAACGCGGACCCGTCGGACGAGGAGATCCGCGAAGGGCTCGAAGGAAACCTGTGCCGCTGCACGGGCTACCAGAACATCGTCCGCGCCGTCCGCCGCGCCGCGGACGAGATGCGGCAGGGACAGGCACGTGAGCAGGAGGTGACCCAGTGAGCGAGATCGCCCCGGAGGCCGTGGCCGAGCACGTCACCCCGGGCGAGCCGGACGCCACCCGCGAGATCGGCCGGGCACGGCGGCGCACCGAGGACGCCCGCCTGATCACCGGCCGGACCAACTGGACCGACAACATCCAGCTCCCCGGCCTGCTGCACGTCGCGTTCCTGCGGAGCCCGTACGCGCATGCCCGGATCAGCCGGATCGACGCCGAGGCGGCGCTGGCCCGGCCCGGTGTGGTCGCGGTCGTCACCGGCGCCGACCTCGCCGGCGAGCAGGGCAGCCTGCCGTGCGCCTGGCCGGTCACCGAGGACATGGTGCTTCCTGACCATCCGCCGCTCGCGGTCGAGGAGGTCCGGTACGCCGGCGAGGCGGTGGCCGCGGTCGTGGCCCGCGACCGGTACGCCGCCGCGGACGCCCTGGAGGCCATCGACGTCGACTACGACCCGCTGCCGGCCGTCGTCGACATGGAGAAGGCGATCAAGGAGGGCGCCGACCTCGTCCACGCCGACAAGGGCACCAACAGGTCCTACACGTGGACGTTCGAGGCCGGCGACCTGGACGCCGCGTTCCGCGACGCCGACGTCGTCGTCGAGCGCCGGTTCGTCCAGCAGCGGCTGATCCCGACCGCGATGGAGCCGCGCGCCGTCGTGGCCACGGTCGTGGGCGATGAGTACACGCTGTGGTCGGCGACCCAGATCCCGCACATCCTGCGGCTCATGCTGGCCACGGTGACCGGCATCCCCGAGCACAAGCTGCGGGTCGTGGCACCCGACGTCGGTGGCGGCTTCGGCTCAAAGCTCCAGGTGTACGCCGAGGAGGTCGTCTGCCTGCTGCTGGCCCGCCGCCTCGGCCGCCCGGTCAAGTGGACCGAGTCGCGCAGCGAGGGCAACATGGCCGTGCACCACGGCCGCGACCAGATCCAGCGGCTCTCCCTGGCCGCCGACCGCGACGGCCGCATCCGCGGCCTGAAGGTCGACCTGCTGGCCGACATGGGCGCGTACCTCATGCTGGTGACGCCCGGCATCCCGCTGCTCGGCGCGTTCATGTTCAACGCGATCTACAAGATGGACGCCTACTCGTTCCGGTGCACGGGCGTGTTCACCACCAAGACGCCGACCGACGCCTACCGCGGCGCGGGCCGTCCCGAGGCCACGTTCGGCATCGAGCGCATGATGGACGAGCTCGCCGCCGAGCTGGGCATGGACCCGATGGAGGTCCGCCGCCGCAACTGGATCAAGCACGAGGAGTTCCCCTACGACACGATCTCCGGGCTGACGTACGACTCGGGCAACTACGAGGCCGCGACCGAGAAGGCGATGCGGCTGTTCGAGTACGACAAGCTGCGCGCCGAACAGGCCGAGCGGCGCGACCGCGGCGACCCCGTCCAGCTCGGCATCGGCATCTCCACGTTCACCGAGATGTGCGGGCTGGCGCCGTCGCGGGTGCTCGGGTCGCTGTCGTACGGCGCGGGCGGCTGGGAGCACGCGTCCGTACGGATCCTGCCGTCCGGCAAGGTCGAGGTGGTCACCGGCTCGTCGGCGCACGGGCAGGGGCACGAGACCGCGTGGGCGCAGATCACCGCAGACCGGCTCGGCGTGCCGTTCGAGGACGTCCGGGTGCTGCACGGCGACACCAGCGTCTCGCCGAAGGGCATGGACACCTACGGCTCCCGGTCGCTGGCGGTGGGCGGTGTGGCGCTGTACAACGCCTGCGACAAGGTGATCGACAAGGCCCGGAAGATGGCCGCGCACCTGCTGGAGGCCGACGAGCAGGACATCGAGTTCAAGAACGGCGCCTTCTCGGTGCGCGGCGTCCAGGGCCAGGCTCGTACGATCCAGGAGGTCGCGCTGGCCGCGTTCGCGGCGCACGACCTGCCGGAGGGCTTCGAGCCGTCGCTCGACTCCGAGGCCACCCACGACCCGGACAACTTCTCCTTCCCGCACGGCACGCACCTGTGCGCCGTCGAGGTCGACACCGAGACCGGGTTCGTGAAGATCCGCAAGTACGTGGCCGTGGACGACGTCGGCAAGGTCGTGAACCCGCTGATCGTGGAGGGCCAGGTGCACGGCGGTCTCGCCCAGGGCATCGCGCAGGCCCTGTACGAGGAGGCGGTCTACGACGCCGACGGCAACCTGACCACCACGACGATGGCCGACTATCTGGTGCCGTCGGCGGCCGACCTGCCGGCGTTCACCACCGACCGTACCGAGACCCCGGCGACCACGAACCCGCTGGGGGTCAAGGGCGTCGGCGAGGCCGGCACGATCGCCTCCACCCCGGCGGTCGTCAACGCGATCGTCGACGCGCTGCGCCCGTACGGCGTGGACGACGTGCCGATGCCGTGCACGCCTGAGCGGGTCTGGCGGGCGCTGCGGTCCGCCCACGGCGCCGATACCGCCGAACGATCAGCAGAACCGGGGGCCGGTGGCGGCCTCGGATCGGCCGGAGGTGCGGAATGATCCCGGCACAGTTCGACTACGTACGGCCCGCGACGCTGCAGGACGCCGTCACGGCGCTGCGCGAGGCCGACGAGGAGGGAAAGGTCATCGCGGGCGGGCAGAGCCTGATGCCGCTGCTGCGGCTGCGGCTCGCCTACCCCGAGGTGCTGATCGACCTCGCCGGCGTGCCCGAGCTGCGCGGCGTGCGCGACGAGGGCGACTCGCTGGTCATCGGCGCCATGACCACGCACTACGAGGTCGTCCGCGACCCGCTCATCCGCGAGCACGCCCCGCTGCTCGCGGCGGCCACCGCGACCGTCGCCGACCCGGCCGTGCGGCACCGCGGCACGTTCGGCGGCGCGCTCGCGCACGCCGACCCGGCGGGTGACCTGCCGGCCGTCGTGCTCGCCATGGACGGCGTCTTCGTGACGTCGTCCCGCGAGATCCCGGCGAGCGAGTTCTTCAACGACTACCTGACGTCGGCGCTGGAGCCGGACGAGGTGCTGGTCGGCGTGCGGCTGCCCAAGCGCTTCACCGGCTGGGGCTACCACTACGAGAAGTTCCACCGCACCGCCCAGGCCTGGGCGATCGTCGGGGTCGCCGCGCTCGTCCGGCGGTCCGACGGCGAGGTCGAGGAGGCACGCGTCGGGCTGACGAACATGGGTCCGACACCGGTGCGCGCCTTCGCGGTCGAGACGGCCGTCGCGGGCGGGCCCGCCACCCGCGACGCGTTCCAGGCCGCCGCGCGGGACGCCGATGACGGCACCAGCCCGCCGAGCGACCTGCACGGCTCCGCCGACTACCGCCGGCATCTGGCGCGGGTGCTGACCGCACGGTCCCTGGCCGCCGCCGCGGGCGGCTAGCGGGGGTTTCGCGGTTTGCGCCGTCGGCGCCGGGTATGAGCAGGGACGTTCTCGGCCGCGTACCCGGTGCCGGCGGCGTCTCCCGCCGGCCGAGCCAGGTGATCTCCACCGGTTCGCTGGCGTGGGCAGGAGACCGGCCGTAGGGTCACCCGCAGGCCACCGATCACGAGGAGGAAGGCATGGAACTCGACCACGAGTTCACCGTTCCGGTGCCGGTGGACCAGGCGTGGCCGGTGCTGCTCGACGTCGAGCGCATCGCGCCCTGCATGCCCGGCGCCACCCTCGACTCGATCGACGACGACGAGTTCACCGGCCGGCTCAAGGTCCGACTCGGCGCGATGACCATCACCTACCGCGGGTCGGCCCGCTTCACCAAACGCGACGAGTCCGTCCGCACGGTGACGATCGAGGGCACCGGCAAGGAGGCCCGCGGGTCCGGCACGGCCAGCGCCACCGTCCACGCCCGGTTGCACGACGAGGGCGCGCGGACCCGCGTCACCGTGCACACGACGCTGAACGTGACCGGCCGGCCGGCGCAGTTCGGCCGCGGCATCCTGTCCGAGGTCGGCGGCAAGCTGGTCAAGCGGTTCGCCGACAACCTCGCCGAAGAACTGGCCCGCGAAGAGACGCCGGCCGGCACGGCCGCCTCCGATGACGCCGGCGGCACCGACGGCCCGGCCGAGACCGGCACCGAGACGACGAGCGGCGAGGGCGCGCCGGCGGCGGAGCCCGCGGCCGCCGCAGCGCCCGCGTCCGGCACGGAAGCCGCCGAAGGCACCGGGGTCACCACCGGGTCCGGTGCCGGCGCGGCCGAGCAGGCGGCCGCCGAGCGGCGGCAGCGGCCGGCCGCCGAGGCCATCGACCTGCTCGAGGTCGCCGGCCCGTCCATCGCCAAGCGGGTCGGCCCGGTCCTCGCCGGCCTTGCCGTCCTCTGGACCATCTGGCGGCTGCTACGCCGCAAGTAGCGTCGAGACACGGCCCAGGCGACGGAACCTGGGCGCTCACACCCCACTCAGCGGTGAGGCGTCCCGACGCCGCGGACCATTGGGGACTTCCGATGCGGACGGCGACGCGCCGGCGCGACCCGACAGGCCGTGCGGGGGCGTGAACGTGGCGACGGGCCTCGCCGGCCACCACCGGGCGAGCAGAGCTGATCGGCGTGTCTGTTGCCGGTTGCGACCTGGGCCGATGCCGTCCGAGCTGTCCGGATGGTCGGCCGCCGCGCCCCGCTACCAGGGCACCGGGCCGTTTTCGTTGAAGAACCGGCCGGTCGGTCCGTCCGCTTGCGAGCGTGGCCAGGCGCACCACCACCGCGGCGCCCTGCGCGGGGGTGAGATGGCCGCGTGGTTGTTGATCTCCGTGTCTTCGGCCGATCTCCCACGCACGGCGCTTGGGCATGGCCACCCGCCGGGTGGGCCGGACCGGCATCACCGGCACGAGCGGCTCGGGGCACGGGCTCGACGCACAGGCTCTCCGGTGTCACTGCGGACCGGCGCCGTAGTGCGGGGGATGAGGTGTCTGTGGCCGGAGAGGCGACGCTCCGTACGGGGCTACGCCGGGGGCGCTCGCGGCCCGCGAACCGCGGCCGGCGAGCCCGGAACCGCCGATCAGCAAACCCACCCCGATGATCGCCACGGTGATCCCGGTATCCGAATATGCGCGCCCCTGACCCATGCACTCGGTCTGGGACTTGCTACTCGGGCCGTCCGCGTCGGTGCTCGAACAGGAGTGCACTCCGATGAATGCGAAAAGCGCACTGAAGGCCAGCATCAGAACGCCCAGAACGAAGCAGAGTACAAAGCCGGGTGACGTACGAGATGTGGGCATGCGCCTCCTAGTGTGGCGTAATTGATACTACTTTACTTCGAGTTGTTTGCGATCAGCTTTTTGAAGTCGCGGTGAAGGATTC